>JASFTK010000085.1:0-6346 GCA_050053595.1 Candidatus Bathyarchaeota archaeon | reverse complement strand
CCAGAGGACTACCCCAGGGGCACTTGATTCTGTGAGGGATTTCCTGTTTGGGGAAGACCTGGTCGACACCTTTATCGTCCTCAATGTCCCCCCGGATGACATCCACATTGACGGGGACTTCGCTGAACTCCCAGATAAGACCGCCCTTGTCCACGTAGAGACACTGGAGTACGCCCCTGCTATATTCTACAGCGACGAGGAGATTTGGGATGGCTCTTTCATCGACTGGCTTGTTGAGGAGGGCTGGGATCTCCTAGAGATCACCGATAGGGAACGCCTTGATATGGCCGCGAATTTCCTCACCGTGGACAAGGAACTAGCGCTGCATTACACTGGTAACCCTAGGGTGATGGAGGAGGCAAGGGAGAGGGGTATCGAGGTGGTCCAGATCCCGGGGGAGGAGATGAGGAAAGGGAACGGTGGGATCCACTGTATGACCTGCCCCCTCCTGAGAATCTAGCCATCGAATACCTAAGGAAGGTTATCCTTCCCCGTAGATGAGCTTCATCTCTTCCAGGGTGAGTTTCTCCCCATCCTCTAACTTCCTGCGGGCTTTCTCAGCCAGCTCGTTCTTCTTCTCCTCCATGGCCTTTGAACGCCTGAACGATCTGGCCTGGTCTTTCTCTCGGAGGGCTGCCCTGTGTTTCCTGAGGGCCTTCATGACCCCGTCAATCTCTCTATTGACCTCCCTTATACCCTTGAGGGCTTCGACAAAACTCTCGTGAGCCTCATCGGCCCTCCTCCTCTCCTCGTCAGCCTGTCTATAGAGGGCGATCATCCTCTCGTGGTGCCCCTCACTCACCTTGTGGAGCTCATCCATCTCATCCAGGGTCTCCCTGATCTCTAACTGTATGGCCTTAGCGTCGGCCAGGGACATGACGAACATATCGTCCCTGGAGTCCAGCTCCTCGTGCTTATGGATCTCCTCTCTAAGGGTGTTGGCCCTCTCCACCAGCTGGGTCTCCTTGTCCTTGATCTCAAGGGTGGGGGTGGTTGACAGGGTCCATTCGATATCTCGGAGCTCCTCCTGTATCCTCCGCCGAGAATTCAACCTCCTCCTGCTCTCCTTCAACTTCTCATCAAGGCCCTTGACTTGACCCCGTTTCTCGTCTAAACGACTGCGGAGGGTCCCAAGTCTGGATTTGAGCCTTGCGACTTTCTTGTTGATGGTGTCTCTCTGCTCTTTCTCCGCGTTCGCCCTATCTTGGAGGGTCTTGACGGACTCGTTGAGGCTGTCCCTCTCCTTCCTATGTCTATCTCTCTCTTTGCTCAGACCATCCCGTTTATCGAAGAGGGATGAGGATTCCGCTTCAAGCCTGTCTATGTCTTCTTCGGCCAATCAGCCCTCAGCCTTCCCGTATTGCTCCTTCTACTCGTCTCAAGAACTTAATGCTCAACCTCTAAAAATACATCGGCGACCCCCACAAACCCACTGGCTCCTTTTCCTTGAGAATCAAGGAGATTCACCACTGCACCCAAGGTCTTAGCACTGGTGACCCTGAGGTTAGTGTATTTTGTGGTCTTTTTGTTCATATTGAATGTGATCCTGATGCGGGGTAGCAGTTGTCTCTGCTACTTACCGCGTGGCCTCAGCGTAACTCTGATCGGTCATATATTCTCCCTAATGCCTTTACATCATCGGCCGTTCTCTTATAACTCGGGATTTGATAAATAGGTTATCATGAAACTCGGGTGTGCTGGGTATCCCATTCATGGGGGGTTGGTGTCTCATAACAGATATTACCCTCTGGGGGTATTTCCACGGGGAACCCTATGTGGAGACTTAAAGCCCGGCTACGCCCGGCTCTCGCCTTACACTTCATTATACATCTTGTGGTCTCTCTGGGGTTCTCTTGGGTGGTTCTGTCCCTTATCTTCCGTTTTGATCCCGTATCTGTGACTGCAGCGGGGTTCCTCTTGGCTGTGGTCGCCATAGTTATTGAATGGGTGTTGGGTCCCACCCTCATCTCTTCTCTCCTCAAACCCAGATGGATCCGGAAAGAGGGTGATCCGGTCCTCTGGTCCCTTATAGAGAAGGAGGCTGAGATGATGGAGAGGGAGGTCTCAAGGGTTGGGATCATCGATGCAAAGACCCCTAACGCCTTGGTCGTCTCAACAATTAGGGGGCAATCTCAGCTCTTTTTCACACGGGGGTTGTTGGCCTCCCTAAACTACCGCGAGGTCCGGTCGGTCATTGTCTGGATGCTCGGGGCTTCTGATTCGGGTTTCCTGGGCGCCGCTACTATGTTCTCAGGTCTCTTGGCGTTATCTTACAGGTTGACAGGGGGGTATATCAAGAGCCGGATCAGGGGGGAGGGAGAGGATCTGAGAGACAAGACTGCAGCGGCGTTGGGCTACATACCTTTCGCTTTGACCCTGTCCCAGTCAGTCAGGGCGACCCGTCCTATGGCTCTTGTGGCTGATGAACGTGTCTTAGCACATACGGGGGATCCTGCTAGTCTCCTGACCGCATTATTGAAGGTGGTTGTAGGAACCGCTGGGAATCTGCGGGGTGAGAACCGGTCCACGCTCACACCCGTTAAAGGTCTACTTTTCGTTGACCCGACCCTGGCCCTCAGAGACTGTAAAGGTCTCATAAAGGCTGCTCAGAGCTATGGTGTTGAAACAGATAGGCTGTTGGGGGCCTCGCAGGATGAGGGGGGGCCCGTGGTGGGAGAGTACCATGTATTCGAGTGGTTTCTCAGTCAACCCAGCCCCATTGAGCGTTTCAGACGGGCTGTGAACCTCGGGAAGAGCATAAGATCCCCGATCAAGATCGGCCTTGCGTGGATCGAGTAGGGTCACTTGATATCGATATGGGAGCCTTTTTCACGACGCTCCTTCTTCTTCAGCAGAGTCTCAAGGACGCCGTTCCTGTAGGTGGATGTGGAGGCGGTCTCGTCGATCTCATACGGGAACTCCAATTCTTTGTGGTAACTCCGCTCGGGGGTCTCGACATTGATTACCAGTTTATGCCCCTCTGTGTAGAGCTGTATCTCTTCTCTCTCAACGCCCGGGAGCTCGGCGAGGACTTTGACCTGGTCATCCTCCTCGATGATGTCGATCAATGGCTCCCTCCGGTCTTGGAGGTTGAGGGGGGGCTTCCCCTCACCACTGGGTCCGGGTTTGATGTTCCCGAACTCTCTGACGATGGGCTTGCCATCAGGGCCTATCTTCACCGAGTAACCATAGACGAATGGGCCGTACTCCCTCCTGACAGAGCCATCAGGCTGGCGCCTCACTCTGACCATATCTCGGGGCATAAGGTTCTCCATGTTCTTGAAGGCTTCCGCCATCTCTTTCTCCATCTCTTTGATCATGCTGTCGATCTCAGGGAAGAAGAATCCTCTGCGCTCTCTGAATCTCTTGAACCAGTCGTCCCATGAAGACATTTCAATGACCAATCAGATCATTTGAGCAATCTTTTTTAAATGTTGACCGTGGGAAAGGGTATATACTCACCCCCGGAATATTGAACAGTATGAGTCAGAGGAAGCTGCCCATGAAGGCCCTCGCCGGAAGTGTCGACCTGGACTTCCAGGAGGTCAAGGAGAACTGGAACACTTATGCCCTCAGCGACGGGACCACCCTCAAGGTCAAACTGGTCCTCAGAGGGGTGAAACGTCTGAAGAACTACGAGCCTGACGGGAGTCCCATCTATGTAATAAACTCCATCAACGTCGTGAGAGCTGTGGACATCCCCGAGGACCTGAGAGCCAAACCCCAAAAATCAGAGTTGCCCCCCGTATAACCTCCGTACACCTAATCTGTATGTGCCTCAAGACCCTAAGCCCCCTTAACTCAAACGACTAATAGAAGGTCAACCCTTCAGCTCTTGCTGGAGCTGGATGAGAGATAACCCCCCTTATGAGATATCGGGAGAGGGTTGGAGCTTCCTACTTGGGGTGTTCATATCTCGTAGGCTATGACCCTACCTGACTCTGGGTCTACCTGGAACTTGAAATGGATATTCTCCTTACTGAACCAACCCTTCTTGATGACAGCATCCCCTTCCACCTCCCAGAGGTCCTTCTGGGCTCCCTGTGTATACCAGGACTTGGAGAATGTGATCTCTTTCAGTTTATCTGATCCGAACTGGGCCGCCAGAAATCGCTTCGCAGCAGTTTGAGCGCTCCCAGCATCCTCCACTCTGGAGATCGACATCAGAGATAGAATATTTCCTTAGACTTATTTGAACCCCTTGGTCCCATGTCAGTATCCCCGATCCGGGTCGCAGACATACATGAGGGGCTCACCTTTGAGGTATCGGTCGAGGTTCTCACAGAAGATATCGATGATACGGTCACCGATGTAAGGGGAGGAGTGGCTGTCGTGGGGGATTACGAAGGCCCCCTTAAGGTCCCAGAGGGGATGGTTGGGGGGCAGGGGCTCCTGCACATGGCAGTCGAGATAGGCGCCGCCAATTCTCTTCCCCCTCAACGCCTCTATCATTGCCCCCTCATCGACGATCCTTCCCCGCCCCACGTTTATCAGGTAAGCGGAATCCTTCATCGCCTCAAACTCTTCCGCTCCAATCATGTTCTCAGTTGACGGGGTGAGGGGAGCGGCTATCACAATATAATTTGTTTCAGGAAGATAATCTCTCAACTCTTCCACGGGGAAGACCAGGTCCACATTTGGCACAGGTTTCAAACTCCTCTTGGTGCCGATGACCCTCATATCGAAAGCTTTACAGAGCCTTGCCACCCGCCTCCCGATGTTACCGAGGCCCAGGAGGAGGACGGTGCTCCCATGGAGCTCACTACATCTGAGCTGCCTCCAGTGATGGCCTTCCTGATCAACCCTCCTCTGCTCCAGCTTCTAGGCATGGTCCAGCATAGCAGCGATCACGCTCTCCGCGATGGGGATGGTGTGGATACCCGGGGCGTTGGTGAGGACCACCTCTCCCCGGAGGACCTCAGGGGTGATGTTGTCGCTGAACCCCGTGCTACAGAGCTGGACCCATTTCAGGCTCGGGGTGAAGAATTTCGTATAGTCCTCCCAGTCTAACTCCTCACCGTAATGTACCCTGTTACCCCCCTCAGCTAATAGAACCTCTACCCCTTCTATCATACCCTCATGTGTGTGTACATCTTTTTGGGGTATTTCCACAAGATCTACCTGTGGCGAGACGTTTAGAATCTGGCGTCGGTGTCTCTCCAACAAACAGTTACCGTCCTTCTTAGGCATCTGATACCCTCGGGGGATCCCGCTCACCACAACCCTTACCAATGCAATCCCACCCGATCCCCACTATACTGATATTTATGTAGGATAAGGCAAGAAGATGAATAAAGTTTAAATCTTATTCCATTCCACCCCTTAATGATTAGATATTCTGACATCGATCTAAGGTGTACCATTTTGGCCGGAGCTAAACAGTGTTATCCCACCTGTCGTGACTTTAACTGCACTAAACGAGCCCTAAGAAAGAAGGGTAATCAGGGTTGGTGTGAGTGGACCAACGAAAAGTGCAACCCCAATAGATGTACCTACGCTGCCTGTTTCAGGCGACAGCTCTTAGAGGATGGTGTTTGCGGCAAGTCCATAAAGCGTCGGACCCGTGAAGACTATCTACCCGACGATCTGTTCCAAGACGAGATAAAGGCGTCAGGTAAGCTGTTGCGGAAGACTGGTGAGAGGACCATCTTCTAGCGAGCAGACGGGAGAACCACTGGATAAATAAGACCCTTGCAGTCACCTATCCCCGAGATGAGCCGTGATCTCCGAGCTGAGCTCAGGGGCGTTCTACCAGAGAATACGCTGAACCTTGTCACCCGTTCCTTTGACATCCTCGGGTCTAAAAGGAAGGCTGTGGCAATCATCGAGATCCCTGATGAGTTGGAGGACTATGAAAGTGCCATCGCTGAAGCCCTCATGAGAGTGAACAAGAACGTGACCAGTGTCCTCAGCAAAGAATCAGGGAGGCGGGGCGAATACCGGACCAGGGATCTCAGGCTCATAGCGGGGGATCCTGACACTGAGGTCCTCCACAGAGAATCCGGCTGCGTATTCAGGCTTGATCCCAGGAGGGTCTATTTCTCACCCAGGGAGAGCTCCGAGAGGTCCCGACTGGTATCTGCTGCGGGTGAAGACGAGGATGTCTTGGTCATGTTCAGCGGCGTCGGGCCAATACCCATCCGTTTAGCCAAAGAGCACAGCGAGATGAGGATCACGGCCGTAGAGCTCAACCCCATCGCCCACAACTATTGCGTCGACAACATCCATCTCAACAGGGTCTCAGGGAAAATAGGGGCTTTCCAGGGGGACGTCAGGACTGTCTGTCCCAGTCTGGGGAGGTTATACGACAGGGTCCTGATGCCCCTACCTAAAGGCGCGTACAGAT
>JASFTK010000084.1:0-6383 GCA_050053595.1 Candidatus Bathyarchaeota archaeon | reverse complement strand
CAGATCCCGCCTCAACTTCCCATGGAGACCCCTCAAAACCCTCCGGTTCTCAACCATAAAACGGGAAACCCCCTCCCAAGCACCGCGGAAACCATCCACAGCCCCCTCCACCCTCGAACGACCAAGACGCC
This sequence comes from Candidatus Bathyarchaeota archaeon, assembly GCA_050053595.1. GTDB lineage: Archaea > Thermoproteota > Bathyarchaeia > TCS64 > TCS64. Next base: position 6,252 of record JASFTK010000084.1, on the reverse strand, counting down.
CCAGACGACAGGATGAAATAAAACCGCCATAAAACTCATCCACCCCCATCAACATACAGGCCCTCCTCAAATTCCAGACAAACCCCCTACGGGTCACCGGCACCCCCGCCACATCCATCAACGCATAACCTGCAGGGACCAAACCCAACCCAACATAGACAGCTGCAGTCTCCACATCACCCCGGTTGACAGCCCCAGACGCCCGGCTCAAATACATCTCCGACATCGCAATGAAACCGTCAGTCCTCACCTCGATCCTCCCCGGACTACGAAAATTCCTCTCGACAAAACCCCTAGCCGACCCCAACACCACCTCCGGGTCATGAAGGACCACAGCCTCGTGGAGCTTGTGATCAACGACGGGATTCACCGGCTCCCTCACCCACACCCCGGGAACATGGTTCAGATCCACCAAAAACCCCTCCATATCCCTCGTCTCACTCCACTCATAATCCACCCCAGACCCATCCACAACCAAGAGATCCAGATCACTAGAATCCGTAGCATCACCCCTGACCCAACTCCCATACAACCCAATCGCTGAGACACCCGGCGCCCCCGAGAGATCGGTCAAGAGCCCATCAATGGCCCATCGGATGGATCCGGGAAAGACCACCATGACATAACCACGCTATCACTCCGCCGGAAGCGATATTATCTTTTCCTTCAGGAACACCGGGATGCCGGACATAAAAATATATACTGAGACAGTTGATGAGACGATAATACATTCCGGGAATGTTTACTATATACTATCCTAGTCCATGTATAGATGGTATAGGTAGCTACCAAAAAGCTTAAATATTACATCCATTTGGAGAGGGTAATGCTCCAAGTGACCGGATTTCTGAATCTTATAAGATGAAGATTCGCGATGGAATTACAAAACCCAATATATTGAGGGATTAAATGTCAAGAAGAGAAAAGATAGAGAGAGAGGAAGCATGTCCAGAGTGCGGCAGCGACAATCTTATCCATGACAAGGACTCTGGGGAGGTGATCTGTGGCAACTGCGGGCTTGTGGTCACCGATTCCGTCATCAACAAAGGCCCGGAATGGAGGGCCTTCACCCAGACAGAGAAAGAATCGAGGAGCCGAGTAGGCGTACCCTTATCCTTCTCAGTCCACGACAAGGGCTTAACTACCATGATAGGGCGGGTAAGCAGGGATGCATACGGACGGAAGATTCCACTTAAGACCAAACTCCAGATGCTCCGTCTCCGGAAATGGCAGATCAGATCCAGGGTCCACTCCTCGGTAGACAGGAACTTGGCACAGGCCATGGCGGAGCTAGACCGGCTGACCGACAAGCTCCACATACCCCCCTCCATCAAGGAGAAAGCAGCCGTCATCTACAGGAAAGCCCTAGACAAAGGGCTAGTCCGCGGCCGCTCAATATCGGCAATCGCTGCAGCATCTCTATATGCCGCCTGCAGGACCAGCCAGACCCCGAGGACCTTACGGGAACTCGCTAAACACAGTCCCATCGATAAGAAGGATATCGCCCGTTGCTACAGGCTGCTCTTGAGAGAACTCAAGATCAAGATGCCTATCCCCTCCGCCAAGATAAGGGTCCCCAAAATCGCAGCGAAGGTAAAAGTAGGGGAAAGAACCCAGCAGAGGGCCGTCGACATCCTGAGGGAAGCGGAGAGGCTGAAGACCACTGCAGGGAAGGACCCTATGGGCTTGGCAGCTGCAGCTTTGTATATCGCATGTGTCATGAACGACGAGAAGCGGACCCAGAAGATGATAGCGGATGCCGCCGGAGTCACAGAGGTCACCATCCGGAACCGATATAAAGGTCTCAAAGAGGCTCTGGACCTAGAAATCTAAGAACCTAAATATCCCCTCACCCCAACTGGATCAGGGATCCCGGTGGAGTCCAGAGCAGGCGGGGAGAGGACACTCATCCTCTGCATAGATGTAGACGACGACATCGGGAAGAAGGCGAGAATAGAGACTCCTGTTACCGGTAAAGACGCCAATATAGAGGCGGCCACAGCCCTGTCCCTTGCTGACCCCGAAGAAGCGGACGCCAACGCGATGTTCGGCGCTGTCAAGCTTTACAATAGACTGCTGAATGAATATTCTGAAGACACATACGAGGTGGCCACCATCGCGGGCTCCTCACAAGGGGGGGTTGACGCGGACAGACGGGTGGTGAAGGAACTAGAGAGCGTCCTCAGATCATTCAGGGCGACAGGGGTCATCCTTGTCACGGATGGCTACGCAGACGAAGCGGTTCTCCCTCTGGTCCAATCTAGGGTACCCATCACCTCAATCCAACATGTGGTGGTTAAACACAGCGAACGCCTTGAGGAGACCTGGGCGGTCATATTTAGGTATCTGAGACAGCTTGTGGAGGACCCCTATTATTCCAGAGTCAGCCTTGGGGTCCCCGGGGTGATGCTCATCATAGTGGGCATCCTACTGGTCTTTAACCAGCTCCAGAATGCGGGTATGATCCTCACATTCGTGATGGGACTCGTCCTCCTCATCAAAGGCTTTGGATGGGAGGAGAAACTTGACATCGTCAGACTGAGGATGCCGCCCCCCGACCGACAGCTCACACTGGCAGCCCTTAGCGTAGGTATCATCCTCACCATAGTCGGCTCTATCAGGGGGATCATCAACGCCTGGAACTACGTGCCCAACCCCTCCCCTCCCTGGTGGGGTAAGTTCTCTTGGTGGCTCCAACAGTCTCCAACCCTGATAGGCCACTTCTTACTGGAAGCCATAGACCTCATTATACTGGGCGCGATGGTCTCCCTCATCGGGGGGGTTGCCGCCCACTATATCAGGAAGGACTCAAAGATCTGGCAGAACATTGTGGGGATCATTGTCACATTCTGGCTAAGGTTCATCGCTATTGAATCCGCTAAGGTCTTAATCGAGCCTGAGAAGACACTCCACCTATTCTCACCTCTTGTCATCTTTACCATAGCGGGGGTAGTTACCACCATCGCATCCGTCCTAGTAATCTACGGACGAGATAGGAATATCCCCTTCCAACGACGCACAGAAAAGACATAGTTAATACACCCATCTTTGATTGTATGTTTGAAAGGTGGGAGAATGCTTAGGTGGATCCTCTCTGCGCTAGGTATCTACAAGGTCTACCAACGCTGGCTCCATAGTCAGATAGACCAAGACAGACTCCCTGAGCATATCGGTGTAATCTTAGATGGGAACAGGCGGTGGGCTTCCGAAAGATCCATGATCCCTTGGCATGGTCACCGGGAGGGAGCTGAAAAGGTCAGAAAACTATTGGAGTGGTGCCTTGACTTAGGGATTAAAACAATAACACTTTACGCCTTCTCCACTGAGAACTTCAACAGAACCCAGGAGGAAGTGGATGAATTGATGAACATCTATGAAGAGAATCTATCTGAACTTCTCGAATCAGAGGTCATCCACGAGAACAAGGTGAGAATCCGGGTCATAGGGAGGGTAAATCTACTCCCAGAGAAAATAACGTCTCTGATAAAGAAGGTGGAGGACGCCACCAAAGACTACGACAAGTTCTACTTAAATTTCGCCCTAGCCTACGGTGGGAGGGCTGAGATAGTTGACGCCACAAAGGAGATCGCGAGCAGAGTGAGAGAGGGGGAACTGGAACCAAGTAATATCAATGAGGAGCTTATCGAGGAGCATCTCTACACCTCTGATCTCCCCCACCCTGACCCAGATCTTATCATCAGGACCTCAGGGGAGGCACGGCTGAGCAACTTCCTTATCTGGCAGTCGGCTTACAGCGAGCTGTTCCTAGTAGACGTTTACTGGCCTGACTTCAGAGAGATAGATCTGGCGAGGGCTATCAGGAGCTATCAGAACCGATACAGGAGATACGGGAAATAGGCGGGTCAGATCCGCATAGCGTCGAGATCCTTGTCGAACCTAGTGAGCTTTTCCGGGCTTGAATGTGTGACCAATACCGTGTCCTCTATCCTGATGCCGAAGTCTTTCAGGTATATTCCGGGCTCGTTGGAGACGATGTTCCCCTCCTCCAGAATATCTTCGCTTGTTTTACTGAGAGAGGGAGGTTCGTGGACTTCGAGTCCAACACCGTGCCCCAAACCGTGGATGAATGCTTCCCCGTAACCGGCTTTCTCTATAATATCTCTTGCGACCTTGTCAACCTCAACTCCTTTGGCACCTTTACGGATCTCGGGTAGAGCTGCCTCGTTGGCATCCAGTACAGTTTCGAAGACATCTCGCTGTTTTTTCGTAGGGGATCCGATAATGAAGGTCCTTGTGTTGTCAGACTTGTAGTGCTTGAAAGCAGCTCCCATATCGACCGTGACGAAATCTCCTCGCCTGATCTTCCTCTCACTGACCCCCGCATGGGGGTAGGTTGAACGGAGTCCTGAGGCCACGATGAAGGGGAAGGATATATCCCCTGCACCCTCCCTCCGCATGGCGTAAGCTGCCTCTGCTGCAACCTCGTACTCTCTAACCCCCTCCTCTAGAAATTCCTTGATGGCTTCCATCCCGATATCGGAGATTACCCCCGCCCTCCTCATCAAATCTTGCTCGCGATGATCCTTCACCTTCCTCATCTGCCAGACTAAATCTGGGGCCTCCACCAGTTCGACATCCCCAAATCCCTCTACTAATTCTCGGTGTTGACTCAGGGAGAGGCTGTCAAATCCTATCCGCTTGGGTTTGATACCTTTTAGTTGCTTCAAGATCCTAGCGGACACTTCTTTTTTGGTGCATGACTCCACATCACAATCTTCCACCTCATCTTGGGCGATTTTTAGATTGAGATCAGAGGTAATTAGGAGGGGGGCGCTGTCGGGGGTGATGATGAGCTTGCCTCCGCTTATGGAATTGGTGTAGTACAGGATGTTGGGTTCATGTGATACTATGTAAGCGTCTAGGTTGGCTTCATCAATTGCGCTGAGAAGTTTCTCAATTCTCATTGTTATATCGATTATTGAATGTAGTAAAATGTATTTAACGTGGGCTATGATGAGGGTGTCATCCACCCCTGAATCTTCGAATGGTGCTTCGAAGCTCGTTTAATTTCCATAATCCCTCTCTAATACTCCATAATACCGTATATGATCCCCTTTTTCGCGAACGTCAGTTTTGAATTGTTTAAGGGTATATTGAAATCCGTGCACATGCATCCCCAGGGATTTCATCGCATATGGAATGGACGGTAGGGTGCCTGATAACATAAAGGAATAATGAAAAATGGTGTATATCAGCCGGATTATGGTCAGGAACTTCAAGTCCTTCAGCGGCAAATTAAAACTAAATTTTCAACCCGGATTCAATGTTATCACGGGACCGAATGGAAGCGGGAAGAGCAATATAATCGACGCTGTCCAGTTTGTATTCGGGGAACTCGGGTCTAAAAGGATGAGGGTCCCTGAGCTCTCAGGTGTCATCTTTGATGGTGCAGGGGAGAGAGGATCCAATCCGAAGTATGCTCAAGTCACTATTTATCTCAACAACTCTGATAGGGCGCTTGCGGTCGACAGGAACACTGTAAGTGTGGGAAGGAGGATCGACACGGATGGCAAGAGCAAGTATTACCTCAACGGAAAGAAGACTTCGAGGAAAGCCCTCCTAGAGATACTTGAGATGGGGGGGATCACGCCCGGTGGGTATAACATTGTGCTCCAGGGGATGGCCACCCGCCTCAGCGACCTCACCCCTTCAGAGCGGATGACCGCTCTCGAGGACCTTGTCGGTATCACCGAATATGATGAGAAGAAGGCTGACGCCAAGGTCAGGCTCACCGAGGCCGAGAGGAAAATCGAGGTCGCCTCAGCCAAAGGAGACGAGGTGAGGCGCCGGGTGGTGATGCTAGAGCGGGAGAGGAACGACGCCTTACGGCACCGTCTCCTTGAGAGGGCTGAAAAGAGACTAGAGGCCTATCGCCTATCGGACCAGCTAAAGACCCTTGAGAGGGATATCCGAGATAACAAGGCAAAGATCAGGGAGAACAACAAGGAGATCGAGGCGATCGAAGCTGATAAAGAGAAACTGTTGGTGGAGAGGGAAGAGGCAAAGGAGCGTTTAGAGGAGTTCACCAACGAGGCTTCCGAGAAAGGTAACACCCGCCTGCCACTTTTGAAATCTGAGGCTGCTGAGAAGCGGACGACTAAACAGGGACTTGAGGCAAGGGTCAGAGAGCTGGAGTCCAAGAAGCTCCAACTCCAGGGCAATATCGAGATCAAACTCGAAGAGATCGAGAGGGCGGAGTCTGAGAAAGTAGAGAAGCAGCAAAGGCTTGAG
>JASFTK010000083.1:0-6408 GCA_050053595.1 Candidatus Bathyarchaeota archaeon | reverse complement strand
ATCTGACCGTCAGGGCCTTCAACCTCGCTGAGAGGCTCAGGACCCCCGTGATGCTCATGGCCGATGGCATGATAGGGCATATCAAAGAAAAGATCATCATCCCTGATGAGGTAGAGACCCTCGACAGGAAGAGACCCACAGGTAACGAGTGCACCCCCTTCGGGACTGAAGATGCCAGCCTTGTACCTGAGATGCCGAGGTTCGGTGACGGCTACAAGCTGCTGGTGACCGGGTCCTGCCACAGGCCCACGGGGGTGAGGGACTACAGCCCTAAGTACCATCAGATGAAGGTGAACCGGATCAGGGAGAAGATCCTCAGGGCTGAGGAGGAGCTCAGAGACGTCGAATCAGTAGATTTGGATGACTGTGAGATTGCGGTGATCTCCTTCGGGGCCTCCGCGAGGCCCAGCTACGGGGCTGTTAAGCGAGCTAGGGCTGACGGTATCAAAGCTGGGTTGTTGAGACTGAGGACTATATGGCCCTTCCCCGAGGATCTGATATCTGAGCTCAGTGAACGGATCGATACATTCTTGGTGGTGGAGATGAACGTCGGGAAGCTGGTGAGGGAGGTGGAGAGAGTAGCCTGTGGGAGGGCCGAGGTTGTTTCCGTCTCCAAGATAGGTGGGGTGCTCCCGACGGTGGAGGAGATCCACCGAGCCTTGAGGAGGGCTACTTGATGCCCGTCAGACCCCTCAGCTACTATCGGGATACGTACATCCGCAACCAGCCGTCCGCCTTCTGTGTTGGCTGCGGGGACGGCACCATACTGAACTGCTTCGTCAGAGCCGTCGAGGACCTCGGGATCCCCAGGGATAAAGTGTTATGTGTCTCGGGGATAGGCTGCTCTGCTTGGATCCCTAGTCCCAACTTCAATGGCGACACACTCCACACCACCCATGGGAGGGCTCTGGCTTACGCCACCGGCGCCAAGGCCTTCAATAACAACCTTGCCACCGTGGTCTTCACAGGGGACGGGGACGGCGCGGGCATAGGGGGGAACCACCTCATCCACGCCGCAAGGAGGAACATCGACATCACCACAATCCTTGTGAACAACCTGAGCTACGCAATGACCGGCGGCCAGATAGCACCCACAACCCACCAAGACGAGAGGACCGCCACCTCACCTTACGGCAATCCTGAAACCCCCTTCAACCTGGTGAAACTGGCCGAGGCTGCTGGGGCGACCTATGTCGCACGGTGGACCACAGACCACCCTATCAGGCTCACCAGGAGTCTCAGGGAGGCTATCGATCACAAGGGTTTCGCCTTCATAGAGGTCTTGAGCCAGTGCCCCACCCAGCAGAGGCGTATGTTCGGATTCAGGGACCCCGTCTACGAGCTCCCCACGAGGATCCTCAAGATGTTCGCAGAGAGCACCTATATCAGGAGTAGGCCTGAGCCAGAGGGGTACCGTTACGCAGTACCACGGGGAGACATTGAAGGAACTTTGGGAGAAATTCGGAGAACCCTTCAAGGGGACGAAGGAAGTGTAACGGCTGTCGATCACCTCAACCTTGGTAGAGTCGTGAAGATAGAAGCGGAGGATGACGGGGTCTGGGACGCTCTGGGCGGGCTTGGGTCCATCGAGAGGATTGCAGAACCCTTGGAGGAGAAGGTGGAACTGGGGGTCTTCGTGCAGGAGGAGCGACCCGAGTTCACGGAATCGCTTCGCCGCATCATCCAAGAGTCAGGGGGTGAATGAGATGCAGAAGGGTATTATGATCTCTGGGACTGGGGGGCAGGGCATCGTTGCAGCCGGGGAGTTCCTCTCAGACGCTCTGTTCAGGACCGGCTACGACGTTATCAACTCCCGGAGCTACGGCTCAGAAGCCAGGGGTGGCAGCTGTAGATCTGAGGTCCTGGTCTCAGATGACGAGATATATGACCTCAGCCTCGGGGAGGCCGACATCCTCGTCATCCTCTCCACCCCCGCCTTCAGACGCTATCTGGGACGGGCTAAGAAAGGAGCCTTGGTCTTGGTAGATTCGAAAGTTATGGAGGAGGTAGGGGACGAGGAGTTTCGGAGAGACGTTGAATTGATCCCAGTGTCTGCGACTGAGATCGCCATCCAGTTAGGGAATGCGATCGTCGCCAACATGGTCCTATTGGGGGCTCTCTCGGGGAAGATGCCCCATCTCATATCACTGGACCAGTTGAAAGAGGCCATCAAGGAGGGGATGCGCCCCTCGATGCAAGAGATCAACTTCAAGGCCATAGAGTCTGGTCACTCTGCTGTGAACTGATCCCCTAGAAGGCTCATTCATATGGAGAGAGTACCCAACCTCACCCATACCCGGCGTAGCAGCTGTCGTCTTCTCAGGGGATCGTATTCTCTTAGTCAGACGGATGAACGAGCCCTCCAAGGATAGATGGGGGCTACCCGGAGGGGTTGTAGAACTAGGGGAGAGGGTCGAGGACGCCGTTGTCCGTGAGGTGGAAGAGGAGACCGGACTTAGGGTAAAACCCATCCGGCTACTCACCGTCTTTGACTCCATCGTGAGGGATAGAAGTGGTAGGCCATGGTACAATTACATTCTCTCCGAGTTCCTCTGCGAGGCCATAGGAGGGGAGCTACAGCCTTCAACCGATGTGAGTGATGTCAGATACGTCCCGGTGAAGGATATCAGAGGATTGGACATTTCCTCTTGGACAGCTAGCTTCATCGAGAGGGTTGCCGCTGAAGAGGGCGTTTCCGGATGAGCCCCCTGACTCGCTTCAGTTTTATAATCCGGACGTCCGAGTAGAGATGTTGGAGGGTTGACGGCTGTTCAGGGTCAGCGTAGATGTAGGAGGGACCTTTACAGATCTCGTGGCGATGGAAGAGGAGACGGGGGAAGTTCTCAATATCAAGGTTCCCACCGTCCCTAAGAACCCAGAGAAAGGCGTGGTAGAAGCCTTCGGTAGATTCCTGGTAGGGGAAGACCCGGCTCTAATCGGTATGGTGAGCCACGCTACCACCATAGCCACCAACGCCCTGTTCGGACAGGTAGACCTCCAGCTGCCGAGAGCGGCTCTGATCACCACCCGAGGGTTCAGGGATGTCATAGAGATCGGGAGGCAGAGGAGGGCTGAGGTTTACAATCTCTTCTTCAGGCGTCCCCCGATGCTGGTGGAGCGTATGCACAGATACGAGGTCGGGGAGAGGATCGATCACAGGGGGGAAATATTGAGACCCCTTGAAAAAGAGGAACTCAAATCAGCCATCCAGTCCATCCGCGATGAAGGTATCCAATCCATCGCCATCGGTTTCATCAACTCATACATCAACCCAACACACGAGGAGGAAGCCCTCAGCGCACTCTCAGAGGCTCTACCCCAGATCCCCTCAACGGCCTCAAGCTATATATCCAGTGGCTACCGGGAGTACGAACGCTTCAGCACCGCTGTGGTGAACGCTGTCCTGACCCCGATCATCAAGACCTACATCACCAGGCTCTCTTCGGACCTGAAAGACATGAGCGTGGGTTCCCCCCTCTATGTGATGCAGTCCAACGGGGGGATGGCGACAGCCGAGGTGGTCTCAGAGAAACCCGCCACCATAGTTGAGTCAGGCCCCGCCTCTGGGGTTATCGGCTCCGCATGGCTGGGGGGGCTCCTAGGAAGGGAGAAAGTGATCAGCTTCGATATGGGTGGGACCACAGCGAAGGCTGGGACCATCCGTGGGATGAGCCCCGAGGTGGTGCAGGAGTACGAGGTGGCGGGGACCGTCCACATGGGAAGGCTCCTCAAGGGGAGTGGATACCCGGTCAGATTCCCATTCATAGACCTCGCAGAGTGCAGCGCCGGCGGAGGTACCATAGCCTGGGCTGACGAGGCTGGAGCCCTCAATGTGGGACCCGTGAGCGCAGGTGCCGAGCCAGGTCCAGCGTGCTACGACCGGGGAGGGGAGGATCTCACCATCACCGACGCCAATCTATTGCTCGGCAGGTTGAACCCCCAGAGCCTACTTGGAGGGGACATGAGCATTTATCCTGAACTCGCGAAGAAGGCTGCTGAGCGTCTGGGAGAGATGATCGGGCAGAGCCCGGAGGAGACGGCGGCGAGTGTCGTGAGGCTGGCGGATTCGATGATGTCAAAGATCCTGAGGATCGTCTCAGTGGAGAGGGGGTACGACCCAAGGAAGTTCACCTTGGTTGCCTACGGGGGTGCTGGACCGATGCACGCATGCTCCTTGGCTGAGGAGCTTGAGATAGATGAGATCGTCGTCCCACCGAGCCCCGGCATGTTCTCCGCCCTAGGGCTGCTGACCGCTGACCTTTTCCACGACTTCTCGAGGGCCATGCTGATCAGGCTGGAGAAAGCCGACCCCGGGACGGTCGAGTCTCTCTTCAAGGAGATGGAGGAGGAAGGTAGAGAGGTACTGCTCTCAGAGGGGGTCGAGGCTGGAGAGATGAGGTTCAAGAGAAGCTTGGATCTGAGGTATTTCGGTCAGTCATACGAGATCACCGTCGACCATCCATGTGGACGAACCTTGACGGATGCTGCAGGGGCGTTCCATGAGAGGCACAGGGAGATATATGGTTACGAGGTGACAGGGGAGCCGATGGAGCTTGTTAGCCTCAGGCTCAGAGCCGTCGGTGTGATCCCGAAACCCCGGCTCAAGGAAACCCCATCAGAAGCTAAGCCAACCTCACTAACGCGAGAGAGGATGGTCTATTTCAAGGGAGAAGGGAGCTGGATGGAGACCCCTGTGTTTGAGAGAACCGCATTAAGTTCGGATTTTGAAATAAGGGGACCAGCCATCGTTGAGCAGTACGATTCCACCACCGTTGTCAACCCTGACTGGAGGCTGGACGTTGGAAGCCTCGGAGTGCTGACTCTCAGGAGGGATTCATGATGGCGTTGGACGCTACGACGGTTGAGGTTATCAAAGGGGCGCTGATTTACGCCGCTGAGGAGATGGGTATCGCCCTGAGGAAGTCTGCTTACTCCCCGAACATCAAAGAGAGGATGGACCACAGTTGCGCCCTCTTCGATCACAGGCGCAGGCTGGTGGCCCAGGCGGAACACATCCCCGTCCACCTTGGCTCCATGGCTATGGCTGTAAGGGAAGGCCTCGACCAATATGGAGGCGATATGGGGCCGGGGGACATGCTCCTCCTCAACGACCCCTACATTAGCGGCACCCACCTCCCTGACATGACCATGATAGCCCCGATATACCATGGAGGAGAGCTGATAGGCTATGCTGCGAACAAGGCCCACCACACAGACGTTGGCGGTAAAGCCCCAGGGAGCATCGCCGGGGACGCATCTGAACTTTATCAGGAAGGGCTGATTATCCCACCGGTGAAGTTTGTCAGGTCAGGTGGGATAGACCCCGAGCTATCCTGGCTCATCAGGAGCAACGTGAGGACCCCGGACACCCAGATGGGGGACCTGAGAGCCCAGATCGCAGCGAACATCACTGGGATAAGGCGTATCCCGGACCTCATCGGCGACTATGGCATCGAGACCCTCCACACCGCCATGGATGCCGTGATGGATTACTCAGAGGAACGGATCAGGGCCGAGATCCAGTCTATCCCAGACGGCGCTTACGAGGCGGAGGACTGGCTTGAGGACTCCGGGACAGGCGATGACCCCCTGAGGATCAAGGTTGTTGTGAAAGTGGAAGGACGGGACATCAGCTTCGACTACACCGGTACCAGCCCCCAGGTCGAGGGCCCCGTCAACGCCCCCCTAGGGGTGACCCTCGCCGGGGTATTCTACACCCTGATATCCGTCACCGACCCCAGCATCCCTGTGAACGAGGGCTGCTTCAGACCCCTCACCCTCAACATCCCGGAAGGCTGCTTCCTCAACCCCCGGAGACCCGCCCCAGTCGCAGGTGGGAATGTCGAGACCAGTCAGAGGAACGTCGACACACTCATGAGAGCCCTTTCCAAAGCAATCCCCGAGAAAATACCCGCAGCGGGTCTGGGGACCATGAACAACATATCCATCGGGGGCACCAAGGATGACGGGACCCCATGGACCTTCTACGAGACAATCGGTGGTGGGAGCGGCGGTCGACCAGGAGGCGACGGGGTGGACGGGGTCCATGTCAACATGACCAACACCATGAATACACCGCTGGAAGCCCTTGAAGCGTATCTACCTCTGAGGTTTGAGACCTACAACCTGAGGCCTGACAGCGGTGGCCCAGGTAGATGGAGGGGGGGATGCGGTATTGAGCGGAGCTGGAAATTGCAGTCCCCCCGCGCGACGCTTTCAATCCTCGCGGAGAGGACCAAGATCCACCCTTGGGGTATCAAGGGAGGCGGTCCAGGGGCCTTGGGGGAGTACATACTGGTGAAAGGGGAGGAGGAGAGGCGTCTACCTTCTAAGTGCACAGTCTCTCTAGGAAAGGGCGACACCCTCATCATCAGGACCCCGGGCGGGGGAGGGTACGGCGACCCCCTT
>JASFTK010000082.1:0-6554 GCA_050053595.1 Candidatus Bathyarchaeota archaeon | reverse complement strand
CCTCGACCAATGCCTCCTCCTCAGCCCCCGGCAGGATAGCCCCTAGAACCCTCCGCCTAACACAACCCTTGGGAGAGCCCCCCGCCAATTCCCACACCCTGCAGAAGATAGATTCCCCATGGACTCCTATAAGCACAGTGCAACGACGCCGGAACCCCCCCACAAAAAGGGGATAAAACACCCTGACTCTACGCGGTCCCGACGGCGGGGGAGGCTGAGGAGGTCTGGAGCAGCAGCTTCTCCCTGCCCTCAAGGATCTCTTTGTCCCTCCTCTTCCTCTCGAACTGCCAGTAACGGAGGCAACGCCGGTTGCTGTTGCAGCAACGATCCTCCCTTATCTCCCTCATATGGACCAGCTTTGTGTAAAGCATCTCCACAGAGTAACCCCCCTCCTCCGGGGGCAGGCTCTCCTTCCCCTCCTGCCTGAGGGTCGAGACAGCCCTCGACATCCAGCCCTCACAATCAACGATTATCAAAAAAGTGTCACAGACATCCGTGTAAGGACAGATGCCCGTACTCTCATAGATGCCCTCCAACTCCCCCAAAGACCTAAACCCGGACACCCACTTGCAGCCGCTAATAAAGGATTTATCGAAAACTAAACTCTAGGCCAAGTGAGTACCTGGGAACCCTATCCCAGATACTTAACCCAGTTCACTACGCGGCCCCCACAGGGCTAACCTGCAGTCGCCTCGGCCAGTGTCGAGTATATGGGACCCTTCGGCGTCAGTACGCTCTTCTTCAACGCCACCTTACGGACCTCGAAACCCCCGAACTCCTCGTCCCCGAGGCGCCGGATCTCCTCCACCAGACTGCCCCTGTTCCTCCCTGAGCGGACCCTGGCTATGGTCACATGGGGCTTGAAACTCCTCCGCTCCTGCTTGAAGTCCAGGGATGTGTACCCCTCCTCGAGCTGGTCGAATATCGCCTTCAACTCCTCCGCCCCTTGGGTGACCCCCGCCCAGACCACCCTGGGCCTCCTGAGGTGGGGGAACACCCCGACGCCCCTGAGGGTCATATCGAAGGCCTCGAAGCTCACCCCCTCCATGACCCTCTCAACCTCCCCCAGACGCCCCTCCCGGACATCCCCGAGGAACTTCATCGTGACATGGATGTTCTCCCTCTCAACCACCTTCAGGTCACCCCCAGTCCCCTCCAGGGACCGCTGGACCCCGACAAGCCGCCTCAGGACCCCTGGGTCGCCTATATCGACCGCCGTGAAACAACGCACGCCCAAACTGTGAATCCCGGGGTTACCATCCCCAAAGGGATATTTAACTGCCCGGCGCGCGGGACACGTTACAGTTAATTATCCCCCACCAACTTAGGTGCGATGGACCCGCTGCCCTTCCTCCTAGTGGTGGTCTCAGCCTTCTCCCACGCCGCCTGGAACGTACTGGCGAAGAGGAGCGAGGACAAGGGGTCCTACCTGTGGATCATGACCACCACATCGCTCTTCACGGTCCTACCCGTCTACGCATTCATCCTCACGGACTGGGGACCACCCCTCACCGCCCTCCCATATCTACTGGTCAGCGCCTTTGCGGAGACCCTATACTTCATCAGCCTGGGCCGGGCATACGAACTGGGGGACCTCTCAGTCGTATACCCCCTGGCCCGCTCCTCCCCCCTCTTCCTGACAGTGCTGGCCATCATCTTCCTGGAAGAGAGGATCTCAGCCTGGGGTGCCGTCGGCATCCTCCTCATGGTCGTCGGGGTCTACACCATACACCTTAAAAGCCTCAGCCTCAGGGACCTCACCCTCCCCATACGCTCTATGAAGGGCCGTGCCTCCCAGCTCGCCCTCCTCACAGCCCTATGTACCACCGTCTATTCGCTCGCTGACAAGGCTGCGGTGACTAGGGTGGACCCCCTGACCTACTCCCTCTGGCTCGAAGTCTTCATAGTGCCGCTGATGACCGCTACTATCCTCTGGACCCGGGGGAGAAAGGCCCTCATACGGGAGTGGGAAACCTCAAAAGTCACGGCCACAGCGGCGGGGTTCCTCATGAGGTTCAGCTATGTCATGGTCCTCTGGGTCATGAGCAGGGTCCAGGTCAGCTACGTCCTCTCCCTCCGCCAACTCAGCGTCGTCCTGGGCGCCGCAGCCGGCGTCGTCTTCCTCGGGGAGAGCTACGGCAGGGTCCGTCTAGTGAGCTCTATCATAATGTTCACAGGGGTCTATATCCTCGCCGTCCTCGCCTAGAAGGGGGGAGCCAAGAATTATCTAGTCTCCCTCAGGTTCCGGGAATTTATCGAGGATCTCGTCGACCCTCCGTGGCTGAGCGATCAAGGCGTCCACAATGAGGTTCAGCAGGTTGAAGAGCACGCTGGCGGTCTCCATGTCGTCTTCTGGGTCTATCTTACCCGGCTCCACCTTGCCTTCGCCCACCATCCTCACCCCCTGGAGGGCGGTCTGTATCTTGGCATCCAGCCCCCTCTTCTTCAGATTCTCCAGGTTGACGAGGATGTCGTCTGTCTCCCCCATGAGAGATATCAGATTCTGGAGGGCAAGCCTCAACAGCGCCGCCGCCGCCCGTGGGGAATCCTCCACAATGGTCCGAGCCTCCAGAAAGTCCGCTTTGATCTCCGGTGGCATCTCCTCTAGGGGCAATGGGATGTTCACTGAACGCGGGTAAACTATATCCCCGTCGATCCATAGGGAGAACCTGTCGCAGTTCTCGCAGGAGCTGATGGAGAGGGTCTCCTGTGGCCCCTCCTCGTCGTTAAAGCCTCCTTCGACGGTCACGTTGTACCAGTTCTGATGGGCGTAGACCCCGCAGAAGGGACAGTGAAACCCGTCCTCTTCAAATCTTGGGGGGGTGTAATCAGAACTCATGCCGTACGCTAGTTTCTGTAGAACCTTTAATAAAGTTCGCGCCATGGGGCTTGAGTGTCCCGCGCAGCATTGTCCCCATAGGAACTCTGGGGTCTAGGATGGATCTTTGGATACGCGAGTCTAATGTGAACGCCCTATGGTCTCGTGTTTGTAGTCGGTCCTACTTACACAGCCCTAAATTGAACTGTATTTTTAATACTGATTGAAAATATGGGGAATAGACATTGCAGGTAGAAACTCAATACGATTCTATGTTGCTTTCGGAGAAGAGCATTGAGGAGATCGCAAGGGAATCTGTCCCGAAGATTGCCATACTCGGGGTCGGCGGAGGCGGTTCCAATATAGTCTCATGGCTCAAGAGAGATGCTGTCTCGGCCAGGACCATAGCTCTCAACAGCGACGCGCAGCACCTGACCGTCACCAAAGCCGACGACAAGCTGCTCCTCGGTTACAAGACAACTCAGGGCTTGGGCTGCGGGGGGTTCCCCGAGCAAGGACTCAGGGCCGCTGAGGAGAGCGCCACTGACATCGAGAGAGCGGTGAGCGACTCAGCCCTAGTCTTTGTCACCACCACCCTGGGTGGAGGTACGGGGACGGGTGCGTCACCGCTGGTGGCCAAGATCGCCAGGGAGAGGGGCTGCCTCACCCTGGGGGTTGTCACCATACCTTTCGATGTCGAGGGGACCCGGGTTGAGAAAGCCAAGGAGGGTCTCCAAGACCTCGCTGAATCATGCGACTCGGTGATAGTCGTTGACAACAACCGTCTCAGGAAGATCGCGGGCGACCTCCCCCTCAGAGACGCCTTCGGGGTGGCAAATGAGAACATAGGGACTTTCATCAAGGGCATGTCAAAGGCCCTCTCCCTCCCTGGACACATGAACCTGGACTTCGCAGACATGAAAGCCATCATGAAGGGCGGCGGAGTCTGCGCCATAGGCTTCGGGGAAGGTTCAGGGGACAACAAGGTGGAGGACGCCATCGAGAAGGCATTGGACTCTCAGCTCCTCGATGTCGGTGACCTAGCCAAGGCAAAGGGGGCCCTCATCCACATCGAGGGTGGGGAGGAGATGACCCTTGAAGAGGTCAACAGGGCCGGTGAGCTGGTCATGGACAGGATCTCACCCAGCGCAATAGTGACATGGGGCGCCATGGTCAACCGAGACATGAAGAAAGGTCTTAAGGCCGCCGTCGTCCTCGCCGGCGTGGAGAGCCCCTTCTTAGAGAAGAAATCCGAGAAAAAGAAGTCGAAGAAAGCCGTGGCAAAGAAGTCAAAGAAGAAGAAAAAGCTCAAGGTCTCCAAGTCTTCGAAGAAGAAAAAGAAGTCATAGTCCTGAACCCTAACCACACCTTTTTATTTTCCACCCTGAGCCAGGGCATATCCTGAACATCGTATCCCAGATTCTGCGCCCAGATGCGAAAGGGTAAAGACCGGAACCCCAGTCCTGATAGATCCAAGATGAGGCTCGACTTCAACAATCCCTTCGAGGCGGAGGGGCGCTGGTACAAGGGTAACCTCCATGCCCACACCCTCAACTCCGATGGACATATGACCGCTGGTCAACTTGCATCCCACTATTATGGGGCGGGGTATGACTTCCTGTCGATCACCGACCACGGGGTACTGACCGATACACAGGGACTCTCAGAGCCCGGTTTTTTGATGATACCCGGAGAGGAGATCAGCGTCGGGTCCTCGTGGAATGGAAGGTTGATACACATTGTGGGCGTCAACATAGCTGAGAGGCTGCCTTTCAAAGACTTCGACGCATCCACCAACCCCCAGGAGGCTATAGACGCCATCGTCGGAGCTGGGGGTACAGCGGTGATAGCCCATCCCCACTGGTCTGATCTCACCCACAGGGATCTGAGGGGGTTGAGAGGGCACATAGGTCTGGAGGTCTACAACTCGACATGCGACCTGACTATCGGCCGGGGCTATTCCAGCGCCCAGTTGGACGCCCTCCTCGCCCAGGGCCACAGGCTCTACAGCTTCGCCGTGGACGACACCCACGGCCTCGAGAGACCCTACCTCCCCTTTGATATATGCAGGGCTTGGATAATCGTCAGAGCAGAGGGGTTGACCGCCGAGTGTATAATGGGTGGTATAACTGAGGGCTATTTCTTCTCCAGTAATGGACCTTCGATTAACGATGTCTCCATTGATGGTAGTGAGATACATGTCTCCTCCTCCCCAGCCCGATCCATAGCCTTCATCTCGGATGGGGCTAGGGGAGCCAACAACACGGTGGACGAGGGGGTCATCGAAGAGGCGTCATATATCGTTGAAGGCTATGAGACATACATCCGGATCGAGGTCACCGACTGGATCGGTCGTAAGGCTTGGTTAAACCCGGTTTACGTTGGGTGAATCTGGAGCTTCCATCGCCTCCACTGAGCTGAACAAGCGATTTAAATGATAGCCCCGGTCTTTGAATGTGTGTTCCATGATTTCGGGGGTGCAGGGATGAGGTTGGGGGGGATCGTCGACATGTCAACGATCGACTGGTACGGCAATGTCTCCCTCGTGGTCTTTTTGGCAGGATGCAACTTCAGTTGCCCCTACTGCCAGAACTCCAATCTCATCCCCCTCGACTCCGGGAGCGAGGTGGAGGCCGATTACCTGCGGAGAAGGATCGAGATCGGGAAGGATCTCCTCGACTCCGTCGTCCTCACAGGCGGTGAACCCTCGCTCCAACCCGATGGCGTGAGGCAAGCCGCTGAGATAGCCAAAGAACTGGGGTTAAAGGTGATGCTCGACACAAACGGGAGCCGACCCGGGGTCTTGGAAGCCCTCCTGGGAAGACAGCTCATCGACAGGGTTGCCCTCGATATCAAAGCCCCCCTCAATCCCGAGAGCTACTCGATATTCGCGGGAGAAATGGGCGGGGAGGTATCGATGAAGGTCAGGAAGTCCCTCGAACTGTGCAACAACCACGGTGTAGTGGTGGAGGCGAGGACCACGGTCGCCCCAGGGGTCTCAGACGACCCCGAGTACATCAGGGCTATATCCACCGAGGTGAAAGACAGGTGTGACGTCTACTACTTGCAGCAGTTCGACAACATGGGTGACGTCCTCAACCCAGAGCTGAAAGCGATGGACCCCCCGGAGAGAGAGGGGCTGGTCAAGCTGGCTGAGATCGCCACGTCGGTGGGGGTCGAGAGGGTCTACATTAAGACGAGGGGATCAGGTCTTGAGAGGGTATCATGATTATGTCGAAGCAACTTGTGCTGATAACGGGGATGTCGGGTTCAGGTAAGACCACCTTGGCCGATCACTTCGAGGACAAGGGGCTCCGGGTGGTCACTATGGGGGATGTGATACGTGATCTGGCGGAGGAGAGAGGCCTCTCACCGACCCCGGAGAACCTTGGACAGCTGGCGAGAGGGATCAGGGCAGAGGGGGGTGACGCCGCCGTGGCTGAGAGATGCGTACAGAAGATCGAGTCGATCCCTGCCAACAGGGTCGTGGTAGACGGGATCAGGAGCATAGGAGAGGTAGAGGTCTTTGGGAAATACTACGACACCTCCCTTGTGGCGGTATACGCCTCTCCGAAAACCCGCTACCTCCGCCTCCAGGAACGGGGGAGGAGTGACGACCCCCACGACCCGGAGACATTCCGAGACAGGGACCACAGGGAGCTGGGGTTCAGTCTGGGCCACGCTGTCGCCTTGGCCGATTTCACGATCAACAATGAGGGGACCTGCGAGGGCCTCA
>JASFTK010000081.1:0-6621 GCA_050053595.1 Candidatus Bathyarchaeota archaeon | reverse complement strand
GGTCCTGGCTTTCGCCGAGGCTGTCGAGGTGATCCCGACTACCCTCGCTGAGAACGCCGGCATGGATCCCATCGACGCTATATCCGATCTCCAGTCGAAGCACGAGCAGGGTGAGCTATGGATGGGATTAAACGCCATAACTGGAGAGATCGCAGAGATGTCGGAGCTCGATGTCTATGAACCCACCCAGGTCAAGACCCAGGCGATAAAGTCGGCGACGGAGGCGTCAACGATGCTGCTGAAGATTGATGACATCATAGCGGCTTCGAAGATGGACATGCCTGGACCACCCCCGGGCGGCATGCCTGGTGGTATGCCAGGTGGGATGCCTGGAGGTATGCCCGGCGGCATGCCCCCCATGTAATTTCCCCTATTAACTTTGAAAAGAGAGGTCTAATTGACTGAGAAAATCCTGATAGGCCCCGAGAAACTCACAAGATTCGAGCGGGCTAGGGTCATTGGGGCTAGGGCTCTACAGCTCTCTCTTGGTGCCCCGATCCTGGTAGAGCTCCCTCCTTCTGTGAGCGATCCCATTGATATTGCTCTGAGGGAGCTTGAGGAAGACATGCTACCTATGACCTTGAGGAGAGTCCTACCCGATCGGAGCCATCAGGATATCGCCATCAGCGTTCTGTCAAAGCCTTGATTAGGCTGATAGTCTCAGATGTGATGGTTTGAGCGGGAGAGTCGATTCCTGGAGGACCGCCACAATTCTCCTAGTGTTGCTCTCCTTCTGCATCTTTCTGATACAAAGGACTTCTTGGGCTCTTTTCGATACAGTTTTTGAGGTCTGTATATTCCACATACCCGCCGTATTTTGTGCGGCAGTAAATGTCTGGTTCCAGAGAGGTAAGGCACAGGGCCCCAAAAACGGTATATAGGCTGCTCCCAAATAGTTCTACGGTGTAGGGAGTTTGAAGATTTCTAGGATAATCAAATGCATAGACACCCATTCATCCGGAGAGGCCACGAGAGTGGTCGTAGGCGGGATACCTAAGCTAAAAGGGTCAACAATGGCTGATAAACAGGCCTACTTCCAAGAGCACTATGACCATCTCCGACCCACAATGCTGAAGGAACCCCGTGGTTTCGCAGGGCTCCTAGGAGCTGTATTGACAGAGCCCACAGTCCCCGAGGCGGACGTTGGGGTCATATATCTCTGGACTGACGGTTATTTCAGTGCTTGTGGAGACAGCACTTACAGCGTCTCCGCAGTCTTGGTGAACACTGGTATGGTAGAGGTTACTGAGCCCGTAACTGAGATCACTTTAGACACCGTGGCTGGATTGGTGAAGGCGAAAGTCCAGGTCGAGGATGGAGAAGCAAAGTCTATATCGATGGAGGGGGTGCCCTCGTTCTTCACGGAGACTGTGAATATGGAGGTCCCAGCAGTCGGTGAGGTTGAAGCGGACATCGCCTTTGGAGGGCTATGGTATGCATTCATCGATGCCGCTAGCATCGGCTTGGAACCCGGCCTTGATAACAAGGACCATTGGATACCCCTGGGCTGGGAGATAAGGAACTATCTGGCTGAGAGGGTAGAGGTCTCTCACCCCGAATTACCTGAGCTGAACGTATTGGATCTGGTTACATTCTATACAGAGCCCACTGTGGAGGGTGCCAGCTCGCGCCATTGGAACGTCTTCGGACCCAAGCAATCCTGTAGGTCTCCAGCTGGGACATGCACCAACGCTCGGATGGCAGCCCTATATGGGAAAGGAGAGTTGAAGCCCGGCGAGGAATTCGTTGCTGAGAGCACGATCAGCACCCTCCACTATGGTAGGATCGCTAAGGAACTCAAGGTCGGAGGTTATAGTGCCATCCAGCCTGAAGTCGGCGCAACGGCCTATATAACCGCCTTCAACCAGGTCTTGATAGATCCCCGGGACCCTCAGAAAGGTGGATTCCTCTTCTAATCTTTTTTTCCAAATCCCGATTGTTATATCCCAAAAATTCATCAAACTTACAGGGGGAGATCCAGATGTCGAGGCTCCACCCTGGGTTATGGAAGTGGTCCTCGAAGCCATCAAAGAGGGTGGTAGATGGACCCACTATGCGGGTGACGAGATCTCCGATAGGTTCAGGGAGGCTGTAGTCCAGCACTCCAAGGCATTTAGCCCCAGTCTATGAGGCTTAGAATGCTGCCCTGAGCCCAAGGAACAGGTTCGGTGTAGACACTGACGGGTTTATCAGGTCACCTCACTTGCAGCCTGTCCTTGTGTTATGGGAATTGGTGGCTCGCCTAGAGGTCTTCCTTGAAACTCTCTTCCCTCAATCTCTTGTTCTATTAAAAAATAGGTTGGTGGGGGTGGTTATATCTCGATTAGTCTCTCCGCACCTTTGAAATATCTGAGGATGTTGAGCCCTTTCTCCGTTATGTAGTATCTCTTCTTAGCCCTCTGTTTACTGGGCTTTTCTTCTACTAGTATGTGTCCCTCATCGATGAGTTTCTCGAGAACCCTCTGAGTGGGGTTCCAAGACATATTAGCATTGTACATGATACGGGTCGGCTTACTGATACCATCGTGGACTACTCTTAGTACATCCAACATTATCTCCAGTTTAGATCTCCTCTTAACCACCCCGATACCTCCTTACTGGTCCTTCTTCTGTCACCTTCTTCAATTCCTCCTTTATTGGTCGGTGGCTGACTCGACATTGACCTCGGTGATGTACTGCGCATTGTTGGTGCAAAGGCTGAGGTTGATAGTAGTCCCGACATCGTCTGTCTGGATGTTCCCAGGCCCTTTGATGTAGAATAGGATGGACCCGCTAGAAACAAGCGGGATGACATTATCCGATCTGTTGTAGGCACGACCGTCGATAGTTATGTTTGTCCCAGTCAGGGAGGAGTATGAAGTCCTGTTTAACTCCCCTGTCACTGAGGTTCCTGAGGGGACCCGGTAATAATAGACATCTCGCCATCCGGCTTCGACCCCCCTGATCCTCACACTATCGACCAAGATATCCCTGCCGCCAACATTCTGGATCTTGAAAGCTGCCACCGCTCCTGTACCGTTCACCCAGACCCGCTCCTTACTGAAACGGACCTCCTCAACGTTGGTCCTGGTTCGCGTGATGTTTGTAGCGTAGTAAGTGCATACGGAAGCAAGGAGCACGGCCACTACGAGGAGTATCAAGGATGAGACCACCTCGCTGAGACCTTTATCAGACTCCTGTGTTCCGAAATTCAATACCTTATTCCACGACCTTTATTGTAAACTGTTCTTTATTTTCAATTTTAAAAGATATTCTGGAGCTTATACATATTCCATTCATATTTAAAATTAATAAAAAAGAACGACACTGTTCTATTAAAAATACAATTATATAATACTTGATAAAAATTCTTTAATTATTCTTATTAGTACTATGATTGAAATATGTACCACAAATATTGATTATTATCGTGTTCCGCAGCGCTATCCGATAAAACTCAACATATGTTAATTTAATAATTTAGTACTATTTACAATATATTCAATTTTTTTCAACAATAATTTAGCTGTAAATAACTAAATTAGTTACCCCCCTAAAACATAATGAGCAATTATGTAGCGTGAAGCAGGATAAACATATTTTTAATCGGATGAGGGGAGATAATAGATCACCATGTTATTCCTATCCGATGATGATATCGCTCAACTACTTGGTATGAGGGATGCCATCGACGTCGTGGAGAAGGCTTTCGGAGAGTACGCCAAAGGCTCTGTCAAGATGCCGTCCCGCTCAACGATTATGCTGGAGAGATATGGGGGGAGCGTATCCCTGATGCCTTCCTACATTGAGGAGACCGGTGCCTTGGCGACGAAGATTATATCGATATACCCTGAGAACCCCAAGAGGGGTCTACCGACCACGGTGGCCTGGATAATAGTCAACGATCCCGAGACAGGGATGATTGAGGCGATGCTCGACGGCACGTACCTCACATCGATCAGGACAGGGGCGGTCTCGGGGGTGGCAGCCCGTTACCTCGCCCCTGAGGGGAGCAAGGTAGCCGCCGTGATAGGATGTGGGGTGCAAGGGAGGACCCAAGCTTGGGCGGTAGCCGAGGCTCTTGACCTCGACCAGATAAGGGTCTTCGATCTCTCCAAGGAGAGGATGGTGGGGTTCTCTGAGGAGATGGGTGAGAAGCTGGACTTGGAGATATACATGGCTGATGACGGTGTAGAGGCCGTCAGGGGGGCGGATATCGTCCTGACTGCGACGACCTCGCGCAACCCCGTGGTGAGGAGGGGGTGGCTAGGGGACCGGGTCCATGTGAGCGCCATCGGGAGCTTCTACCCCGACTATCGGGAGCTTGACACTGAGACCATCAAAGAGGCTAAAGTGGTGGTGGACAGCCGGGAAGCCATCATGGATGAAGCGGGGGACATCCTTATCCCCATCTCCGAAGGGGCGATAACAGAAGACCACATATACGCAGAACTGGGCGAGCTTGTCCTCGGACGGAGAGAGGGGAGGACCACAGAGGACGGGCTGACGGTGTTCAAGAGCGTCGGCTTAGCAATACAGGACTCGTCTGTAGCCCAGTTGGTATTAGAGAAATACCGGGAGTCACGATAATCTGGGAAGGTCGTCTCTCAACTGCGCCTACGCCACCAGATGACGACCCCGGCTACCACCATTAGGGCGGCTCCTATTATCAGATAGTCGGTGTTGATACTTTGGAGGTTCATGATGATGTAGGCCATGTTGATCCTGAAAAAGGTGAACATGGCGAAGAAGACTATGATGGCGGTGACCGATGCGAGGATCAGGGCTATCTTCTTAGGGGCGATGGGTAGGGGCTTGGGCTCTTCCTCCTTCTCTGTTATGGTGTACTCCACTATCTCACGCGAATCTGCGTTGATGTGCACCGTGGCTGTCGCCTCTCTCAGATCCACGTACACCACGAAGTTGTCTCTTTCTTTGACCGCTTTCCGAGGGGTATCAACCCTCATACCCATCCTCGACAGGAAGTCTAAGACAAGCAGGGTTGCCTCCTCGGCGTTGAGGGGCTCCTCGAAGATCTCCTCATCCTGGTTAGCGAGGGGGGTGCGTTCAACGGATGGATCACTGGGGGGCTGCTCCTCCAAGGCCTCATCTACAACTGGCGTCTCCTCTGGCATGAGAGCTGGGTCCGTTGACATCGATCATGGCTCCATGAGTCGTGCTGAAGGAACGGGGTCCCCCTTTTCTAATTAAAAAATGTGTGTCTCTCCTTTGACCTACAGTTATACCCTTCAGACGGTATCATCGAAATGTAATCTGGCGATGGCGATGCCGCTCTCACCTGCGACTGCGTAGAGCAGGTAAACCTCGTTCTCCTCGAGATAGATGGCGGGGTCTCTCAGCTGATTGACGTGTCCATAGGCAACGCTCCTGACCGAGGGTTCCAAGGGGGCATCTGCGCCCTCCCAATCGGTCTCAGGCCGTAATACTTCGGTGGCGTCCGTTTCACGCCAGTCCTCCCAGTCGCCAGACATGTCGATGGTACTCAGTAGGATACGTTCCGGCATATCACCCACCTGGGTCCAGAAGACGTACAAGGTGTCACCCTTTTTCAAAAGCGCTGAGTGTCTCATATCGGGATTGAAGAGCAATGGCCCCTCTTCGAACCCTGTCAGTGGTTCTCGCGAACGGTAGAACTGCCCCGGCATGGCCAGCGCGTATGTGTAACCGTCATGCTGGAAGGCTCTCCAGTAGTTCTGGCCGAGTATCTCGGGTCTTGCTTTGAAGTTTATGCCGTCTCCTGAGGTTGCGACCCTCGTTAGCTGGTTCCCGAAGGACTCTAGGCCATGGAAGTACATGATTATGCGTGAGTTCTCGTTGTCGATGTGGACATCTGGTGATGCGATATGGGGCCATGTCATCTCCCTCTTGAGGTCATGGCCCATTCCGTCCAAGTTGATACCCCTCGACTTTATGCGTTCTACTGCAGCTTCAATCTGAGTTGGCGTGGCTTCCGGGGGCTCGTTAGGGAAGTGCGATTGTCCTATCCGCAGGCTCCCTGGCGGGTAGACGGTCCAAGGGCCAAGGAGGTCGTCTGTGTAAGCCAGCCGGATGTATCTCCCCTTGTGGTGGGCAAAGTAGAGGTAGTAGCGGCCTAGTCTCCCTTCGACCCAGTCCGGTACTCGTATGAGCGATGGCCCCTGTATATTCTCTCCGATGCTCGGATGGGTGGCCTCAGTGATGATCGGACCATCGACCAGTCTCTCTGCACGTACACTTACCATTTCTGCATTGAACATCTGAACAAGGCCTAAAAACATCGCGCACGGATCGCAGTGCCCTCCCCTGTTTTGATATCTCTGGTCCGCTCTGTGAGGGTGTCTATTCGAAAGACGTTAATATCCAGTTGATAACGAGAAGGCGGAGTATCTCAGATTGAATAGGGCTGGTCGCATGGTGGTCCGTTTATGAGTGGTAGAGAGTTCAAGCCGGATTTTTCGTCTGAAGCGTGCAAAGGATGTCTGATCTGCGTCTATGTCTGTGAGAAGATGGGGCCGGGGATCCTGAAAGGGTCCAGTGAGAGGACGGCTATGGGGGGTGTGCTACCGGTGGCGGAGGGGAAGTGTCTGGGCTGCCGTTGGTGTGAGAGGGTCTGCCCCGATTTTGCTATCTCCGTTGAGGAGG
>JASFTK010000080.1:0-6623 GCA_050053595.1 Candidatus Bathyarchaeota archaeon | reverse complement strand
GCCGGGGGCGGGGCTGCTGTTGGACGGTTGCCCTGTGGAGGGCTTCGACCGCCTGGACCTGGACGGGCTCTACGGGACCTTCGGCGGGGGATGAGGGGGGTCAGAGGAGCTGGATGCCTTCCCCGGTGATCTCGAAGGGCAGCCATCCCAGGGGGTGTCCTGTGCCTTCCATCTTGACGATGCGCATCTCCCGGGTCCAGGTCTCCTCGTTGAGCCTGAAGAGGATGATGTTGTGGGCTACGTTGAGGTCCAGGTCCGTCGCCTCGATGATCCCCATGTCCCGGTCTGAGGCCGCGGTCATCACGTCCATGTTGCAGATGTCGTCGTAGTGGCTCCAGTTCACCGTCCATGTCTCCACGGGGACCATGTAGTCCACGCTGAGGGAGCCGAACATCCACTCGTGGAAGTCGCCGGCGGCGAACCGGGTGACCCCGGCGTCTGAGATGATCTTGTCGAGGCGTTTCATCTCCTCGAAGTCGGTGACGCTGAAGTAGCGGACCTGGGGGTCCCGGGGGTAGGGGGCGTAGTGGGGGAAGGCCTGGATGGAGATGAACTTCCCTGATGCCTCGTGGGGTTTGATGTCCCATCCGAAGGTGCTGAAGTACTGTCTGAGCCTGGGGAAGGGCTTGTCGAAGACGTCGTAGGAGACGGGTTCACCGTTCTTGAGCCCTTCCCAGAGGAACTGCATGGAGAAGACGGTCTTCCCGGTGCCGATGGGGCCGTAGAGGATGGTGCGGCTCCCTGGCTCGATGCCGCCCGTGAGCTCGTCGAACTTTTTCACGCCTGTCTTGCGCTTGACCATGTTCACCCTGACATTTTCAGGGGATTTTATTTCATTTTCGTGTCAAGACTTATATCTCAAGTCAGGGGATGTGAGTGGAAGGGGGGAGCTGGGCGGATGCCCGGCTGAGAGGATGTGATCGTCGACCCCTTGAACCTGAACCAGGTAATACTGGCGGAGGGAAAAATGAATGAGTGAAACCAGATTCGATACAAAGGTTCTGGCTGAGGTCTCTATCACCGTTGCGCTGTCTCTTGTGCTGAACTTCATAAAGATATTCCAGTTACCCCAAGGAGGCTCCATCACCCTTGGGAGCATGGTCCCCGTTATGCTGTTGGCCTTCAGGAGGGGGCCGAAGGTGGGCGTCTTCTCGGGCGTCGTCTTCGGCCTCGCCCAGATGGTGCTCGACGGGTGGATCTACAACCCGGTGGGCATGGTGCTGGACTACCCGCTGGCCTTCGGCGCACTAGGGCTCGCAGGACTTTTCAAGAAGTTACCCCCTGTCGGCGTCTTCGTGGCCCTCGCCGCGAGGTTCCTCTCACACTTCATATCGGGAGTCCTGTTCTTCGCGATGTATGCGCCTGAAGGGATGAGCCCCATAGTCTACTCAGCGGTCTACAACGGGAGCTACATGCTACCAGAGATGGTGATAAGCGCCATACTGATCTACCTACTTGTACAGAGAGACATACTAGACCTCAGCCTATAACCCCCATTTTTTTCTCAAACAAGACCCCATCCCATCATACCAACACTCTCACTTAGGCAGAAACTACTAAAACTGACCACATTAACTCACTCAAACCTTACAAAGGAAAAAACCCCGAGCAGGTTTCTAACTTGAGGTAGAAAAGCACCAATGATTATCTTAAGGAAAAACTTTATCCTCCAAACCCAAAAAAGAGTGATATCGTTTCGAGAAGAAAAACCCGCGCGCTGCGTCTAGGTCTTGAGGTGGATCCACGCGTGTATTGAGGTAACGGAGGGCTGAAAAATAACTCATAATTTTGTAACGGATGTTCGCGTATCCATGCTTATAACTTGCTAGGGAATATTAGATAATGTATGGAACTTTCTGCTTTATCTAATCAAAATCCTTGGTGGTAAATCCAGACTCGATAAATGTTGATCGTGACATTATTTATATGAAAGTACGTGTTTAGCTCGATGAGCATACATGTTAAGTTAATATTCTTACGATGCATATTTTTACATTTCCACGAAATTAATAGCATTAATTACATAGAATTAAGTTAGATTTTGGTTCTTTTAACCCGAGCTAAAAAAAATCTAAAAATTGTTTATGAATTTTTTAAGGAGGGTGTCACAGGAATACTTGGACAAGGCGACTGACGACTTCTCATACCACAAGCACGCCCATTTTCATGAATAGACGGCTGAGGCCGGAGACCAGGCCCTGTAATGTTGTCTTCTGGGAAAAGTATATCCTCTAACCATGGGCTGAACCCATAAGCTCTCAGATCTGTGATCCGGATCAACTCCGAGCGCGCTTCTATATCTCCCCAGCCCTGAGGCATGCCACGGAGTGACGTGGCTCGATCTCCCTCAACTGTGGGGGTTCACCCCTGCACCGGTCTCCGGCGTGATCGCATCTCGGATGGAATGTACATCCAGGGATATTATAGGGTGGTTGCGGGGCTTCTCCCGGGATCCCCACCAACTCGACTCGTTCCGAGTCTAGTCTTGGGACGGAGCGTAGCAGCCCCCTTGTGTACGGGTGCTTGGGCTCCCCGAAGATGGTTTCCACATCCCCGTGCTCCACGATCCTCCCGGCGTACATCACATAGACCCAGTCTGACATCTCAGCTATCACCCCGAGATCGTGGGTGATGAGCAACATGGCAAGGCCGAAATCCTCCCTCATCCTCTTCAGCAGCTCCAGGACCTGCCTCTGGACCGTGACATCCAGGTCGCTGGTGGGCTCATCGGCTATCAACAGTGAGGGACCGCAGATCAAGGCCATCGCGATCATGATGCGTTGAGCCTCGCCACCACTGAACTGATGCCTGTAAAAGTGGAACCTCTCCTCGGGGTCAGGCAGCTCCACCATCCCCAGGTACTCCACGACTATCTCCCTGAGCCTCCTCCTCTCAACCTCCTCGTGGGCCTCCAACGGCTCCCCCGTCTGCACCCCGATGACGAGCATCGGATTGAGCGACCTCCTAGGCTTCTGGAAGATGGCGGATATCTCATCCCCCCTCAGCAACCTCAGCCCCTCATCCGGCACCCTCATCAGATCCCTGCCCCTGTACAGGACCTCACCGCTGAGCCTCCAACTGGTCTCATCAGCCCACCCAGCCCCGAGCAACCCCAGGACCGCCATAGCCGTAACAGTCTTCCCCGTCCCGGTAGGGCCTATCAGGCCAACCACCTCCCCCTCATGGACCCTGAAGCTGACGCCCTCCACAATCCTGACAGAGCACCCCCCCTCGACAACCGAAACCTCAAGGTTCTCCACCCGCAGAAGCGTCTCACCCACGCCCAAAGAAGACCCCGTAGTTTTACTCAAGCCTCAAACCATTTAAGACCTGTCAGGCACCAGACCAGCCATCCCTACAACACCCACCCCGACGCGCACACACAGCAAGTGATAAGCCAAGCACCCGTACTAATTACTGTTCAAGATGACTGAGGAGAAGATAATAGACTTCGGTCTGGATAAGAACCAGAAAGACAGGGTCAACGAGGTCCATGGGAAGGCCATCGTCATCAACACCCTGACCGGGTGCCACGGCTGGAGATCTAGGTGGAAAGAGTTCGGGAGGAAGCGGGCCCACAACCTCATCGAGATGGGGCTCAAAGGCGGCCTCACAGCGAACAGCCTCACCCTAGGCGGGGACAACATCAGAGACGCAGCCCTCTCAATCGTAGAATGGGACAACATGATGGCCCCTATCCAGGACAAGGCCAAGAAGATCCTGTCAGCAAAAGACATCGAGGAGACCAAGGAAGAGGGGAAATCGGGGTACCTCATCAACTTCCAGAACACCACCAACCTCGAAGGGAGAGTATCTCCTATCGACCTGTACCACAGGCTCGGCCTCAGGATCATGCAGCTAACATACCAGAAGGCAAACCTCGTGGGGGACGGCTGCGGATCTAGGAGGGCGGACACGGCGGGCCTCACAGATTTCGGCGTCAACGTCGTGGAGAGGCTCAACAAGCTCCGCATCGTCGTGGACCTCAGCCATGTGGGACACGCCACGACCATGGAGACCCTCGAGCTCTCCAAGCAACCCCCGACTTTCACCCACACCAACTGCCACGGAACCTACAACTTCAAATTCATGCGGGGGAAGAGCGACGAAGACCTCCAGGCCATGGCGGAACGGGGCGGCGTCGCCGGCATGACCTGCATCGCCCGATTCGTCAGGGAGGAAGGGGACCTCGAAGGCTCCACCCTCAACCACTACCTCGACCACATAGACTACGCCGTCAACCTTATCGGCATCGACCATGTCGGCATCGGACTCGACATAAACGAAGGCCTCACCCCCGAAGACTACTACGGCGTCCACAATCAGACCTATGAGGCCCGATTCCAACCAGACCCCACCAGCCACACACGCCGAAAACACCCCTACGAACACTACTACGTCTACGGCCTGGAGACAGTGAGCAACATCAAATACATCACGGAAGGCCTCGTAGCACGGGGCTACTCTGACCAAGAGATACTGAAGATCCTCGGCGGGAACTGGCTCAGATACTTCAAGAAGATCTGGGGAGAATAACCCCTTAATTACGCTTCAAGAGCCGTGTAATACACACCCCTCAAGGAAACACACAAACCCAAACCCACACTAAATACCTCGCATCCAATACCCCACCACCAACCAGAAAACCGCTATAAGCGGTCACCCTTACAACGCCCAACCAGACATGAAAAAAGCCCCGGGCGGGATTTGAACCCGCGATCTCCTCCTCATTGGCCCCCAAACAGGGAGATACCAAGGAGACGCTTTGGCCAGTCTAAGCCACCGGGGCACAGAAAGGCAGACATAGAACACACCGACCAAGATTTTAATCTTACCCCCTCACCCGGAACCCACAAGACCCCTGACCACCCTCAGGTTCCCCGAGTCCCCCCGCCTCCCATCCACAGGCGTCTCCATGATCATCCCCACCCTAGAGAGACGGCTGTTCACGATCAACCTGAACCCCTCCAACCCGATCTCCCCAAGCCCGATATGCTCATGACGGTCCCTACCACTGCCGAACCCCCCCACAGAGTCATTCAGATGCACCAACCCCAGACGATCCAACCCAACAGCCCCATCAAAGGCGTCAACAGTCCCCCCCAACCCCTCAGCAGTCCTCAACTCATAACCCGCCACAAAGACATGACAGGTATCCAGACACACCCCCACCCTATCCCCATCCACCACCCCATCCAAGATCCTCCTCAACTCCTCAAAGGTCGAACCCACACCATTCCTGTACCCAGCCCCCGTCTCCAAAAGGACCACCACCCCAGAATCATCCCCACCCAAAGCCTCATCCAGAGCCCCCACAACCCTCCCCACACCGACCTCCACCCCAGCACCCATATGACTACCGACATGGGTCACCAACATCGGCAACCCCAGAGCCGAACAACGGACCAACCCCGTCTTGAGAGAATCCACAGAACGACGATAAACACCATCATGGGGAGAGGCAAGATTCAAGATATACGGCATATGACAAAAAGCGGGATCAAGACCAGACAACTCCCTCTTCTCCCGGAACGCCTCAACCTCCCCCTCCCTGAACTCCCGGGTAGCCCAGCTCCGAGGGTTCCGGCTGAAGATCTGGAAAGTGTCACAACCCAGCTCCACCGCCCGGTCCACAGCCATATCTATCGAACCCGCAATGGAGACATGGAAACCAAACCCGACCATCTAGCCCCGACCCACCTCTATTAACAAAACGTATAAACCAACCCCCAAAACCCTCCCATCTCCCCAAATTAAACCCCCAACACATCCCAAAACACATAGATTCCAATCACATGATAACTTTCCATAATTCTCTTTTAAACAACCACCCATCAACCCACTGGGACAGGTAAATGAGTGCCAAACAAATATCGAAACAAGAAGACCAGAAAGGAACCCCCCCACCCCCAACAGAGGGCTTGGAACTCCTATCCACCAGAAAAAGATTAAAAACCCGGAACATAACCGAAGAAGAAGTCCAACACCTCAGATACCTGAGACGCATAAAAGAAGCCCTCTCCAAATTCGACCTCTCCAAAAACGAGATAAGGGTCTACATATACCTCGCCCGCTTCGGCGTCCACAAAGCCCAGAGGATCGCAGAAGCCCTCAGCATCCACAGGACAGAGGCCTACAAGATACTGAGACGTCTCGAAAAACAGGGCCTCGTCACCTGCGTCTTCGAACGCCCCATGAAGTTCCTCTCCGTCCCCTTCGAAAAAGCCCTGAGAGGACTGATCGAGGAGAGGAGACAGAAAGTCCACCAGATGGAACAATGGAAGAAAGAACTACTACGGATGTGGCGCTCCCTCCCCGAACCCGAGGAGAAAAAGATACGAAAAGAGACCTTCCAAGTCCTGGAAGGGAGGAGACAGGTGGGAGTCAAAGCCACAGACTTGCTCAAAGAGTGCAACACCGAGATACATATGATCCTCAAGGACGAGGTCCTCCTCTGGCTCTTCAACTCCCCCTTCTTTGAAGACCTAGAAGAGATCGTGGAGGAAAAAGGCGTCAAAGTGATGCTCCTCACCAACTACTCCCCCACCAGCACCTACGTCATGGACGAGATCAACCTAGGGGAAGGCGACTTCAACTACAAAGAGATCGAAGACGTCCCCAGC
>JASFTK010000079.1:0-6634 GCA_050053595.1 Candidatus Bathyarchaeota archaeon | reverse complement strand
TCTAGGACGCTAGAACTGGATCCGTGGGGTCGCCGCTCTTGGGTATCACCAGAGTGAAGACTGTGCCCTCATCGCCTTTGGACTCGGGGAGGCTTCCTCTATCCTATGAAAATATCTATGAAGGCGTGTATCCGTATTGACCAAGAGTTGAGCAAGAGAAAGGCTGCGTTGACGGCCGTGTTCGGGGGCCTGTTCATCTTCGCCCTGAAGCTGGTAGCGTGGGCGTTGTCGGGATCGGTGGCCCTCCTCTCCGATGCCCTGGAGTCCATCGTCAACCTCCTAGCCTCGGGGATGATGCTCTTCTCGGTAATATTCTCCGGGAAGCCCGCCGACGAGACCCACCCCTACGGCCATGAGAAAGTGGAGAACCTCTCAATGTTAGTGGAGGGGGGGCTCATAGTGACCGCTGGTCTGTTCATTGTCCACGAGGCCTGGGGACGCATCTTCCAACCCGTCCAGATCACCGAGATCGAGACCGCCCTGGTGATCTCCCTTGCAGCCACCTCACTCAATGGCGTAATCTCATGGCACCTCACCCGGACCTCGGAGGAGACAGACTCACCCGCCCTCAAGGGGGATGCAATACACCTCCTATCCGACGTCGTCTCCTCATTTGGGGTCGTCGTCGGCCTCTACCTTGCGAACTTGACGGGGTGGGACCTGATGGATCCGGTGTTAGCTTTACTGGTCTCGGGGTTGGTGTTCAAGATGGGAGTGGGGCTGGTCTACGGGGCCGCCCAGAACTTGATGGATAGGTCTGCTCCTGAGGAGGAGGCCAAGATCCGGGAGGTTCTGACCCTGCACGAGAGCCGTTTCGTGGACTTCCACGAGATCAAGACGCGGAGGAGCGGGGGGAGGGTCTATGCAGAGCTCCACCTCTCAGTCGAGGGAGACCTGACGGTTGAGGAAGCCCACGACTTCACGGACCACTTAGAGGAGGAATTGAAAAAGGAACTCCCCGAGATGACCGTCACCATCCACATAGAGCCTCCGGGGGCTAGGAGACACTCCCCGTAAGAAGCTCAGTGCTTTATATTCCTGGAGAGTTCTAGTGTCTTCTTGTCGCCGTGCTTAGCCCTGTAGGCGAGGAGACCTGCTCTGAGGACTGCGCTGGAGGGGCCGTGCTCTGGATCATACATCCCGATAAACTTGTCGCAGGGGAATTCAGTACAGAGCCCGCAGTGCTTGACGGCGTGCTCCTGGGCACAGGTGTAGGTGGGGCACTCCCCCCAGAAGGGCTTCCCCTCGTGGGCGTCACAGCCGGGGCATTGGGGCTCTTTCACTCCTTTGAAGTATTCACAGTCGTCGCAGACCAAGCCGCAGGCTGTCAAGATCGGTGATTGCGCCATGGGATCCCCTCTGTCACCACAAAGGGTTAAAGATTGGGGGTATATGGGGTGTCCGAGGAATTACCAGGGGGTCTGTAGAGTTCTTTTATATTTTACTGAGTGTTTGTAACCTTGTATGTCGCTCCCCGTTGATTTGAGGCGTGTCGTTGAATGGAGGATGGCTCTCCTGTTCTCCCTGATCCTCTCAACGATGTTCATCGGGTTCCCTGTGTCTGGGCAGGGTGCGCGAGAGGTATCCACCACCCCGGTCTCCATAGGGGACTCTGTGGATCCCTTGGATGGTCTGGAATCGGCATCGCTTTTCAGGGGGGAAGCGACGATGGTAAATGCAGGGCCCGCGGATGTGAAGGGTCTGAAGGTCGATCTGAGGGGGTCACTGTCAGCGGAGGGCGCCCTCCTCGATGTCGTTGTCACCATCAATGGGAGTATGGCCGGGGAGATCCCGCCTGATGTCAGTATGAATTTCCTCATATTCCTTGACACCGACATGGACTCTGGTACCGGGTTTGCCGCAGTCCCTTTCATGCTCAATGGGATAGGGGCTGACTGGAACCTCGGGTTCAGCATCGAGGGGGGTGAGATAACCTTCTCCATACTGCAGAGATATATCAACGGCTCTTTCAAGGACGCGGGTAATGTATCGGCGAGTCTGGGCCGCTCCTGGATGGCCGTGGAGTTCAGCTGGGTCGATATAGGTAGCCCAGGGGCGGTCCGGTTCATGACTTATGTCATCAAAGGGGAAGCCACGGATATGATACCCAACCCTGGCGAGGAGCCGCCTGTGATCACCTTTGAGTTCCCGCCTGTGGCATCGATAGAACTCCCTGAGACTGTCGATGAGGGTTCGTCTTTCGTCCTTGACGGCTCTGCGTCAGAGGGGTACGGCTCGGAGATCGTCAGCTATTCCTGGGATCTGGACGGGGATGGGGTTGATGATCTGGTCTCTGAGGAGCCGGTTGTGGCGGCTATGTTCGAGGATGACGGTGTGAGGGAGGTCACCCTCACCGTGGAGACGGCTCAGGGACTCACTTACAACGCGAGCACGACTGTCCAAGTGGTGAATGTCCCTCCCTCTGAAGTCACCATCGTCAGGGAAGGATCCCTCATGATCGGTCTGGAGTCTATATTCACGGGGGATGCCTCCGACCCTGGCTCCGATGAGCTGGTCTTTTCCTGGGATTTCGATGACGGCACCACATTGCAGGGCCGCCGGGTAAGCCACTCCTGGGACTCCGTCGGGGGGTACAGGGTGGAGCTTACTGTGTCCGACGGCGACGGCGGTGTCGGGACCGCTGAGATGGAGCTCACAACCGAAGCTCTACCACCCCTCGCTGAGAGGCTCAGCCTGGACTCCCTCATTGCCATCGGGGACCCCACCAAGGGCGAGTACAAGTTCGAGTTCTCATTCTCATACGACGACTGGGGGACAGGGTGGCCGGCTGACGGTGAGCTCAGGTTCTACGTGGACGGCCGCACCGGGGACCCGATCTACCAGTCGGAGATCGCCGTGGAGGGTGAATCCCCTACCTTTGAGACCCCTGTCTTGTCTTTTGAGCCTGGGGTCCACACCGGTGAGCTGGTAGCGGAGTTCGAGGGGGGCTCAGTGGCCTTTTCGGAGTCTGTTGAGTTCAGGGTCGAGAGATCGGGTCTGGATCTGCTCCCCGTCTTCCTGGTTCTGTTGTTGGTGGTCGGTGTGATCGTCTACTACTACCTAAGAAGGATGAGGGCCTAGTACCCTGTCTGGGAGCGTTTGGGTTATAAGCGGGTTTGCCGGTATCAATGGGGATCGCTATGGAAGTTTTGGAGGCTATCGAGACGAGGAGGAGCGTCCGGAGGTACAAGCCCGGGGAGATCCCTGCTGAGGACTTGGAGAAGATATTGAGGGCGGGTCAGCTCGCCCCGAGCGCAGGGAACAGGCAGCCCTGGCGTTTTGTCGTCGTTAGGGGCCCTGAGACCCGGATGGAGCTGGCTGGGGCGGCCCGGGGGCAGCTCTGGACGGGTGACGCCGGGGTAATGGTTGCGGCCCTTGCTGTGAGCCCTGACACCCCTGGGGTCTACGCTAGGTGGGTGGAGAGGGATGTGATGACCGCTACGGAACATCTGGTCCTCGCCGCGTGGAGCCTGGGTTATGGGACCTGCTGGATAGGGGCTTTCGAGGAGGACGAGGTGAAGGGGATCCTGGGGGTCCCAGAGGGGATGAAGGTGATCTGCCTCCTTCCGATTGGCGTACCGGATCAGAGCCCTGAGCCGAGGGGGCGGAAGCCCTTTGAGGAGATCTTCCACGGGGAGAGGTACGGCCAGCCTCTGAGGTTGTAGGGTTCTGTTTTACCCCCTCCATTTAGATAGTGTTACCCGCCTTCATTATGGGATATCCCTATGGCAGTGATTGAGAACGTCGGTTTAGAGGGGGTGACTGAAGATGATGTCGAGCTCCTTGCAGAGATCTCTGAGAGGGCTTTTGATACAGACCTCCAGTATGGGTCTCCCGGTGAGGGAGGGCCGAAGGGTTATGACTCCCCTGAGTTCTACCTCAAGATCTTGGAGTACCTGGACTGCTACACGATACTCCTGGAGGGAGATGTCGTTGGCGGGGTGATGGTGGGCTCTAGGCTTGAGGGGCACAAGATCTTGGAGAGGATATTCGTTGACCCCACGCTCCACAGGAGGGGCATCGGCACCCGGGCGATGGAGCTTGTCTTTGATAGATACCCTGAGGCAGGGCTCTGGACTTTGGGGACCCCCGAGTGGAATGTGAGGACCAAGGCGTTCTATGAGAGCCTGGGTTTCGTGCAGGTGGGGTGGGATCTGGGGCACCCTGACTGGAGGGGGAGGTGGTACCAGCTGGTGGTGGACGCCCCTGAGCCTTATGAGATGACCCCGGTAGAAGAGTTGAGGGATGGGATGAAGACCGTTGACGTCGAGGGGGAGATCCTGGAGAAGGGGGTGGCCAGGCAGGTGAGGTCGAGGCGGAGGCGGTGGCAGACCCTGACGGTGGCCAACGCGGGCCTCGGGGATGAGTCGGGGAGGGTGGTGCTGGTGCTCTGGAATGAGCAGATCCGTCAGGTCGGGGTCGGGGATAAGGTGCGCGTCGAGTACGGTTATGTCGGCTCCTACCGGGGGGTCACCCAGCTCAATGTGGGCAGGGCGGGTAAGCTCATCAAACTCATCTGAGACCCTGCAGGACGTTCGGGTTTAGGCGACGTACCTGTAGGAGATGGAGGTCCCGGCTGTCTCGCTCTCTGAGGTGAATTTTATGACGTCCCCCTCCTTGGCGCCGAGTATGATGGCGACGGGGTCGTGGGACATGATCCAGGGGAACTGGTAGGGTTCTGCGTGGAATTTTTTGAGGACGTCCGCCCGTTCCTCCTGGGAGAGGATCTCGGCCTGGGGGACCAGTTCGTGTTTGAAGAGGTCGAATGTGGGGAGGGTGTGGGGTATCAGTTCGACTCGGAGTCTGGGGGCGTTGTGTCTGGATGAGTAGGTGAACTTGACGTCGGTCACTATGATGCCTTTCTCCGCCTCTTCCTCCTCCAACAGCTTGTTGAGGGCTCTGACGAAGGCGATGCCGACGTTCCTCTGGTTGGTGATGCACTGGAGGATGTACTTCTTGCCCCCCCTCTCCAGGTAGTATGTGATGGTGTCCCCTTCCTCTCCTTCAACCTTCTTTTTGACATCTAGGTCCCTGTACTTCATGATCAGGGCTGCTCGTTTCTCGACCTCAACCATTTTATTCTTCAACGTTCAAACCTCTATGTTGTGCGCGCGGGTATCTCCACCGTCGGAGGCATGGGGCCTCAAGATAGGGTGCGCGTACCAGCGTACCTTATACAAACGACCTGATAAAAGTAATACTGTTTTCAAGCCGTGAAACCAATAGGGAGGGTTATTCTATCCAGAGGTCCCTCTCCAGGTCCTCCCAGATCTCCACCTTCATGGTGGAGTGGTCGAAGACCTCCTGGTGGTAGGGATCGTTCTCCTTGTACTCCTCGTAGGGGCCCTCGTAATCCCCCCGTCTGGCCTTGTAAGCCTCGAAGGCGGCGAGGCTCTCATACTCCCAGATAACCATGTGGCGGTCAGACTCCTCCCCCGCGATGGTCTTGACGAAGTACCTGACGCTCAACCACTCCGGGAATAGCTCACGGTGATCGTTCACCCACCGCAGCCATTGGCACAAACACCTATCATGCTCCTCCTCCTTCCCCTCGGCGATCCGCCAGCTCTCAACCTCAAATACCGTCATACCAACCCTCCAAGAGCCCTATGACGGTCCACCTTTAATATTTAATACGGGAAATCCGGGTACGGCTTACCGACCATAACCTATCTTCTGCTCCATAAATCTTGCATCTATAACAGTGGATTACTTACATGTGTACAGTATTATACCCACTGTTTGCACAACCCACTTTTATGGGCTAGATAATTTCTAGGCATTCCTCTACTGTCGATAGATAGTCGCAACAAAGCGAATAAGAGACATTCCTGCAGTGTTTCTCGACCTTGACGAGCCCGATTAGCTTGAGGCGGTTCATCTGCCAGGTGAGGGCTTGAGAGGATATCCCTAATTCTACAGCGAGTTCCCCGTGAGGTTTCTGAGGCTCATCGAGGAGGGCTGAGAGGATTCTCCTCGCGGTTTCCTTCCTCAGTGTTGAGATTACTTTCATTTTATCGGCGCTGAACTTCCCTTGCTTGAAGTATCTCTTGTACCTTTTTTCTCTGCGATAGGTGATCAGGTCAGACCCTGTAAGGAGCCTCAGGTGGTATTGTACCACTCCCACAGGCATACCCAGTCCCTGGCAGAAACCCTGAAGTGGATACCGGGGTTGTCCAAGACATAGTTGTATATCTCAAGGCGAGTAGATGAGTTCAGTAGGTCAAGGCCTCGAAAAATCGATCAACGAGTTTACGACAGGCCTCACCCTCGGGTTTATGTTGACGATTGTAACGAGTTTATTTTCATATCTTTATAAGAGCCCTAGTGAGGGTTCGGCTCTATTCACGATAAGCATCACGATTACATCCGTAATAGGCTCTACGATATACAGAGTTCTGCAGGGACCTGCCATTTTCTATTTGACTAGGAAAGGTTACTATCCAACGGGTTCCCTTGGGTATTTACTAGGATCCCTTGCTGGTTTATTGTTTCTCGGACTTGTTTTTACCTTAAAGGCCTCAGGAACTCGGGTCCGCCGTCAAAGTGCATACGCGAGCGCGCGATAATGACTTATTATGGTTTATAGATGAAATCAAATACTATTAGAGTGCGAGTTATCTGGTTTGATCTG
>JASFTK010000078.1:0-6662 GCA_050053595.1 Candidatus Bathyarchaeota archaeon | reverse complement strand
ATGGTTCTACTGGTCAGGTGCATACTACAACAATTACGCCGGAGGCATGGGTCAGACGAATGTGTTCCAAGATGCACAGACCTTCGGCAGTTACGACCGAGACGATAGCCAACTGGGTAAGACCGGGTGGAACTACTTCAACGGAGATGGGCTCCTGATGTACCCGGGCACAGACATCAGATACCCCGAGGACAGTTACGGAGTTAAGGTTCCCTTCGCCTCTTTACGCCTAAAGAACTGGCGCCGAGGAATCCAGGACCACGACTACCTCACACTTGCCTCTCAGATAGACCCCGAGCGTGTAACCGAGCTTGTAAACCAGATGATCCCCCAGGTTCTATGGGAGGTCGGATGCGCTGAGGAGGATGGTGAATACGATCCATCTTGGGTCTACTCCGATATCAGCTGGTCCACGGACCCCGATGTGTGGGAAGCAGCGAGGGCGGAGCTGGCGGACATCATCGAGAATGGCTTCATTGACACGGATGGGGATAACTTGGATGATAGGGAAGATGAGGACGACGACGGTGATGAGATGCCAGATATTTGGGAGTACGAGAATTATTTCAATCACCTATACGCAGGTGATGCATCATCCGATGCTGATGGCGACGGCGTGACCAACCTGCAAGAGTATATCGCAAGGACGGAACCCCGTGAACACAGGGAGGAACCCCTGTTTGAGCCAGAACCTGAACCTGAGCCGGAGCCTGAACCCGAAGAAGAATCCTTGGGAACGTTACATGTAACTGTATATGATGAGAAGAGCGCCCTGTTGAGCGGCGTCACAGTCTTCTCGACATCCCAACCCGAGGGACAGTCCACCCTCGACGGCACCACCTCATCAGACGGTGAGATCACCTTTAGTGATGTCATTGCTGGCGAATATGTCCTTAAAGCAATGAAGGAGGGATATCAGTCAGCCACAAATATGGGGGGTGTCACCTCTGGGGATACAA
The DNA here is from genome assembly GCA_050053595.1 of Candidatus Bathyarchaeota archaeon. GTDB lineage: Archaea > Thermoproteota > Bathyarchaeia > TCS64 > TCS64. The sequence goes on along the minus strand of JASFTK010000078.1, from coordinate 5,703 downwards.
TAGAAATAACTTTCTACCTAGAGATGACTGAGACTGAACCAGAATCCGAAGCCGGAACACTAAGAGGTATCCCCGGCTTTACACCAATATCGATTATAATAGGCGTTATTGTCGGGATAGGGATACTAGGATCACTACGAAATCCCATAAAATCACAAATCACATTAACAAGAGTGTCCTGTAAATACGAGAAGATTTTCCACCTGAGGAGCTTATACTTGTCTTAATACTGAATCCAATAACAGTTTATTCTCACTATTTTCCAACCCATAACAGATATTTTTAGCGTAAACAGTAAATTTCCCGCTGAGGGCTCATGGATCTCCGTATAGAGGACGTACTGATTAGGAAGGTGGTTACCGTCCCATCAGACTGTACGGTGGAAGAGGCCGTAAAAACCATGGACAGACATTCCACGAGTTGCCTCGTCATCCTCTCGGAAGGCAGAGTTGATGGCATTGTCACCAACCGTGATATGGTCTACCGCCTCGTCGCTGAGGGTCTAGACCCCTCGACCACATACGTCCAAGAGATCGCCACCAGCCCCGTGGTGCTCCTCAAGCCCGATGACTATCTTGGTGAGGCCATAAAGATCATGCTGCAGAAGAAGATCAAGAAGATACCCCTAGTCAACGTAGAAGGGGAGAACGCGAGGTTAGTGGGTCTCCTCTCTTTCTCAGATCTCGTCGAATATCACTCCGACCTCTTCGCAACATTATGGGAGCAGGTCCTCATCACTGTGCCAGCCTCAGGTCTGGAAGAGGGGCTCCTCGTCACTGGGAGGAGCTAATTGATCAACGTAGACCGGTAGATAATCTCTGTGATATCTCTTACAATTCCATTTTCATTTTAAGTTTTACTCCAAAGTATCTAGATAAACAGATGCCATGCTGGTCACAGCGGTTGCTTAGGTGGGTCTAGTTATGATTGTGAGCCTCAGCAGGAGGAAGCCCAGCGGGGGGCGACAGGGGAAACTCCCCCCCTCAAGGGAGGAGCAGCTCGTTCTAGCCAAGGCCCTAATGGCATCGGGGCAAGCCCGTGTAGCTCTCCTTGAGGGAGAGGACCCCGAAAAGGCTAAGGTTTGCCATCTGGAAGCCCTGGAACTGTACAGGGGCCTCAGGGACGAGGAGGGTATAGCGGAGAGCTTGCTGGGGGTCTCCAATGCCTGCAGCGTGTTGTGCGAGTATCAGTCCGCCATCCATTATCTTGAGGAGGCCGTTGAACGATACAGGAAGCTGCAGGATAAGGAAAGGCTGGGGGATGCCCTGAATGCCTTGGGGGAGCTGCTCAGGAAGAGGGGGAGGTTCCAGGATGCGGAGACCCGTCTGAAGGCAGCCCTCATGGTGAGGAAAAACGCCAAGGATGAGTGGGGGAAAGCCGAGACCTTCTACAATCTGGGAGAGGTGTTCAAAGAAATCGGGGAACTGTTCGAGGCCAGGGTCTACTTTCACCGCGCCGAGCAGATATATCGGAGGACAGACGACGGGGGGCGACTCGCCAGGACCCAGCTGTTCCTCGGGAAGGTCAATGTGGGCCTTGGCCGGCTGGAGGAGGCCTCTGTCTTCTACGATGAGGCTATGGGATATTACAGGGGTACTGAGGATCTGAAGGGTCAGGCTGAGACTCTTTTTCACGCAGGTGTGGTCAGAGCGGAGCTCCACGAGTTCGAGGGGGCTTTGGAGAATCTCCGTGAGGCTCTCCCCCTCTTTGAGGGGTTGGAGGACGATCATGGTAGGGCCATGACTCTGAATGCTATAGGTTATACTTTCAATGGGATTGGGAGGCACGGTGAAGCGGAGGAGCATCTCGAACGCGCATACGAGTTCTCGAGGAGCTGTGATGGTGAACTGGTCCCTGTAGTGTTGTTCAACCTCGGCGTGGCATCAAAGGGTCTGGGGGAACTAGGGGGGGCGAGGGAGCGCTTCGAGGAGTGCCTTGAGCTCCAGCGGGGCTCTGGGGAGGGGGTGACTCTGGCCAACACGCTCAGGGAGCTCGGCTGGGTCTATCTGGGTCTCGGGGATGATGATGAAGCCCTGGGGAGCCTTGAGGAGGCTGTCCAGATCCTGAGGGATGAGGGTGAACTCGAGGACAACTCTGAGGCTCTCAGCGTCCTAGGCATGATACTACACCGTCAGGGGGCGTATGAGAGGGCGGCAGAACTACTCGGAGAGGCCTTGGAGATCCAGCGGGCTTTAGAGTGGGAGAGTCCTCTGGCGGAGACCTTGGGCTGGCTGGGCGCCGTCTACGTGAGCATGGGCAACTATAGAGAAGCCCAGAGTTATCTCGGGGAGGCCGCGGTACGTCTGAGAGAACTGGGCTGGGAGAGACCTCTGGCTGATACTCTACAGGGACTGGGGACCGCCTGTATAGGACTAGGGAGGACCAAGGAGGCTGAGAGATGCCTTGAGGAGTCGCTGGCGATAAGGGAACGGCTGGGGAATTTAGAGGGCTCAGCGGGGGTCTCCCTCTCTCTGGGTAAGCTCTTGGTCACCGCTGGTCGGTTGGATGAGTGCCAGGAACTGGTGGATCGGAGCTTCAAGATCTACAGGGAGCTAGACCGCGCCGACCGTATAGCAGACTGTTTGTATGTCAAGGCTGAGGTCTCCGCTGGCCTTGGGGAGCCTGATGGTGCAGCGAGGTTCTTGGAGGAGGCTCTTGAGATCAGGCGTGATGTGGGCGGGGAAGCCGAGGTTGCTCAAATCTTGGACAGGCTGGGAGAAGCTTACTATGAGCTATCGGATGTCGAGGGGGCTATCAGCTGCTTTGAGGAGGTTGTAGCACTATATGAGGGGCTTGGTGATGAGGGAGGGCTCGCTGGTTCTCTGGTCAAGCTCGGGGATGTCCTCCATGACCAGGGGGATTACGTTGGCGCCCGTAAGAGGCTGATAAGGGCTGTTGATCTCCAACGGGGCTTGGGGGATGAAGGTTCTCTGGCTGGATCTCTTGTTATCTTGGGGGCTGTCTATGAGGATCTCGGAGAGTTGGAGGATCTCAGGGAGTGCCTGGGAGAGGCAATTGAGATCAATCGGAGGAGAGGGGATACCGAGGATGTCCCCGGGCTCCTGTATGGGTTGGGGCTGACCCTTCATCGTATGGGGCGGTTGGAGGAGGCCAGAGGGTTACTGGAGGAAGCCTTGGAGGCATACAGAGAGGACGGCGATGAAGAGGGGCTGGCAAAGGCTCTCCACTCATTAGGGGTCTTGATGTTGGAGTTAGGGGTGCCAGAAGATGCGAGAGGGTACCTAGAAGGGGCCGTCAGTTATTGGAGAGGATTTGGCGATGATGGTGATCTCGCGGAAGCCCTGTTCCAGTTAGGGGGTGCTTTGCAGGAGCTAGGAGACCATGATGAAGCCAAGGAGATCTTGGTGGAAGCCCACAGGCTGTTTCACAAGTTAGGTGAGGTAGATCGGGTTATCGAGGTTTCGCGCGTCCTTGGTGGCCTCCTGACGGGAATGGGGGAACTTAAAGGAGCGAAGCGGTTCCTTGAGTTCGCCCTCATGTATCAGAAAGAGGAGGGGGAAAGGCGGGGTGCGGCGGAGACCCTCTTCGAAATCGCAGGGATATACAGAGACCAGGGTAGACACAAGAAGGAGTCGATCCAGCTTTATGAAGCTCTGGACTTCCTGAGGGAGTTGGGAGACAGGGAGGGGGCGGCGGAGGCCTTGACAAGGCTTTCAGACGCTCGGATAGAGCTGGGGCATTGGGTCAAAGCAGTCTCTCATCTGAGGGATGCCGCCGCTATCCTCAGGGAGATAGATGAGACGGAGGCGCTTGTTGACACGTTGATGCGGCTGGGGCGTTTCCTCGACGGTAGGGGTGAGTGGGAGGAGGCTAGGGATTATTACGAGGAAGCCTTGGGACTCCTCCGGGGACACGGTAAGAAAGGTTGCCTTGCGGAGGCATTGAACAACCTCGGCGCATTGCTTGGGAGAGCGGGCGAGTTGGACCAGGCGGAGATGCTACTCTTGGAGGCTCTTGAGATCTATGAGGATGATGATTCCGTGAGGGCGGTCTGTGTCCTCTGTAACCTTGGTGCAGTATGGGGGGCTATCGGCGACCTTGACCGGGCCTTGGAATGTTTGCAGGAGTCCTTGGATGCGGTGGAGGGGCGGGTGTCCTGGAGTGCGGCGGCCCTGAACAACTTGGGGGTTGTTGAATACGGCCTCGGAGATACGGATGCTGCTGAGGCTCGGTTTGAGAAGTCTATGGGGATGGTCAGGGGCTCCCGATTACCGGATGGGCCGAGGATAGAGATCTTGGTTGCGTCTCTGGAGAACTTGGCGAGGGCTCGGTTGACCTCGAACGTTGGGGTCGATGATCTATTGGAGGAGGCTGAGGAGCTTTCAGTGGAGGTCAGAGCCTTGGAGAGCTGGCGGCTCCTGAGGCAGGGGCATCAGATAGCGTCTCAGGGACGCTGGGATGAGGCCCATGATCTCGTTGTGAAGGGCGAGGAGATTCTAGGCGGGTCTCCATCGAGTCTCGCCTGGACGAGTATCGGGATTGATGAAGATGGGGAGTAAGGATTTCTTTAGGGAGCTGGATAAGCAGAAGAGACTGGTTGATACGTTCAAGCAGGCCTTACTCAAGGAGGACCCTGGGAGGTTGAGAGGACTTCAGAGAGACGCTGGGATGGATGTGCTGCTGAAGTCCTTCATGTGTTTTGGGAATATGGCTTACAGATCTGGGAACTGCGTTGTCTTTGAGTATTTCCTCGATGCTCTGTTTGAGGTGGCTGATACGGAGCCTGAGAGAGACTATATGGTGAGGTTACTCGACGCCATCCCCGGATTTAGCTTGAGGGCGATCCGGGAGAGGGACCCCCACACATTCAGCGCAGTTGTGGGGGCTATTACCAACAGCGTATACAGGCTCGATGAGGTGGAGATTATCGGCCGTCGAGTCAATATACTAGGGGATCTGATGCTGAAAGTGGCTAATATGGGTCTCAGATCGTGGGCGGTTGAGGTGGTTGAAGCTTTCCACACATTAGATAGTTACTTCGGAGAGCAAGGGCTAGGGGTGAGTCGGGTCTCCCTCAGGAATACAGTGGTCTCGTTAGTCCATTCGTTGCCTGAGGGACCGCTTAAAGAGGAGGTCGCCATCATAGTCGAGGGGATACTCAGCTGTGCCGGGGACGAGCCTCCTGAGGGAATTGAAGCTGCCGGGGAGGCACCTGTCTCAATTTGAACTACCAATCTCAAGTGTTGACCTTGGGTTCCTTTGTCTCCGATAAGTTTCAGGTATAATCCTACTGTGGTTGTTACCAGAAACTCGTCTAGTGGGTACCCTGTTCCCATTACATGTGAAGTCGATGTGTGTCTCTCAATAGTATCCTCAAGCCTTATCTGGATTCTGTGGGGAAATGTTCCTCGCCCGGCCATCCTGAGTTCGGGTTTCTAATGACGGTATTGCTGGAGGGTAGTTGGAAGCTTATTCAGAGGGTGAGAGACTGCAGAGCATATCTCACAGGTGTTAGGGGTAACCTATTATCGGGTATTTCGCGCTCCGTAATAATGTATATTAAATTGATTGGGAAGAACAGTTTGATCATACTTTGGACCAGAATATTCTCTCCAACCCAGTGGCTACAGTCAGAGTGCTCCATGTGGACGATGAGGAACAACAGTGCAGCTATACGAAGCTCTTCCTCGAGGAGGCCGACCCGGCGATGCATGTGGACAGTGCCTCATCGGCTGAGGAGGC
>JASFTK010000077.1:0-6800 GCA_050053595.1 Candidatus Bathyarchaeota archaeon | reverse complement strand
ATAGACGGGGGCGCCGACCCGTGTAAGGAGGTTCTTGTATATGGCGAACTCGGGCTTCTCCTCCGACCATTCCAAGAGGATGTTGTTGGTCAGCTCCCTTAACATAGGACCACTCACGAACTTTGGCTTGGAGAGCCTCACCCGGCGCTCCACCTCGTCAGCGATCTTCTCAGCGTAGAGGCCGTTTATCGGCTCAAGACCAAAGACAGTCCTAGCAAGTTGGGTCTCCCGGCGAAGCTGCTCGACTATCAGAGCTTTCTCCCAAGGGACTAGGTAGCCATCCGTAGTCCTGACCATAGGCATACCCCGGAACAACCTCTCGGATTCGTAGAACTGATTCAGAACGGTCTGACCGTCGCCGTTCTTACGCTTAACTATGACCTAGCACCTCCCTGGCCTTTTCCACCTTAAGGGACTCATCTGAGAATAGATCTTCCGATGATGCTATGACTCCTTCTGACTGGAGGATAGGGGGATTGCTGAAAATATTCTTCATGATGAATTCAAGCTGGACCTCCGTGGTGAAGCTCTTTATCTCGAACTCAACCCCTTCTTCGTCGAGCCATTTTTTCAGCTCCTCACATTTTTGACAGTCTGGAAGAGTGTAAACGATAGCCCGTGACCCCATTGAACCCATAAACCCCGAATGCCTCCGAAAGAGAACGATAAGATGAGTGGATATACCACTACGATCATTGTTTAAAAATATAATCATTTAATTTCTAATACTTCGACTAATAAAAATAAAAACGATTTATTATTATCATGTTTTGTTGTCTATGTCTCAAATATTTGTAATAATATTCATTATTACTGCTAATTTCAATATTGTTAAATATTCCGGCGTGTAGATGTTCATTTGGTTGACCGCTTCGGAGGCTATATGTGACAATCATAATTTGTCTTGTAGGCACCCATTTCCGCCGACCATTCGACGGTGTCAGATATTGGAGTAAGCGTCAGGGCATTACGCGTCTCTATCTGCTCTACAGTAATGCCCAAGCTGAGGATGAAACCGCCATATTCTCGCATATGTCTAGGAAGAACGCGGAGAGCCTGAAGGAAAGGCTTGAGATCATGGACCCCATAATGGTTGGCTATGACCCCATGGATCACCGGGACGCCTTCCGAACCATGTATAGTATCTTTGCCGAAGCCCGGGAGGAGGGCGAGGAGATCCTTGTCGATATCACCTCCACCACCAACCTCACCCAAGGGGTGGCCCTCACCATCATTTTGATGTTCAGAAACGCCCGGGTTTATACCGTTCCTTCAAAAAAACCCGCTTGGTACGTCAATGGTCAGATCGGGGACGAAAAATTCGAGAATTGGTTTCAAAACGCTCGGAATCAGCCCAGTATGGAGCCTCTTGAGATCAGCCTCCCAGGGTACAGGCTGGAGCCTCATACGAAACACGAGGAGAAGGAATGGAAGGTTGAGAAAAAAGTCCTCAAACTACTCCACGATCATGGGGGCTCATCCGACTCCATCAGCGATATAATCCGATGGTCGGGATACAAGAAGGCAACCTCGACCCTTCGGAACAGGTACAGCCGGATAATCAACCGGCTTGAGATGAAGGGGTTGGTCGAGGCCGAGAAGGGTTCCAAGATGAAGGTTATCAATCTCACCGACTTTGGTAACATCTTCGCCGAAGCTCTATCGGACCTCGTCGATGTATAATTCCCTCTGTGATCGTCAATGAGGAGTTGACGGGAGCACCAAAAATTAAGGGTATTTTAGACCTGAATTTTTTTTTAAACAATAAACATACAATTACTATTAGATCCATAATAATACTCAGTATTATGAATTTACTCTTTGTCCTCATCGAAAAGAAACCTCGTTCAACGATCATGCATAGGGTACATTTGTATTTTCTATCTCGCTTTGATGATCTAATCTGGAGGATTAATTTTGATATTGCAGGCTTCACTCACCCCTTCGGAGGGGAAGAGACTTATCGGGATGGGCATAGCACGGATGGATGTCGTCCAGCGAGCTCTTCAAGAAGGCACAGTCATAATTGCTACAAGTACCACCACTGCCTATGTCTTAGAGGAACTCCTTGGAAAGAAGATACCCAACAAGGGGATGTTCACGGCGGGGGTGGTAACAGGAAGGGGTTGTTGCGTCACTGACTCTCATGAAAGGTACAGCCACCACGTCATCCGTGAAGGTGATGTGGAGGAGATGAAGACCCCTGGGCTGCCTGAGGTATTGACCGGTATGGGACCCGAGGATGTCTTCATCAAAGGGGCGAACGCTATAGACCCTTTCGGTCAGGCGGGGATCTTCTTGGGAGGGAAGGGTGGGGGCACCATAGGCCGTACCTGGGGTTACATCACCGCAAACGGTGTCACAGCCATTATTGCCGCTGGTCTTGAGAAACTAGTTCCGGTCTCCCTCTCTGATGTAGCCAGGAGGACAGGGATCGTAGTTGTGGATTGCTCTCTGGGGATGGCCGTGGGGATGATGGTGGTCAGCGGGAATATAATCACAGAGATGGAGGCGTTCCAGATCCTCGTAGGGATTGAAGCCATCACCCTTGCAGGCGGGGGAATCGACGGAGGCGAAGGCTCCAAGACCTTCATCCTTGAGGGCACCAAGGAAGACATCAAGACGGCCTATGATCATATCCATTCTATCAAGGGAGAACCGCCCCTCCAGACCAAACTCCGGAGCTGCGACCGATGCGATACAAACTGCGATTACATGACCAAATAGTCAGCCGATCCTCGGTCTTTCTTCCTCCCTTTCGATGATCTCAGCTCCGTTGAACCGGGCGAACCCCCTCAATGTTTCATCGAAGGCATCGATGAACTCTTCATCTGCGTTGAACCAGGGCTCGTGCCAGATGGAATGGACGATTAGGGTAGCACGTTTTCTGTCCATCTTGGGGACTATCCTACCGACCAATCGATCCTTGTACAGGATTGGGAGGTTGTAGTAGCCATACTTCCTCTGGTCTTTGGGTTTGTAGGTCTCCAACTTCACCTTGAATTCGAAGATGGATTTCACCCGTTCTCTGTCCCACAGCAGGTTGTCGAAGTTGGTCAGGAGCCTGCAGCTATAGGGGCGGGGGCTTTCCTTGAGTTTAGGAATCAGGTCGGCGTCCTCGCTTAGACAGTAGTAGGGTTGATTCTCCCCCTCGACAGTGCACTCTACGATCTCCCCCTCTCCTGTGAGCCCCTCGAGGACCTCTTGCCACTGTCTGCTGGTCATCCTCATCTGTAGGCTCCAAGGCAGGTAGTATCCCCTCAGATCTTTAGCCCTCACCCCCCCTAGGGCGCCCATGGTCCTGAGTGCCATGAATCGGACCCTCTCCCCCTTCGAGGGTGTCTCCGTCTCAACCCATCCCGGGAGGACGTTCTCAGTGAGGTCGTAGAACCTCTGGAAATTCTCCCTATGAGAGATCATCAGGACCCCGGCGCCGAACAGAGCCTCCAGGGCGACTTTAGCTGGCTTCCAGTCCCACCAACCCTGGGAACGCCGCTCCCTCTCACGCTTGAAGTCCCTGGCCCCGAGAGGCCCTTCTCTCTCTATGCGGTCTAGGACCTCATCCAGTATCACTGGACTGGATTTGGAGTATTTCTCTACATATCTTGCCATCTGGGGTTTCCGTACCTCCATGGTGGGGGTGAAGTATCTGTAATCCTCGAGGGGGATGTAGCAGGCGGCGTGAGCCCAGTACTCGAACAGTCTCCTGTCACGGTAGGCGAGGTCGTAAAGGTCGTTTTTCTCATAAGCGCCCAGTCTGGACCATAATGTCAGGTAGTGGGCTCTCTCAACGACATTGATGGAGTCTATCTGGACGCATCCCAGCCTCCCGACTGTCTTCATAATGCCGTTCTTATCGGTCTGAGCTGATCTTTTGGCGAGCCCTTGCTTTTCAATGGAGAGGCGTCGCAATGCTTCCTTCGTAATCTCCATAACATTGGTGTTATGTCTCAGCCCCTATTCAAAACTATTCAACAGTCACTATGGCTGTTTAGCGGTCCCCTTACGTTCGAGGATCTGTTACCCGCTCTTTGCATTATGCTTAAAGGAGTCGGTGCCTCATTGGGATGAGAGTCAGTATGGGAGTCACCCCTCCGTGGGAGGTCGAGAGGTCCGTGGTCATTAGGGCTGTCGAGGAGATGAACCCTTCCTTGGGGACTCCACCGGCTGAGCGGCCCCTCCAGGAGCACATCAAATATGGCATCCTGGTTCTGGATAAACAAGCAGGGCCCACAAGCCATGAGGTTGTGGCTTGGGTGAAGAGGATCTTGGAGCTGGACCGGGCAGGACACGGTGGCACCCTAGACCCTAAAGTTACGGGGGTCCTCCCCATCGGTCTCCAGGAGTCTACAAAGGTGGTTCAAGCTCTCCTGGAGTCGGGGAAGGAGTACATCTGCGTGATGAAGACCCACGGCGATGAGAGGGAGTCTAGGGTCAGGGAGGTCCTGCGGCTCTTCGAGGGGGAGATATTCCAGAGACCTCCGGTGAGGGCTTCGGTGAGGCGTCGTCTCAGGACCCGGACCATCTACAACATTGACTTCCATGAGGGGGACGGTAGGAACTGGCTTTTCACAGTGGCATGTCAGAGTGGCACTTACATCCGGAAACTCTGCTACGATGTTGGGGAGATCCTCGGGGATGGCGCAAATATGCATGAGTTGAGGCGTACAAAGAGTGGACCCTTCACCGAGGAGGATCTGGTCAACCTGTATGATCTCTCAGAAGCGTTGGATTATTTAGAGGAGGGGGATGAGGGGCCTCTAAGGCGGGTGATAAGGCCTGTGGAGGACGCTCTCGGGCTGATACCCAAGATCTGGATTAGGGACTCCGCTGTCGAGGCCTTATGTAATGGTGCTTCCCTCGCGATGCCAGGGGTGCTCAGGCTCAGCTCAGGTATCAAGAAAGGTTCAATGGTCGCCGTGATGACCCAGAAGGAAGAGGTGGTGGCCCTCATGAAAGCTGTGACGGAAACCGGAGAGATACTCGACTCTGAACGTGGTATAGCGGCGAAGCCCCTCAGGGTTATCATGCCCCGGGGGACGTATCCCAAGATGTGGTGACCCTGCCCCCAAGTCTTGAGAAGGGGGTTTGCACCACAGTGGGGAGTGTCAGGTGATCTTTCTTCTCAGGTCGAGGTCTGACTTTCGATCTCTTCTCCGTTGTCTGAGGACTCTCGTCCAGATTCTTTGAAGAGGGCTACGAATATCACCATCGATGTGACATCTAGGGCGAAACTCATCTGGAAGGGTAGAGCAGGAGATATGTTGTCGTAGAGGTAGCCCCCGACCCAAGAGGCGGGGGTGCTTGCGATGCCCGCTATGGATCCCATAAGCCCCATTATCCTTCCCCGTTCCTCTGGGGGTGTGCAGTCGGCGACTAGGGCCTGCCAGACCGGGCCGCCCATAGGGCCCCAGACGACGCCTCCGAAGCCCTGGGCGACACCTGCCATGGATCTCGCGAGGGTCAGCTGCCAGAAGTTGGTGGAGAGGGTGAACCCGATGGTGGAGAGGGGGCTCAGGACCTTGGAGACTGTTATGCAGGGTTTCCGGCCTATACGGTCTGAAAGGACGCCTCCGGGGATGGTGAGGACTGTGGATATGATGCTCACGATGGTCCCTATGAGCCCCCACTGGGTCTTGGTGAGGCCCACCACCTCGACTGCGTAGATCACCATGAAGGACCAGACGGTACGCATCGCGAACCCACTGAGGGCAGCCACAGCGGTGAGTATCCAGATCTGTCGGGGCATCTCACCAAGCTCTCTGAACATATGTCTGAGGTTCAAGTTCCCCTTTAGCTTGCGGGTCCTCCTCTTGGCGGTGTCCATGGTCTCCTCGATGTACCTCCACCTCGCTAGGGTTGAGATAACTGAGACTACAAGCATCGCTTGGAGGCAGAGGCGGACGCCCTTGATGACTCCGAATCGGTCCATAAATATCCCGCCGAGGAGGTTGGTGATTATCATGGGCATCCAGGTCACCGTGCGGTAGGCGGCGTAGCCCGAGCTCCTCCGTTCAAAGGGGAGGGACTCAGCGATAAGGGCGTTGACGGCTGGGATGCTTATCATCCCGACTGCATTGAGGATGAGGCCTGGGGCGATGTGGGTCCAATGGGTGGCAAACAGGAAGAATAAAGGGGCCACCGCCCTGAATATGGAGCTGTAGACGATGACCCGGCGCCTCCCGAGCCTGTCGGTGAGGATCCCTCCGGGGAGTTGGAAGGCGACTTGGGAGATGGTCTCGATGGTGAGGAGAGCGCCCAGGAGTTCCTTGGTGGCTCCTAGTTCCAGGATATATAGGCTTCTGTAAGGCCACCAGAGGAAGGCGGTGAACATGTAGAAGGTCTGGGTGAAAGTGAGGACAGCCAGATTCCTATTGGAGAGGGTCTCCCGGATCACGCCTAAAGATGCCAAGTGCTCGACCTTTCCAGTTCTCGCTTTATAACCTTCCCATGGTGTCCCCTTATTTCATCCTTTCCTACTGAATAACTGGCGTAAGTTGTAGGATTATCTGTTTGTGTTTAGTCTCAATGTTACTGGTTACCGCTCCTATTTATTTTAAATGGGGGTGAGCGTAAAAGAAGATTTTAGGTGACCTGATGACTAAGAAGGAGCGTCTCAATGCGGAGATACAGCGTCTCAGGGTCATCGAGCAGTCGGTCAGGGAGAGGAGGCAGAGACTGGAGGCCAAACTGAGGGTGCTCCTCTACAAGGAGCCCTTGGAGAAGCGGGCCTCCTCCCAGTCTCTCTCAAAAGGTCTATGCTGACAGTAATTCTAGGAGATCTCCCGGGGTAGGGTTAT
>JASFTK010000076.1:0-6823 GCA_050053595.1 Candidatus Bathyarchaeota archaeon | reverse complement strand
AACCCCATCCAGAAAGGCCTGGGCTATCTCAAGTGCCTCTTCCTCGTTAATGACTTCACCTGAGGGGGTCTGCGAGAAACCGCCCATCATCCCACCATGGCCGTATTTCGTATTCCACATCATATTGGGGCCATACTCGGGGAAGATGCGGCCACTCCCCTTGTCGATGAGCATCTCGAAGGCGCCGATCCCCGTGGACTTCTCGTTATAGACGACGTAGTGGTTGTACTCGAACTCCATTATCTCCCCGATGGCGAGGTCAGGGTCGTTGAGGGATTCCAAGTATCTCTCAGCTATCCTCTCCGCCCTATCGAGGCCTAGATCCCTTGTCGAGAAAAAGCTGTAGTAGAGGACCCCCGCCAGACCAACTGCGATGATCACAAAGCCGATAACCAGGTTACGATTGTAGCTTATATCGCTCACCCTGACCTCTTTAGGGTCTCCTTGATCTTCTCGAACTCCTCCGGGGTTATCTCCCCTCTGGCCAGCCTCATACGAGCGACCTCCACCGGATCTTCCTTCCTTCTCGTGGGGGTCCTGGGGATTGTGGTCGTGTATAACAGGTATCCGAACCCCACAATCACAAGTAACCAGAACCACATCCCCCAGCCCATCCCCCAGAAATTCCACATGTGGCCCATCCATCCGTTCATGACATCCCCTCTTTATATTCTGAATAAATTGGGGGGAACGGCGAGATTTGAACCATATCAATGGCCGTGGGATGCTCAAATCTAAGAGTGCCGGGGGAGGGATTTGAACCCACGCTCTTTATCCGGCCCAGGCACTGGTGCCACAAACCTCTGGATCATGAGTCCAGCGCATTAGCCTAGCTATGCTACCCCGGCCTTTCCAACAACAATACTATCCCTAGATTTAAATGACTACCCTCTACTCTCCACAAGCCGGGGCTCACTCAACATCAACGGCTCCCCACCCTCCACGTAGACCCGGGGGGTCAACGGGTTCAGCCCCACACAGAACTGGTACCCCATGATAGCAGCCCTCGCCGCCTGCCGCTCCAATGTGCACTCCCCCTCCCTTGTCACCACCTCCACCACATCCCCCGTCAAAGCATCAGTCCCATCCAGGTCCACCACCATGTGGTTCACCGAGACAGCCCCCAGCACCTCCTTCAGGGCACCCCCCACGTTCACATAACCCCGGTTGGTTAGGCCCCGGGGGACCCCGTCAGAGTAACCCACATGCAGCGTCCCCACCTGCATCCGCCGGGGGGCCACGAACCTACGGCTATACGTCAGCGTCTCCCCCGCCTCTATATACTTCTCGTGCTCCACCCGGGCCCGGAACGCCATCACCGGTCTCAGCTCCAGCCCCACCTCCCGATCCTCAGGCTCCGGGTACAGACCGTATAGCATCAGCCCCGGCCTCACCGCAGTCAGATGGCTTTCAGGGAGATGGAACACCGCATTACTGCTCGCCAGACTCCAGGAAGGGACCACGACCCCCCGCTTCTCCAGCTCCCTCTTCAGGGTCACCAGTCTCTCCAACTGCACTCGATCGAACTCAGGGTCCTCGGTCAGTGTCGAGAACACCCCCGCTACTGAGATCCCGTGGAGCTCAGCCACGTGCTCGATGAGCCCCGCAGCCTTACCGTGTCTCACCCCTACGCGCCCAAGCCCTGTGTCCACCTTCACAAAGACCTCAGCCCCGCACTCTAGTTTCCTCGTGGCGTCGCTCACCCCCCGACCGTGGTCACGGGTATAGACCGTCTGGGCCACATCATTTGCAACGACCCATTCATACTGCTCCCGACTGAACAGGGGATCCATATTGATCACACCGACGCCCAACCCGGCTCCACGGATCTGGACCGCCTCCCAGAGCTTCGCCACCAGCACCCGATCCACCCCCTCCCTTGAGAGGTACGCCGCCACCGGTACCAATCCGTGGCCGTAAGCGTTGGTCTTGACGCAGGGGATAACCTCCACCCCCGTCCACTCCCGGATCCGATCCAAGTTGAATCGGAGACAATCTAGATCAATCTCCAACCACGACGGATAACCCTCTATCCTCTCCCGGATCTCCTCCGGGGAAGGCTGAGAATTAAAAAAAGCCTCAGACATTATCTTACCCACCGAGATCTATGCAGATGCCCTTAAAAAAACGCCCACAGAATTGAAGTAAACACATCTTATCACGCGGCACACGTACAATCCCATCGACGGCCCCTATGATGGTGTTTAACCGGGCGAACCATTAATCCGATCCCTCAAGACTGGGAGAACAGGTATAAACCACTCAATGCTTGGGACAGCATTAGCTAGCTGGTTTATTACAAGAGGAAATCCGGGGGGAGGGTCATCTTCTTGATCTCGGTCCCTGTGAGAGCCTCGATCCGGGCCAACTCGTAGTCCTCCTCATAGGTGACTAGGGTCACAGCGGTCCCCGCCTTCCCCGCGCGCGCCGTCCTGCCGATACGGTGGAAATACATCAACGGGTCATCGGGTATATCGTAGTTGACGATGAATGGGATGTCCTCGATGTCCAGACCCCGAGCAGCTACCTCAGTGGCCACCAGAAAGCTCACCCTGGCCTCTTTGAACATCCCCAGCACGGATTCCCTCCTGGCCTGGCTTAGACGGCCGTGGAGCCCCTCAGCGTCGTACCCGCTCCGTTTGAGCTTTCCAGCCAGACGGTCAACGGTGATCCTCCTACGGCAGAAGATGAGAGCCCGGTCTATATCCATATGGTTGATGAGCTTGGTGAGGATGTCAAACTTCTCGTAGAGGGCGACCTTGATATAACGCTGATCGATGCTCTCAACAGCGATCTCGTCCCTGCTGACTATGACCATCTGGGCGTTGGGCATATAACGCTTTGAGAGCCCCCGGGTCCTATCGTCTATGGTGGCAGACCAGAGACTTATCTGCTTCTTTTTAGGGGTCCTGCGGAGGATCCACTCGATGTCATCGATGAACCCCATGTCAAGCATCCTGTCCGCCTCGTCCAAGACCATAAACTTCAACTTGTTGAGGGAAAGGGTCCCCCGCCTCATGTGGTCCATCACCCTCCCCGGGGTCCCCACCACGACATGGACCCCCTTACGGAGCTCATTTATCTGTCTCTGGATGGAGACCCCCCCGTAGACCGTCAGGACCCTGAGGGGAGTGTACTTCCCATAGCTGGAGATATCGTCGGCTATCTGGACGGCCAGCTCCCGTGTCGGGGCCAGTATGAAACCCTGGACTCCCCTGGCTTCCCAGTCCAGCATCTCGATGAGAGGGACCCCGAAGGCGGCGGTCTTCCCCGTCCCGGTCTTCGCCTGGCCGATGACATTCTCTCCCTTGAGCATAGGGGGGATAGCCTGCTCCTGTATCGGGAACATCTCGGTGAAATCGAGGTCAGCTATCGCCTTCTTCACAACTGAGCTGATATCAAGTTCTTCAAAATTCATAAAGATCAGTCATTCACAGGGGTCGAGTATTCACGTGACTCTCGGGGAGCTTCATATAAAGCTTCTGAGCGGCATAAAAAGGGAGGGATCACCCCTCCTTGGGGTAATCGAACTTTTTGCAGGTCTCTTCAATGGTCTCCTCCAGCAGTTTCAGCCCCTCGTCCACCTGTTCCCGGGTGATGATGAGATAGGGCATCATACGGAGGATGCCGGTACCCGGGCTGGAGCCGATTATCAGCCCCTTCTCCTTCGCCAGGTCACTGAGGTAGACCATGGGGTTGTGCTCCGGATCCTTCTTCTGTTCGGGAGTAAGGCCCTCAGGGACAAACTTTCTCTTGGTCTCCGGATCTGCGACCAGTTCGATGCCCATGAAGAGTCCTAGGCCCCTTATGTCGCCGATGACCGGTTGGCGCTCCTGGAGCCCTCGGAGCTCATCCATCATGTAAGCGCCCATCTCTTCAGCCCTCTCGGCCAGCTTCTCCTTATAGTAGTAGTCGATGACAGCAAGGCTGGTGGCGCAGGCGAGGGCGTGGCCACTGTATGTGTAGCTGTGAGGGAAGCCTTCCTCGTCGAAGTGATCCGCGATCTTTTTGTTCACAATGGTGGCCCCTAGAGGTACATACCCCGAGGTGATCCCCTTGGCGTAGGTCTCGATGTCCGGGACAACGTCCCAGTGCTCGCAGGCGAACATCTTCCCGGTCCGGGCGAAACCCGTCATAACCTCGTCGAAGATCATCAGCACCCCGGTCTCATCACAGATCTTCCTAATCTTCTGCCAGTAGCCATCTGGTGGGACCACCTGTCCCGCCCAGCTGCAGATGGGCTCCGCCATGAACGCGGCCACTGATTTCTTCCCCTCCTTCTCGATAGTATAATTGACAAAGTCGGCGCATAGGAGGTCACAGTCTGGGTGGGTCTTGTTAAAGGGACATCGGTAGCAGTAAGGGCTTGGGACGTGTTTGAACTCCTCGAAGATGCTGAGGCCCTTCGCTTGCCTGTTCCTGTTACTCCCTCCTACGCTCACCATCGCGTATGTGGAGCCGTGGTATGCGTCCCAATAGCTGACAATCTTTGAAGACCCCCTGTATAGTTGAGCGAGTTTGATCGCGACCTCGTTGGCCTCGGTACCGCTGTTCCCGAAAAAGGTCTTGCAGAGGTCTCCAGGGGTGATCTGGGCGAGTCTCTTCGAGAGGCGGATCTGGGGTATGTTGAAGTAACTTGGGGAGGCGTAGGCCATCTCGTCGAGTTGTCTCTTCGCTGCCTCGATGATCTCCTTGTTGTTGAGGCCGATGTGGACATTGTAGAGCTGGGAGATGAGGTCGAGGTACTTCTTACCTTTTGCGTCCCAGAAGAAGACCCCCTCCCCGTGAGTGAGAATGATGGGTTTGTAACCTGGACGGGGCTCCCATCTCTGGACCAGATACGCCTTAGCGTCTGCATGAAGGCGTTCAACTTCGTCCTCTGAGAGATGAATATTTGTCATAAATAATCCTCAAACATTCAACCCCCGATCTCCATTTAATCATTACCATCAGAGGAGGCCCTAAAACGGTGAAGAAGAGAACTAGTTCTAGAAAATTTTTGGGGCAATATAGACCTGATTTTGATGGTTCCCTGTCTAAGTGCTGAGGAAAATGGAGTGAGTGGATTAAACTGGGCGGTCGCTTTATAGGGGATGGTTCGGGGAAAACACAGGATGACAAAGGTCTCCATCGCCCATGGACCCCGTAGCCACGGACCTGTCTTCAGGGCTCTAGATCTCGTGGATTACCGGAGTACTCTGGAAGGCTATGACAGGGTCTTGATAAAAGTGAACTTTATCACCACCAGGACTTGGGACACGGGGGCAACCACTGACCCGTTGGTTGTGGAAGCCATCATCCGTAGATTGAAGAGTCTCCCCGTTGAGGTGGCGGTCGTCGAGTCCGACGCGACAGTTACCAACGCAACCAAGGCCTTCAGGGTGACTGGGATGGCGGAGATGTGTGAGAGGAATGGTGTTGAGTGGTTGAACCTCAGGCATGTCGGGGACCGAGTGGATCTCCCCGTCCCTCAGGCGGCCGCTCTGAAGCGGATCAGGGTCCCCCGGATAGTGGCGGAGTCCGCTATCGTGAGTGCTGCGAAGATGAAGACCCATAGTGAGACTGGGGTCACGCTGGGTATGAAGAACATGTTCGGTCTCCTCCCTGACAAGCTCAAGGGGAAGTATCATCTCCGGGGGATGCACAAGGTCATAGCGGATATAAACGCCGCGAAGAGGCCGGCTCTCACCGTCATCGACGGTTTTATCGCTATGGAGGGGTGGGGACCGGTCCATGGTCAACCTGTTGAGATGGGGACCATAATGGCTGGGACGGACGTGGTCGCAACAGATGCAGCGGCCTCCAGAGTGATGGGGTTCGACCCCCATCAGATTGGCCACATAAGGATGGGTTATGAGCGGGGGCTTGGCGAGATTGATTGCATGGAGATTATGGGTGAGGAGATTGAGAGGGTTAGAAGGGTTTTTGCGAGGCCCTAGATCTCATTCGTGGTTCTAGTCAGTTTCAAGAGATCGCTGAATCTGAATGGGTATAGGTCCGCCAAGTCCTTCGCCTCCCTTTGTGTGATGCCTGCGGCGATCATCTCCCTCTTGAAGGTGGCGACAGCCCTCCCTCGGGCTATCCGGTATCTGATGTAGAAGAAAGGGAGGCTGAGCATCAGCTTGACACCATTTAAAAAAGTTAGGAAAGCCCTCCAGATTCCCAAGGCGACCGTCCTACTCCCTTCTACGGGCCTCATTCATCACGTCGGTCCATCGGGACAGGGTGGAGAGGTATTGCTGGGTCATCTTCATAGCCTCCTCTTCCGGGATCCCCCCTTCGATCAGGCTCTTACGGAACTCGACCACCGCTTTCCCCATATTGGCTGCAGCCTCCGGGGAAAACAGCGAGTCGATGATCCCCCTGATCATCGAGGGTATCTTTGTGGAGAGGGTTTCGAAGATCTCAGCGACCTCCTCAGCATCCTTATGGGAATGCCTTTTTCTGTCATATTCATCCAATGCGTTTCACCACAATAATATCAAGGGGTGGTCAAGGGAAATAGGTGTTCTGGACATTACTGATCAGAAACTGATCAACTCCAAGGCCTCCCAGACTTTTAATTCAGAAACGTTTTTAACATTATTTTTTCTCTACAACAAAATGTAGGCAATTGATGTGTCAGTTGGTATGAGGGGTATTCAGGAGGAATTAATATGGCATACATGACGGGTCAACCCATTATGATTTTGAGGGAAGGCACAGAGAGGAGACGCGGCCGTAGCGCCCGGGAGGCTAATATTATGGCGGCCCGTGTCGTCGCTGAGGCGGTAAAGTCTTCTCTGGGTCCCAAGGGTATGGATAAGATGCTGGTGGACAGCTT
>JASFTK010000075.1:0-6845 GCA_050053595.1 Candidatus Bathyarchaeota archaeon | reverse complement strand
CTCCCCGTCCGTCGTAATCCCTGAGGGCCGCGATGAGGGCCTTGTTCCCGATGTCGTAGCCACTCCCCTCGTCCCCAAGCCTCCAGCCCCAGCCCCCGCTCCTCGCCCGATCCCCGTCCCCGTTCTCCCCGTAGGCGATGGAGCCCGTCCCCGAGATCACCACCACCCCTGGCCTGCACCCCGTTGCCCCAGCCAAGGCCACCTCAGCATCCGAGGTTAAGCGGAATCTCTTGAACCCTCTTCCTCTGAGCCCGCTACCGAGGTCTTCCATGGCGGAAGCCCTCTCCGTCCCCGCGATACCCATGACTGAAGCGGCGAAACGGTCTATACCACAACGGTTAGAGGCTTGTTTGACGGCGGCTCCGATGGCCGCCACCGCACTGTCCACCCCCGCTGTGAGGGGGTTCGAGGGGCCCCCGGTGCCCCTGGCGAGGATGTGGCCTGATGCCGTGGCGATGACGCATCGGGTGGCGGTGCCCCCTCCATCGACTCCCAGGACGTGGGTCTCATCCATGCAATCTCCAGACTGAATTAGGGCTGAAGGCGCTTAAAACCTAGCCGCGCCGTCAATGTTCCAGTATCTCAGGGCCGTTTCCCAGGGCCCACTTGGAGATAAAATCGATTCCCTCAGCGTAACGGTGGTCCAACAACCAGTAGTGGCACCAGTCATCGAGGCCCCTGATCCCCCTGCCTATGGCCTGGTTCGCGGCTCTGAAGGCGTCCATGGTGTACCACCTCCGACCCAGCCCCTCGCCCCTCCGATTGTAATACCCGATCTGAGCCCGGATCAGGGGATCACCGTAATTGGCATAAGGTACCCCGAACAGGAAGATGCCCCGAGCTTGGGCACCGGGGAAGTTGGAGCCCTCTGCGTTCCGCCCCCTGAAGACGCAGCAGAGGACAGCCCCCTCGGGGGCGACGGCGCTCTGCTTGTACCTAGACACCACCTTCCGGTTGGAGGAGGCGCTGGCTCCCTCGATGTAGAGGAGTTTCTCCCCGATGTAGAGGCGGCCACCCCGTCCCTCGACTATGCCCTCCGCCCCCCAGGTATCCAGAGCCTTGTTCATCAGACCCCTCTGAGGGAAGAATACCAGGGCGCCGTTAGGGACCTTGGGGAGCTCGGCCGCGAGCCTACGACCGATCTTGAGGAGCATCTCGCGGGTCCTCTCCCGGTAGGTGCTTGTGACCCCGGGGTCGACCCTCATCCTGATGTTGTCTGGGTCCTGGATAGCGGCGTAGGCCCTCTTCTCGGCGTCCTCGAGACCCACCACCTCCGCGAACAGATCCATGGGCGAGATGGTCCCCGACATCACAATGGACCCCGAGGCCGAGTCCACCACGGGCTTGACGGCTAGGCTCGGGTCGAGGCACCTGTACTCCAGGGTGTTGCCCCCCCGGCGGCTCCTGTGATAGACTGCGACGTATTTACCCTTGTCGCTCCCCGAGACCAGGCTGAGGAATGTGAGCACCCCGTTCAGGTAGCTAGAGGGAGGATCCCCGAGCCTCAACTTGTGGGCCCTGATCCGCTCAACGGCGTCGAGGTATCTCTCCACCACAATCCCGATATCCCTGGCTAGGGCGAGCTCCAGATCCTTCTCCAAAGCGTCAGCGGAGACCAGGGTCGGTTTCCTCCCCGTCTTCCCCCTGAGGAGCCTGGCAAGGCGTCGGATGTGCCTGGTCGGGGCCTTGACGGCCTTGAGCTCCTCAACAGCAAGGTCTAGGGCGAACTCCGAGAGGGTGTCGCTGAGGGTGTCCTGACCCACTTTATCTAGGTTGTGCCCCTCGTCCAGTACAAGGCTCCGCCCTGTCAACTCGAGGCCGACGCTGGCCCTGACATTTTGGTCGAAGACGTAAGGGTAGGGGACCACCACCACCTTGCAACGGGAGGCAGCCCTCCTAGCTAGGTAATATGGGCAGACCATCGCCCTCCTCCCCACAGATACCAAGTCCTTCTGGGTCATGACAGGGGGCAGCCCCCTGGGTAGGGTCTGGATGTCAGACTCCCAGGGGCACTCCCCCGCCTCCCTCAGATTCCTGCAGAGCTCCTGCCCTTCTCTCCTTGGGAGGTCTAGGCACTCAGGGTTGATGCAGAGATGGACGCGGCTGGCGAGGTTGACCGCGGTGAAACTCTCCCCTGAGGCCTCGTTAATGGCGGAGACCTCTTGGAGGACCTGCCGGACCTGCTCGTGGGTCCTAGTCGTGTAGACAATGGGCTTCCCTGAGGAGAGGAGGGCGGCGAGGGCTGAGGCGGTCTTCCCGAAGCCGTTGCAGGCCTCAGCGATGAGTACACCCCTCCCCCCGACGGTCTCCTCGATATCCTCCATGAACTCGATCTGCTGGGGGTAAGGATCGTATGGGAAGAGGGCTTTCCACCCCACCCCTTTCTCCGCTTTCCCCCTAGCCACCCTGAGATGGGCTCCGCAAGTCCTGCAGAACCTGTCTTCCTCGTACTCGTCGATGGTGTGTCTGCGCTCGCAGACGGGGCAGCGGGCAAAGGGGGGCATTTCCCTTACTCTTCCTCGGACACCAATTTAAACGCCGTGCAGGGGCCGACCGCCCCATCAACGCGCCATCCTCCTCTCCAGCCGGCCCCTGGTCTTTCTCACGAATCCGTATATCCCCCGTGGCTCAAAGAACAAGACAGTCACGATGACAACGATGGGCGTCAACGACTGATAGCCCGCGACCCAGTTGCCGAAGGTCTGGACCATGAGGATTGGGAGCACCCTCTGGGTGAAGGCGAGGAAGATACCCCCGATGATCGCACCGTAGATGCTGTCTAAGCCTCCCAGAACGCTCCCCGCGATGACATTCATCATCAACTTATCGCTCCCGCCGAAACCGGTGGCCTGCCATAGAGGGATAGCCGCCCCTGCGATGCCCGCTAGAGCCCCTACCATGAACCATATCGCGACGTGGACCTTGAAGGTGTCCACGCCTAAGTTGGAGGAGAGGTCAGGGTCTTCGGCTGTCGCCCTGATGGCGATCCCGAACTTAATCCGGGTAAGGAAGAGATGGAGCCCTGTGACCAGTAGGATGCAGGTGAGAGGCGCTGTGAACAGGATCCCGGGATACCCCATGAACCGGAAGTCGTAAGTCCTGAGTATGAAGCCCGACGTATGGAAATCGTAGTTCAACATCACCCAGAAGCTGAAGACCGCCATCAATGCGGCGATTACATAATTGAGGGCGAACATCGCAAAGGTCATAGTGATCCCTTTGGCGCCCCCCCTCTGCATCGGGATCACTACTAAGAGGTAGATCGCGACGGCGACTAGACCGTTGAGGATGGCCGATAGGGGCCAGGCGAGGTAGGGGTTCTGTCCCAGGAGGCGGACCAGGATGAAGGTGAATATGGTGCCTATGCTGGCGTAGCTGGTGTGGCTGAAGTTGGGGAACCCCTCCATCATATGGGTGAAGGAGAACCCGACACAGAGCAATACGAGGATACTGGCGTACATGATGGTGTTGATAGCGGTGACGGGCAGCATCTTGAACGACTCAGGGGCGGCCGCTTATATTCCAATTGCCCATATCCATGAGCCTGAGTAGCAAATAATCGGGAACATCCCTTCGCACCATTAGGACATCTGAGGAATCCGCTATCCAACGCACCCAGTCGTCGGCTGACCGTCCAGTTGTGGTATGGATCCTACCGGATTAACGCCTTCAACCCGGGCTGATCCCTGAACAACCTCTCCCAGATCTCCTCGCAGAGCCCCTGGGCTTCTGACAACCTCTCCCCTACCTCCACCGTGGTGACCCCCCTGTCATCCTTGACTATCTCCCCGTCGACGATCACTGTCTTGACACTCGCCGTCGATCCATATAGGACAAGGCTTGAGGTGACGTCGATAGTCGGGGTCAGGTGGGGGTCTCCTAGGTCGATGATCTGCAGATCTGCCTTTTTCCCCGCCTTGAGGGAGCCCACCTCACGACCCATACCCAACATTTCCGCGCCCCTTATCGTCGCCAGCTCCAGGAGCTCGTAGAAGCCGGGGCTTCCCCTTCTCCCGCCTTGGGCTTCCTTGATCCTGGCGGCGTAGAGTGCGGCTCTCATTGTCTCCCACATCGAGTGGTGGACATTGTCGGTTCCAAGACCAACACTTATCCCCATCGCCAGCCAGTCAGCGAGGGGGACGGTGGTCCCGCCAAGGAGGTAGGGCCTGGGGCAGTGGAGTATCCGGGTATTGCTCTCCCTGAGCTTCTTGGTGTCCCCTTTGTCAGCATAGATACAGTGAGCGGCTAGGAGGTTGTCCCCGAGAATCCTCAGGTCACCGAGGTGTTCCACAGGGGTCTTCCCATATAATCTCTTAACTTGGTCGACCTCCCTACGGCTCTGTGCTAGGTGGGTTGAGATCAGGGCCCCCCTCTCCTCGGCCTCCCTACGGACCAACTCGTAGATCCAGGGGCGGCACATATCTGGGGCCAGAGGAGCGAGGCATGTGGTGATCCTCCCCATGGCTGCCCCATCCCACTCGTCCAATAGTCTCAGAGCCCGCCGGTGCATCTCCTCAGCCTGCTCGGGGAGATAGGAGTACTCTCCGTCTTGGACCCTCTGATAATCGGCCTCACTGATCTGCTCTCCAATATTGGCACGGATCCCGGTCTCCTCGGCTGCTTGGGCGAACTGGTCCATGTGGTTGTAGGTTTCTTGGACGGTGGTTATCCCCGAGTTTAGGGCTTCGATGCAGGAGGCAACTCCGAAGACATAGAGGTGCTCAGGTTCGATATACTTCTTGATGGGGAAGAGGACCCTATAAAGTCCCTCCCGGACGACGCCGTAGACCCCCCTTACGAAGATGGAGGGAAGGTGGGTGTGGACATCCACAAAACCCGGGAGCACAGCACACCCTGAAGCGTCTATCACCCGGTCGGCCGAGTATCGCGCTCTCAGAGAGCTACTCTCTCCTACACCCACGACCTGGTCCCCCTCAATCGCAACAGACCCGTCCTCGATCATCCGGCGAGCCCCATCCATAGTATAGACCAGCCCCCCCTCGACGAGCAACCCCACCATAACGAACCTCAGGACAACATCGGATACAGGGGATTTATCACCTCTGGCTGGACCATCGACCTCGATTATGATATAAATCGAATCGACAATTGTGTAAATGGTGTATTGGATTTGTTTGAACTCACAGAGGAGCAGGAGGAGAGAGCGAAGACCCTCCACGAGAACTCCCTCGTCGTGGACACCCACAATGACACCATACTCCACCTCATAAAGACGCCCCCATTCATCACCTCAGAGGCGAGGCCACCCCCACCGAGGAGGACGCTTGGAGAGAGGTCAGAGGACGGCCAGATCGATATCCCCCGAATCAGGGAGGGCGGGGTCGATTGCCTCCTATTCGCGATGTACGTGAGCCCCCATTATAGAGCCCGGCTCCGCAGATTACTCCAGATGCTAGATACATTCCACTCTGAGATCGAGAGAAATCAGGCAGAGATAGCCCTGGCAACCAGTTACAATGAGATCTGGGAGGCCGTTGAGGCCGGTAAGATCGCTGCGGTGCTCACCGTCGAGGGGGGCGAGCCCCTTGAGGGGGACATCGGGGTCCTCAGGAACCTGTATAGGCTGGGGGTCAGGTCCCTCACCCTCACCCACTTCCCCAGGAACGAGCTGGGAGATGGCTCTGGCGCCGACTCGGGGAGCCACCTGTCGAGCTTCGGGAAGGAGGTGGTGGAGGAGATGAACGACCTCGGGATGCTGGTCGACATCAGCCACATCAACGAGACCGGGTTCTGGGACGTCATCGAACTCTCAGAGGACCCTGTCCTCGCGACCCACTCCAACTGCAAGGCCCTATGCGGACACCACCGGAACCTAACCGACGACCAGATCAAGGCCCTAGCGGAGCAGGGGGGTGTCATCAACCTCAGTTTCTGCGCAGGCTTCATCAAAGAAGGGATAAGCTTCGGCGACACAGAGGCAATCAAGAAGGTCACCATCGAGGACTGGCTAGACCACCTAGACCACGCCGTCGGACTGGTCGGCACAGACCACGTCGGGGTGGGCTCCGACTTCGACGGTGGCTGCGGCTTCCCCGGCCTAGATGACATCACCAAGATACCCGAACTCACCCGGGGCATGGTGGCCCGGGGCTACTCAGACTCTGACATCGAGAAGATACTGGGCGCCAACGACCTGAGGGTCTTCAAGAAAGTGCTGAAGTAGATCTCTCCACCCCACCATTTTTATTATAACCTGCATGGGGAGAGATGGCCAACTGGAAGAGGGGGTCGTCGTTATATCCTTTGTAGTCACCTTACTCTCCGGGGGGAGATCCCGGTAGGTCAGGGATAGCTCTCGCTTGGCCGTCTCTTCTATCCCGTTTGAGGAAGACATAGGCTAACAACGCGTTCACTCCCAGAGAGATACCAAGGAACAGCCAGGGGGTGGTGGGGTAGTTCTCGAAGATGTATCCCCCCAGGTATGAGCCGACCATAACGGGGAGGGTGAGGATGAAACCCATCCCCGGGCCACCTCCGACGGCTCCCCGGTAGTTGACAACGAGCATCCCCCTCCCCATGGAGGCCATGACCACCCCCCGCTTCTCAGGGGGGGTGAGATCCACCATGAGAGCCCCTGCCCCAGGTATGAGGAAGGCGTTCGCGACAGCCATAGGCACGAAGACCAACAGAGCCCCAAAGAAGGAGCCGCAGTAGGGGTAGGCGATGGCAGGGAGCATGGAGAGAGCTAGGGCACCGGCAACGATCTTCCTCTTGTCTCTGCGGTCTATCAGATTCCCAGCGGGGATGGCGAGTATCACCTGGATCACAGTGGCCAGGGTGAGGAGGGTGCCCCAGTCGAGGGCCCTGAGGCCTAGCGCGTCCTC
>JASFTK010000074.1:0-6850 GCA_050053595.1 Candidatus Bathyarchaeota archaeon | reverse complement strand
AGAGCCGACGGAAACCCATTCATCTGCCTCGGCATCCCATTCATAAGCGTCTGAGGGGACGCTGAGGGTTCCATCGGGACCCGCTGTCTCGACTTCGTATTCAGCCCTGAACGGCATACCCGAGGCCGTAAAGGGATGCCTCCAGACTGCCGGGTCATATGTGGACCTTGCTATGTCAACGCTGTAGACGTCGTTGAAACCACCGAACCTATTCCAGACGGTTGTCTCGGTCCAGACCCATTGGGCACCGAACTTCAGGGTCGTATCTCCCTCTCTATAGGCCTCTCTGGGGGCCCAGACGCCTCCTCTGAGGCCCTGGCCCATGTCCTGGGTGAGTCCCTCGACGTCTCTCCTCGCCGTGTATGCGGTGAGCTCGCGTATGCCGAAAATCCTTACGGACTCCTGCATCATGAGGTCGGTTACCTCTCTAATCTTCTGCTCCCTGTCATCAAGGTCAGTGTATCTTCCGTAATAGATATCTGTAGCCAGCTTTTCGACCCTACCACCTGGACTTAGATAGTTCCACCAGCCCTCCTCTCCCCATCCGGGCATGTTTGCACACCAGTCGCCTGTATCTGGGTCGGCTGAGCCACCCCAGCAACCGGGCTCCCAAGTGTTCCACCTAGAAGCGCCGATACCCCAACCTTCGGTGTAGAATCCCCATTCGAAAGCTGCGGGATCGGTGCCATAGACGGTGTCGATAGCGGGGCCGAAGGTCGAGTGAGCATAATCGATGGTGAATCCTAGCTTTTCAAGGTCTGATGCGAAGGAGTCACCGATGTCCCTTCGCTCGTCCTCAACTCGGATAAGGCCTTTGATGATTACAGGTTCATCCTTGTAGTACCACGTACCGGCTCTTTTCTCAGCGCCGGCTAAGACCATGGCATCCTCAACCATCGAGTTGGCTAGGTCAAAGTCGTAAACGAAGCCGTGCCTGAGCTTAATGTCTGCGATGCTTGGGACCTCGGGGTGATATGGTCCGAGGTAGTCATACATCTTTGCGGCTGTTCCCTGGAAGATCTCGTTGACAATAAAGTCTCTGTCGAAGATATAGTTCATGGCGTAGCGGACTTCTTTGATAGAGAAGGGGTTTAACTCCCCTTCAGGAGCGGGAGCAGGGTTCAGCAGGATGTCGTCCATCCCCGATACCCCCCTATAGAACGCTATGTCGGGATCATCATCACCGATCTCTATTTCAGCGTCTGCAGTTATCGAGTAAATGTAGACATCCATGTCGCCCTGCCTGAGTGCGTCTGGGGCTAATGCCCTTTCAACTCGAATGTACTCAATAGTGTCAGTTGCTGGTCCTGTAGTGGCCTGCATTGGTGATACATTGATTGAGGCATATGAGAGAATTGGAGTTATGCATAAGCAGAGAATCAGTATAATCGCTAGTTCTACGTTAAATTTTTTTCTCATGTTTCTCCAATCTCTATTTTTTAAACAGGTTATATTTAACTATCGATCAGTGAGCATTGTCGTAAATAGAACGTTTTATCGAAAAAACGTTTCACCAATAACCTATTGAGTTGAAGGTAATCATTTATATTCGTTCACTTTCAGTTGACATGGAGCGGTGAAGGAAGTGAAGCTTGGAAGGAATCTATTGATAAAAGCCTTCAGCTTACTCATGGTTGTTGTCGTTACCCTTCTTCTCATGAATGTAGTTCTAGGGGCCACAGGATTCTCTGATCGTATGCTCAACGCCCTAGTTAATGAACAAGTAAGGGTATACAGACAGGGACTTGCCCAGACGATACAAGACCCCAATGAACTCCAGAGGATAGTAGATAATTACGAGCAGACCCTCATACAGGCCTATGACCTAGACAAGCCATGGCCCATGAGGTTGCCTCAGATGATCTGGAGGGTGATGACCTTCGACCTGGGCAAAGCCAAGACATCTCAGACCTTCAAGGGGAGCACTGAGATCAGGGATCTGATCATGGAGAGGCTCCCTAAGAGTATACTCCTCATCACGACTTCGGTAGGTATCAGCGCCCTTCTTGGCCTTGTTGTGGGCACTAAGATCGCTACCATGCCTGGCTCCAAGATCGACAGGTTCTTCTCTAATTACTCAGCCTTCTCATATGCAATCCCGACTTGGTGGACGGGTCTACTGTTCATAATGATTTTCGCACAACAGCTGAGGATCCTTCCAGCAAGTGGTATGTACAGCGCCCCTCCCCCCACAGAGACTATCCCAAGATTTATCGACCTACTATGGCACGCCATACTACCGATCTCAACACTCGTCCTAGCCTTCTCGGGGAGCTGGATCTACATGACAAGGACAATGGTCCTGAATACCGCCCAGCAGGACTTTGTCAACGTTGCAAGGGCGAAAGGGCTCCCCGAGAACCTGGTCATGCGGAGATATATCATAAGAGTCGCTGCGCCCCCGATCCTTACCAATGTGATACTCGGGTTGGCGAGCTCCCTCTCAGGTGCGATACTGACCGAGACTGTGTTCGGTTGGCCAGGAATGGGTCTGCTCTACTGGAATGCAATTATTCATGTTGACGAGGGGCTTATCATCGCCCTCACTTTCATTTACACGCTAATCTACGTGATCGCCAGGATGATCCTTGAGGTTTTATACGTGATATTAGATCCGAGGGTGGAATACTGATGGCATTCAGCATGAGAGAGGCAATCAGCGAGTTCTGGGCTAGCCGGATCTCGAAGCTCGGCGTTGCTTTCTTGATAGGTCTCTTCGCAATATCCCTATATGTTCTAGTCTCCTACCCCCTAAATTTTGGGACAAGGTACTGGAACAGCCCGCACCATTGGGCTGATTACCCCAAGTCCGTACCACCGGCTTGGACACAATCTTTCTCACCAGTAAAAAAGCCCACGCACCAGATCCTGACCTCAGACTTTGGTCAAGAGAGCACCAGGGGGATCAAAACTATCGAGTTCACCATCAATTTCGACTATAAAGCAGATATATACCCCCAGTTCACCTCCTTCAGCCTATCGGAACTTACCTTCTGGGACGAACCCCCAATAATCTATGTTACTCTTATAAGACCTGATGGCAGCGAGATCGAGGATCTTCTGAGAGTCTCTGTGCCCTTCCCACCACAGGAAGCGGAACCCCCTCACGTAAAGTATGTTGAGTCTGCCCTACGGATATTCCTCCCCGGCAGCACGGAGGTCCACTCGTCGATCTCAAGATTCCTCAGGACCGAATATGATCTGAAGGTAACTCCCGCTGAGGTGGGAAACACCGAACTAGAGAAGTTTATGTTCGGTATCCCTGGTGATGATGGAAAATTCAGAGAGCCTCTAGAGGGGAGATACACAGTTAAAGTTCTTGTCGAGGCTTTCGACGATGATGATGAAGTCGGCAGCGTAAAGTTCGTCGTAGGCGGTGAGGTTTTTGGATATATGGGCACAGATGTTCTGGGGAGAGACCTAGCAGTGGGCCTTCTCTTTGGCTTTCCCGTTGCCCTTTTCATCGGATTCCTAACCTCAACCCTTACAACCATGGTTGGATCGGTGTTAGGGATCATGAGCGGCTATATGGGGGGTAAGACTGACGCCGTGATCCAGAGGGTCTCAGATATTCTCAACAACCTGCCCCAGCTCCCGATACTGATCTTCCTGGTCTTCATTCTGGGCCAGAACATCTGGAATATCATCCTTGTGCTGGTCTTCTTCGGCTGGGCTGGTCTCACCATATTGATCCGATCCATGGTCCTACAGTCCAAGGAAGAGCAGTTCATCGAGGCCTCAGTAGCTGTAGGCGCAAGCAACAGATGGATCATGGCTAGACACATCTTCCCGCAGGTAGCCCCCTTCATCTTCACCCAGATGATCTTCTATACCCCCTCAGCCATACTAGCCGAGGCAGCTCTGAGCTTCTTAGGACTTGGAGACCCTACCCTTCCAACTTGGGGCCAGATCCTGGAGAGGGGCTTCCAGACAGGGGCTATCTTCCTTGGATACTGGTGGTGGATTGTCCCACCGGGGCTACTCATAGTGATTACAGCCCTCTGCTTCGTATTCATTGCTCAAGGGCTTGAGCCTGTGGTAAATCCCCGGCTCAGGAGGAGGAGATAATATGGTCCTAGAAGTAGAAGACCTGAACCTCTACTACATGACTATGAGAGGTGAGGTCAAGGCTGTTGATGGAGTCGCCCTCAAGATCAATTCGGGAGAGGCCGTTGGAATCGTAGGCGAGTCGGGCTGCGGCAAGACAAGCATGTCACTAGGGATCACCAGGCTTCTACCCTCAAATGTCTCGGAGTTCAGCGGGAGTGTCAGGCTGGAAGGGAAGGAGCTCATGAAGCTCAATAAAGAAATGTTCAGGCGGGATATTAACTGGAAGAAAGTCTCTATGGTCTTCCAGGGAGCCATGAACTCGCTCAATCCCGTCATCAAGGTCGGACAACAGGTGTCTGAGCCCCTAATTATTCACCAAGGGATGACAAAGGAAGAGGCGAAGAAACGGGTAATCGAAACCTTCGAGGAGGTTGGTCTATCCCCTGAGACCTATGATAGCTACGCCCACGAACTCAGCGGCGGGATGAAACAGAGAGTAGTCATAGCTATGGCCCTCATCCTCAACCCACCCCTCATTATCCTAGATGAGCCGACATCAGCTCTGGACGTGAGCATCCAAGCTCAGACCATGAACCTGCTGAAGAGGCTGAAGAAGGAGATGCACATGGCAATGATCTTCATCACCCACGACATCGCCCTATCCAGCGATATCTCAGACAAGATGGCGGTTATGTATGGTGGCCACATCGTAGAGTTCGGGACCTCTGAACAGGTCATCCAAGATCCGAAACACCCCTACACACAGAAGCTCCTCGCGAGCACCCCCCTGCTTCGGAGCTACAACGAGCCGGACTATATACCAGGAGCGCCACCAGATCTGGTGAATCCTCCGAAAGGATGCAACTTTCACCCAAGATGCCACGAGGTGATGGACATCTGCAGTGAAAAAGATCCGCCAACGACCTACCCTGAAGAAGGACAGAGGGTGGAGTGCTGGCTTTATGGTGATCGAGATGAGTAGTAGCGTCATAGAACTCAAAGACCTGAGGACTTATTATTCTGTGAGACAAGGCCTCTTGAAGACGGTCCCTGTCAAGGCCGTCGACGGTGTCTCCCTTAACATCCAGCCAGGGGAGACCCTCGCCCTCGTTGGGGAGTCGGGATGTGGCAAGACGACTCTGGGGCGGACGACCCTGAGGCTTCTTGAGCCTGTAGGTGGGACGCTCCTGTTCAAGGGGAAGGATATCACCCACGATGACCTCAAAGACCTCAAGTGGCTCAGGAAGGATGCCCAGATAATATTCCAAGACCCCTATTCAAGCATTAACCCCTTTATGAATATCCACCAGATCATGGAGGAGCCCCTCATAGTACACAAAATTGAGGACACTGATAAGCGGCAGGATATGATCTACAGAGCCCTCGAGGAGGTAAGACTCTCTCCTGTCGAGGAGATCATCAGGAAATATCCTCATATGCTCTCTGGGGGGCAGCGTCAGAGGGTTACTTTCGCCCGGGCTCTCCTACTTGATCCCACATACATTGTAGCAGACGAGCCGGTGTCGATGATAGACGCCTCCAGTAGAGTAGAGCTCCTCCAAGTCCTGAGAAATCTCCAGAAAATCCACAACCTATCTATCCTTTACATAACCCACGATATTTCAACAGCTAAATACGTCAGCAATAGGCTCACCGTTATGTATGTCGGCAAACAGGTAGAGATGGGGAATGTCCTCGAAGTCATAGATGATCCCATTCACCCCTACACCCAAGGGCTCATCGCCTCCGTACCAGATCCCGATCCGAAAAACCGGCTTAAGTTCAGAGACGTAATCCCAGGAGAACCCCCCAATGCCATCAACCCACCCCCTGGCTGTAGATTTCACACTAGGTGCCCACATGTGATGCCTGTATGCAAGGAGAAGGAGCCTAAACTACTCGAGGTGAAGGACGATAGGTATGCTGCTTGCTTCCTCTATAATGAGGAGTATGTAGAAGGAGATCAAACCGGAGACGAGAGTTGAAGCTACGATATTTCTATGCAGGCCTGATTATCATAGTTGTAGGGCTGCTTGTCAACTTTGAAGCCTCATTATTGTCTGAGACATTCCTCAGGCGTAATCTCGTCTTCGAGGTCCCACGGAAGGATTTCAGGCTTCATGTTGAGAGGGTATGGGAGGGGGACATCATACGCCTTGAGTTCGAAGTGGAGGGAGGAGATCGTGATCTCTATGTAACCGTTGATAGGACGCATTTTTACATAGGTCCAAGGCAGGAGTATGGAGCCCCGACTATGGTGCTAACCTTGAACCTCCTGGGCCCGGAGCTGATCAAGAAAACCGAGACCCTCACCTTCGACATCGACCTCGAGGGCCACTTGAACATCGTACTGAATAACACCCTCTCCACCATGCCCAAGACGGTTACTTATAGGAGAGTCTTCGAGAGGTCAACGAATTTGGAATACGGGACACGCATCGTCAGAAACATGTCCATTCTCACCTCGATCGTATTCTTCATCATCGCCATCGTTGAGAATTATGAATACATTAAGGGTATCCTCAGGAAACCGGTTCAAGCAGAACAGGTAGCCGGGAGCCTCTCATAGGGTTAATATTTTCGTTGTATCCTCCTTCATACGGAAATGAAATCCAGAGACCTAATAATACTCTTGATTCTTCTCTCTATCCTTTCAGCTGGGGAGGGATGGTACATCTTCAACCAGCAAGGACAAATAGAAGAGCTGAACTTCAGGATATCATCCCTCCAATACCAGAGCATAGTCCTCTCGACGAGGTGCAGCATCCTCGAGACGAACATGAGTGCTATCACGGAGGAA
>JASFTK010000073.1:0-7012 GCA_050053595.1 Candidatus Bathyarchaeota archaeon | reverse complement strand
GCATCTCTTATGTCGAGTGTTATGGGTAAGAAGAAGGTTTACGACGGTTACAAAGCGTATGACTATTTGGAGGCAGGAGCGGATTATAGAGAGTTTAAACTCGCTAAGTCCTTTGAAAGGGTCCCCTCTTACTATGTGCCTCTTTCAAAGGGGGAGGAGGACCGGTTCGATGAGTTTATTGAGAAGAATATCATCATCGACCTCCACGAACATCCAGTCCTATGGCCTGAGGATATGTCGGAGGCTATGGAACTCCAGCACATGGGGCGGGACTTCACAGCCTACGAAGCCCTTAGCAAGGCCCGTATCGACTGTGTCTTCGATAATCTAATGGACGGTACAGCCTACATCACCAGCTATAGTGGATGGAAATGGAACGATATCATCCACGATATCGGCATCCGCCTCTGTGACCTCTACCACCAGGGTATGGTTATACACTGCAAGACGGTTGAGGACATAAGATACGCTGCGGAGGAAGGTAAGGTCGCCATGGTGCTGGCCTTAGAGTCCGCAACGCCCATCGAGAACGAGGTAGACAGGATTGATGTGCTGTACGGATTGGGGGTCAGAAGCTTGGGTATCTGCTATAGCGAGTCCAACATGCTCGGCGGGGGCATGGGAGAGACACATCAGGACACAGGTCTCACTGATTTTGGCTATGACTCAGTGAAGCGAATGAACAAGGTTGGGATGCTCATCGACGTTGGCCACACCAATGACCGGACAGCTCTGGAGACCATCGAAGCCTCGGAAAGCCCCGTCTACAACAGTCATAGCGGTCCCGCAGCCATCGCCCAAGGTCACACCAATGGCGATGAGGTGCTCCACGCTTTCGCCGAGAACAATGGGTTGATTGGAGTGGGAGGAGCAGGGCAGGGTCTCCGGACTGAGAAGCACCCAGTGGGGAACATCGAGAGTTATATGGAATGCGTCGAGTACTGCATCGACCTCATGGGCATCGACTGTGTTGGCTGTGGCCCGGACACCCTCTATGGCAACCATCAGGGACTCTACAAATACTGGTTCGCCCGAAGGTTAGGAAAACACAACAGACCAGGACGTGAGCAAGAGGAAGCCTTCCCTATCCCCCCCGGGATGGAGGACCCTGGATATGTGAGGGGCTTGGAGAACCCAAATGAGTTTATGAACATCGCCCGGTGGATGATAAAACATGGATACTCGGATGGCGAGATCGCCAAGGTCATGGGGCTGAACGCCCTCAAGATGTTGGAGAGGGTCTGGTAGCCCCACAGCCTAAACCCCTTTTTCGCATAAGGGAGATTAGGACGACGAGCCAGTAGCCATAGTTGGGAAGGGTTAGGAAAAAGCTGAGCCAGTAGTCCTCTTGGGCGTAGAAGGCGAGCATGAAGGTCACCGCAAGGCTGATGAGAACTGTTCCAGGGAGGCTGTATCCCCTGAGGATATCCCTGTCTCTATAAGCGGTGTAGAACATGAAAAACCCAGAGCCGCATATGAAGGTATTCGCAACATCTAGGAGAGTTATCAACGCCATCCTACGATCCACGACCGGGTTAATAAATTGAGCATGGAAAACACGGTTGCACCAAAAAGAGGATATAGGACCAACGCCGATATGCCAAGGGTTCGAGTTGAGCAGGTGGGGCCTGCGGGATGTCGTGTTGATAGTTGGGTCAGTGGTAACCTTGTTCGCTGTCGTACTCGGTGTGCCCTACAATTGGCCTGACAATATCCATGTACGTTATGGCTTCCCTTTGACCTGGGGGGTCCACACACTGAGCACGATTATGGGTCCTGTTGATGAGTGGAATGTCAATGTTACGGCGCTGGTCCTAGATCTATTTCTCTGGCTGAGCCTGACTGTGATCTCGCAGGTAGTCCTCCGATTCAAGAAGTGATCAAGCGGCTCGTAGCACCTCGAAGACCTTATTATACCTGGGGATTCTAGTGAGTTTTATTGGGTGTATATTTTGAACGCTTCTAAGGTCCTTTTAGAGATGTTGGAAGGTTACGGGGTGAGCCATGTCTTTGGGCTCCCAGGGGAGACAACCCTGAACCTCTACGAGGCGTGGCATGATTTCCCGGGGATCACTCACGTGATGGCCCGAGACGAGAGGAGCGCAGTCTTTATGGCCGACGGCTACGCGAAGGTCGGTTTCAAGCCAGGGATTTGTGAGGGCCCTAGTGTAGGAGCAACCCACATGCTCCCAGGGATTGTGGAAGCCTTTAAGGCGTCTGTCCCATTGCTAGCGTTCACATCCGATATCCCCCTACATCTAGAGAAAAGGAATATGCTAACCGGGATAGACCAGTCGGCTCTCTTCCAAGCATTCACAAAAGAGTCCATGACCATCACCGATCCTTCAGAGTTGCCCCACGCCGTGAGAAGAGCTTTCAGACTCGCCACAACCGGGAAGCCAGGGCCCGTCCATATCCGCATCCCTATGGACATCTTAGGGGGGGATATCGAAGACCCCCAGATGTATGTCCAAGGAGACTTTGCATCATACCCAGGGCACCGACCAATAGCTCAGAATGATAAGATCCAGGAGGCTGTCAAGTTACTTGGGTCCGCTCAACGACCCATAATAATCTGCGGGCAGGGAGTTCTCTGGAGCCGGGCCTGGGACGAGGTCCAGACCCTCGCAGAGCTCTACGATATTCTAGTGGGGACGACTATCAGCGGGAAAGGGGGGTTCCCTGAGATTCATCCTCTCTCAATAGGTGTTATAGGGGCTCGGGGTGGAACCTCTCTCTCAAATAAATTGGTGGCTGGAGCAGACCTAATTTTCTATATCGGGTGTAATACTGACTCCGCTGCCACTGATAAGTGGACACTCCCATCTTTAGATACAGGGACGAAGATCATCCACCTAGATGTGAGTGAAGCTGAAGCCGGGAACAACTACCCAACTGGCGTGATACTCATCGGAGACGCGAAGGCTACCCTGAAGAAGATGATAATTTCCTCAAGTGGAAGTAGGGACCCCGGAAAACTTTCCCGCCTTGAGAGAAAACGTACGGAGTTGAAAAAGTATGAGACTTATCTCTCGGAGCTAGCGGCTTCGGGGGAGGTCCCCGTCCATCCCGTGAGGTTCGTGAAAGAACTCAGTGAAACCCTCCCAGACGATCATATCCTAGTTGTCGACGTCGGAGTAAGCGCGATATACACCTCAACCTTCTACAAAATCAGAGAAGCGGGGCGTAGCGTCCTCTTTAACTATGCGATGGGCGCCCTGGGCTATGCCCTCCCAGCATCCATTGGAGCGAGTTTCGTAAAGCCCCAGAGCTGTATCGCGACCCTGGTGGGAGATGGGAGCTTCGGGTTTTCCTCGGGTGAGCTGGAGACCCTGAGACGGGTTGGTGGCAACAACAATGTCATCCTTTTCAATAACTCCTGCTTTGGGTGGATTAAAGCTGAGTCAACCCTCTCCCAAGGAGAGAAGTACGCTGATTTCTCCACTAATTTTAGTGAGGTAGATTATACCAAGATAGCCGAGGGCTTTGGATTGAAAACATTCAAGGTAGAGAGGCCTGGGGACCTCACCCCCACCCTGAGAGAGGCCTTTAAGCTGGAGGAGCCTACATTCACGGAGTTGGTTGTAGCCCCTGAGGATAAACTCATCCCCCCTGTCCCCGATTGGATCAGGAAAGCAAAAGGGCTCGGGTTGAGATATATCCGCTGATAAGATTTTTCAGCCTAGATTTTTTCTTTTTTCTCTGAGTAGAATTTATACCAATGCCTCATTGATCGCTCGAACCGGTCTCCGGTGTCCTCATATAGTTTTGGGTAGTGAGAGACCTCGATCGCCTGCTCTTCAGTTGCTCCTGAGTCGATGAGCGCTCTCATCTTATCCTTCGCGGTCTCGAACCAATCTAGCTGCTTCTCAAATTCTTCCTTCCCGCATGGTGGCCCGTGGCCAGGGATGAAAGTCTCGATGTCCATATCTAAAAGTGTCTTGTAAGCTTGGATCCATTCGTCTGGGTTTGCAGTGGGGTCTCCAGCCCAAGGGAAAGTCTGTGCGAACATCAGGTCGCCTGCGAAGAGAACTTTGTCCTGAGGGACGTGTACAATTGAAGAGCAATCTGTGTGACCGGGTAGGTGTAGCACCTCAATATCGTCTAGGTCATATCTCTCCTCGAAGGTAGTGGTTGGTAGGACGATCTTCAGGCCCTCGTACAGGTAAGCCCTCTCCGGTCGGTTCTTTTTAATCTCTTTGAGTGTCTCTTCTAGGTTCTCCGGTGCCCACTCGTTGCTAAGGCTTTCCTCCATCTTCCCCTTAAGCCTGTGGTGTGAGACTATCTCGCAGTCCTCGAAAGCTTGGTTCCCGAGGACATGGTCCCCGTGGACATGGGTCAGAAGCAGGTGGGTGACAGGTTTCTCTGTGACCCCTCGTATGCTTCTCCTAAAGTCAGCCCCTGATACAGGATACTGAGCATCAACAGCGGCGACAGTGTCGTCCATAATCACTATACCGACGTTCCCCCCTGTCTCTCCCTCGCAGTTGGCATAGACCCGATTGGATATCTTGTCGAGTATCATCTAGAACACATTTAGTATTATATTGACCTCAATAGAAAGGGTTTCGCCTACAGTTAATGGTTTAGGGGGATTTTTAAGAGTGGGTGAATGGAGTGGATCATGGAGAAAATGGATCTCGGAAATGCGCTCATGTTTGGAATACCTATAATAGTTCTGGCCGTTGTGATCGTCTATTTCGTGTCGATTTTCAACAAATTGTATCGGTACAGGAACGCCTCTGATGCTACCCTCAACCAGATCGGTGTGGCCCTGCAGAAGAGGCTTGACATGATCGAGCAGCTCTTGGGAGCTGTAAAAGGGTATGTGAAGCATGAGCGAGAGATATTCGAGGCGATAGCCAAGCTCCGGGCGGGTCTCCCCCAGTCTAATGCGAGTGAGCTCGACGAGGTGAACAGGGAGTCCTTGGAGATCGCTGGGAACCTCATAGCCGTTGCTGAGGCCTACCCCGAGCTCAAGGCAAATGAAACTGTGATTAAATTGATGGGGGCGATCGTCAGCGTCGAGAATGAGATTGCAAGGCAGAGGTACACCTACAACAACGTGGTCCAAGAGTTCAACACTATGGTAGACACAATCCCCTCCAACTTCGTTGCTCAGACTCAGGGTATGGAGAAGCGGTTGTATCTGGAGTTCAAAGAGGAGGTCGAGTCGAGGCCTGAGGTCAAGGGGATAACGGAAAGTTGAGCGAGCGCAGGCAGTTTCTCACCCTAGTCGCCCTCGCTATGCTCGTAGGAGCCTTGGGGCTGGTGGTGATAGAGGCGCTCCCATCCTTCTTCAGGGACAACGAGGCATATGTCGAGAGTTACAGCGCCATCTACTACCCAGACGGCATACTTGAGGAGGAGTTCACTTACCGCCTCAACTCGGGGAGGTTCAGGATGCTCTTCAGGATCTGGAAGGCCCCCCTCTCCCTCAGCGCCCTCAACTCGCCATACATCAAGCTCCTAGAGATCGACCACCCACCCAACACCATCAGCTACATAAAAGACTACAGGAACAGGGTACAGATCAATCCTCCTAACGGCGGCAATCCCAGCAAATATTATGACATCCTATCCTACGCTGAGGAGAATGAAGCGGGCTGCTTCGATCCCCTTAGATTCTCTCCTGGGACTTATCGGATCGAGTACATTTTCGAGGTCCATCCTCCCGTCGAGTACGACTCTGAGGTTGCCCACCTCAACCTGAAGCTTGCGGATGAGCACATTGAGTATCGGGAGGTCGAGATCCGGTTCAGGGAGGCTTGGTATATCCAGAAAGTCTACCCTCATCCACCTTCACTGAAAGTTGTGAGAGAAGGGGAGGACATCTTGGTGAAGGGGAGATCGGGGAAGGATCAGCTCCTAGAGGTGGAGATGCTCCTAGACCTCAGCTTATTGGATGTCATCGAAGGTTTCCCAACGCAGATCGATGACATCAGGGGTAAGACCGTCAAGGCAAACGCTGGATACTCTTCCCAGTATCTGGCCGCCGTAGTCCTCAGGGAGGGAACTCGGCTCCTTGCCCTTGCTATGCCATTACTGCTCTATCTGGTCTACCACAGGTATGGGCGGGAAATGGACTACACGGTACCCCGATATCTCAGTACTGTGCCTAGCGAGGGGAGGAAGCCGTGGTTGGTGAACCAGATCTTCAAGAAGGATGCCTTGGACTATGACGCTGATGGCTTCTACGCGACGATCCTCGATCTACATATGAGGGGGAAGATCCGTCTGGAGACGAGGCCTGGACGGATACTGATAGAGATCCTGAACAACGAGGTGGAGGACGCTTATGAGCGTCGGGTTCTGGGCTTCCTCAGGGAGTTGGCGCATGGAGATATTGTGGATACCAACCGGATTGGACAGATCACGAGGTCTATCAAGAAAGGGGAGGGGGAACTCTCATACGCCTTTGGCATCCAGTCTCGACTCCAAGACCTGACCACCGGAGTAGACAGGAAAGCAGCCTCAGAGTTCATCGTTAACGGTAAGCTGAGGCTCTACCCCCTGCTGGCATTACCCTTGTTGCTGTTCCTAGCTTCAGTGGCATTGATAGTCTCCACGGACTTCGCTTCTATTCTTGGGGGAGCTGTAGCTGCCTCACTCATCCCGGTTGTCCAGCTGATAATCGCTCTGGGGTTCCCCTCAACACTATTCGGCCGGTGGAAGAAAGACGCTTACAGAGAGAAGTTGCAGTGGGACGCCTTCTCCCGGCATCTTGACGATCTCTCCCAGATCGAAAGGTACGCCCCCGACGACCTAGGGATGTGGGGGAAGTGGCTGATCTACGGGACAGCCCTAGGGGTAGGGGACACCGTCGTGAAGGCTATGAAGATGCTGGAGATAGACCTCCCTGTAGCCAATGTCGCCAGGGAGATGCCAGTCTACTTCCACCCTCTGGTTGTGGTCAGCACGAGCAGGGTCAAGAGCGGCGGGGGGCGGGTCAGCAGCAGCTTTGGTGGTGGGGGAGGCTTCGGTGGGGGTGGCGGATTCGGGGGAGGAGGTG
>JASFTK010000072.1:0-7265 GCA_050053595.1 Candidatus Bathyarchaeota archaeon | reverse complement strand
TTAGGATCGAGGTTCTAGGGTGGGGGGTGATCCTGCTGGCGTTGCTGGCGAATCTGACCGTGATCCAGAGGGCGAGCCATTTCTC
This sequence comes from Candidatus Bathyarchaeota archaeon, assembly GCA_050053595.1. Classification (GTDB taxonomy): domain Archaea; phylum Thermoproteota; class Bathyarchaeia; order TCS64; family TCS64. Next base: position 7,180 of record JASFTK010000072.1, on the reverse strand, counting down.
TAAGGAGATCAAAAAAGGTTAGCGGCGCCTCCTCCTCCGACGCCTGGGAGCCGTCTTTCTCTCGTCTTTCCCCCTGACCTTGACCACGCCCCTGTGGACTGCACAACTGATACAGTACCACTTGGTGGCCTTATACCGGGCTACCTGAGCACCCTGGTCTCTCAGCTCTTTCAGCAATCTGCTGTCGACAAGAGAAGTATATTTGGTAACCCTCTTCGCCTTGTCCCTGGGGACCTGGGCTCCACATAAACTGCATTGCACAGTTCCTGAGCGCCCCTTTCCCCCCTTCGAACGGCCCCCGCTGCTTCTCTTTTTAGGCATATCGGGTCTCCAAGGATTAGAGAGTGGCCTCCTTTTAAATCCTGTGTGGGACTCGATATCGACTCCCTCTCAGGCCCTAATTCTATTGAGGATTGGCTCCACTGCCTCCTGATAGACGGTTGAAGCCACCTCTGAATACCCCTCTACGCTCAGGTGGACGCCGTCGCTTGAATACTCCTCTCTCAGCCTTCCCTCCTCATCGGAGGTGGCCCCGAATAGATCGACAACGGCGATCTCCTTTTGTGAGCAGTGTTCCCGGATCATGGCGTTCAGCCCCCGGATAGTGGTGATCAAGGGGTCGAAGCCCAATACGGAGGTGAGGGTGCAGGCCACGGGTTCAGCGCCTAGTTCAGCGGCTCTCCCATAGATGCCCTCTAGACTCCCCATCACCCGTTCAGGCTTGATGCTCCCGTATAGGTCATTGATCCCCCCCCAAACGATGATGTAATCGGGTTCCAGGGGTGTCACCTGATGACTGAACCTCCGCAGCATCCCCCTGGTGGTGTCTCCATTGACGCCCAGATTAACAAAACTCACCTCGACATTATCCCATCCCCTCTTGGAGAGTTCGGTTACCACCATGTTGTCCAAGTACGAGGTGTAGGGGACGCTGAAGGCCAGAGGGAGGTGGGGGTTGTATGGCATGAACCCCCGGGTGAGGCTGTCCCCGAGAGCAGCGAAGATCAGGGTAGAGGTCTCTGCCATTGGTCTTTACACAATGTATGGAAGCTATGGCTCTTTCGATGGACGTATAGAGGCAGGGTTGCGTTCCCTCTGGGGATAATGTGATGTATTCTAATATGATGAAGGGATACGAGCACTAGAGGTAACATTATGAGTTACATAGCGTTCCTATCTGTCCCCTTGGAGAAACTCGAAGGCTTCGTAGAGAACTGGGAGCCAAGGCCTCCAGTCGGCGACATGAAGATCATAACCCCACCTCAGACGCTGCTGGAGAGCGTCGGTGGTTTCACGGGGTTCGTGATCTTCGAGTCGGATAATTATAGCAGTCTCATCCCCTATCTGAAGGGGTTTGAGAGTATCGGGGCTGAGGTGAGGCTGGTGCCCATCATGGAGAACCTCAAGCTCTCCAAGAAGCTCACAGAGTTCAAGGAGGCCAAGCTCGAAGCGGAGAGACAGTGGAGCAGCGTGAAACACCCCAAGATCACAGACATTGGGGCCACTGAGAGGCTTGAGATCCTCCCCTTGGTGGAGTGGCACTCTAGCAGGGATGACCTCAAGGTCGAGACCGGGGTCTCCTACCTAGTGAGGACTGACGAGGGTTCGATACTCTTCGACCTCGGGCTGAACCGGGACCAGGAGGACCCCTCACCCCTTCTCCAGAATATGGAGACGCTGGAGCTCGGCTTAGACGACTTCGACACTCTGGTGATCTCCCATAACCACGGGGATCACGTCGGCGGAGGACGGTGGGCCGAAGACAAGACATTCTCCCTCACTGGACGCCAGATTGAGCTGGAGAACAAGAGGGTTTACACCCCTGTGCCCATGACCTACCCAGGACTGGACCCCGTCCACACGGAGGGTCCCACCGAGATCTCCGATGGGGTCTGGACCATAGGGACTATCCCCAACTCCCTCTTCGGCCGGGGGATCACCCATGAGCAGTCTTTGGCGGTCAACGTAGAGGGGAAGGGCGTCGTCGTTATCGTCGGCTGTGGTCACCAGACGCTCCCTAAGATTCTGGAGAGGACTGAAGCCCTATTCGACGAGCCAATCCTCGGCTTGGTCGGGGGTCTCCACTATCCTGTCACAGGGGGCCCCATCAGTATCTTCGGCTTGGCCCCGCACAAGCTCCACGGGACGGGTAAGCTCCCCTGGGATCATGTAACAATGGAGGAGGTGAGGGAAAACATCAGAGCCCTCAAGGCCAGGAGCCCCGGACTCGTCGCCCTCTCAGCCCACGACAGTTGTGAGGCGAGTATAGAGACTTTCAGAGAGGCTTTCCCCCACTCGTACAGGGATATCAAGGTTGGGGAAGCCATCATAGTCTAGAGTTCGCTCAACCTTCTTTTGTCCAAAACCTTCCCACATTTTTGTAGCCCCTCGACGGTGTTAAATAGAGTCACATAGGTGCAAAAAACGGTGTATTGTTATGCCCGAGAGTAGTCATCTGGAATCCCTAAGGGCGAACCTGATCCTCATCAACGGTAAGGTGGCCACAATGGACCCGGCCTTGACCATTGCGGAGGCTGTGGCGGTCAAGGACGGGAGAATATTGGCGGTGGGTTCCACCGGGGAGATCGAGAGCCTGGCTAGGAGTGATGCTGAGGTTATAGACCTTGAGGGGAGGACCTTGCTCCCCGGGTTCGTCGACAGCCACGAGCACTGCATCAGGAGGGGGCTGAGAGTGGACTGGGTCAGCTGCCGGTCACCCCCCATGGAGACCATCCAGGAGATCATCGACGCCCTCGCGGCGAAAGCCTCAGAGAAACCTCCTAGGGAGTGGATCATTGGTAACTGGTTTGACGAGACCAGGCTGGAAGATGGACGCTGGCCCACCAAGCACGACCTCGACGAGGCCAGTGACCAACACCCCATCTACTTGGGGAGGGCTGGGGGGCATAACGCCGTCGCCAACAGCCTCGCCCTGGAACTCGCAGGCATCAATAGAGAGACCCCTCAGCCATCGGGGGGTCGCATCGAGAAGGATGGTTCTGGGGAGCTGACGGGGAGGCTGGATGAGATCGCCGCGATGAACTTGGTGAGGGATAGGATCCCAAAGCTGGGGAAGGATGAGACTGTGAGGGTGATGGTGGAGAATTGGCCAGTGGTCGAGGGGATGCTGCTGAGCTGGGGGATAACCACGGTCCACGAGGCCCACATCAAGGCCCCTGAGGCCCAGGCCTACCAAGAGTTAGATAGATCTGGGGGGCTCCGGATGAGGGTGGGGATGATGCTGGACGGTATGGCCCCCTACAATGGACATGCCACGGCAGACCTCGCTCGGCAGGGACTCAGGACGGGGTTCGGCTGGAGCGACAGGCTCTATGTGATAGGGGTGAAGATCGGGGTCGACGGGGCGATGGGCAGCCTCACCGCGGCCCTCCACGAGGACTATGCCAACGACCCGGGGAACAGGGGGATAATGAGGGTCTCCAGAGAGGACCTGATCAGGGAGACCGTTGAGCTCCACAGAGCTGGGAACCGGGCCTGTATCCATGCCATCGGGGACCGGGCGGTGGACCTAGCACTGGATGCCATCGGAGCTGCGGTTGAGAGCAGGCCCTGGGAGGATCACAGGCACAGGATCGAGCACGCCGGTTACGTGGTCCCCAGGCAGCTTGAGAGGATGGCGAGGCTCGGCGTCGCGGTCTCGGCCTCCATCGGATTCTGTCACCCAATCGGGGACAGCCACCACGCAGCCCTGGGGGAAGATAGGCTCTGCGGCTACTACCCGATGAGGGGTTTCAAGGAGCATGGCGTAGTGGCTGGGGGGAACAGCGACGGCTTCGGGGAGAACTGGGTCCTCATTGGGATCTCGGGCTGCGTCACCCGGAGGTCTGTGGGTGGACGGGTTCTCTGCGAGGAGCAGGGGATATCGGTGGAGGAGGCGGTCAAGGCCTATACCCTTAACGGGGCTTACCTGGAGGGGAAGGAGGGTGAGAAGGGCTCCCTAGAGCCTGGGAAACTTGCGGACATGGTGGTCCTTGACAGGGATATCTTCACAGTCGACCCGCTGGAGATCGTTGATATCCGGGTCTTGACGACCATCGTCGGCGGAGAGGTAGTCTACGAAAGGGGCTCAGGTTAGGGACTCGTATAGCTCTTTGAGCTCCCTGATGTAGTCTGGGTCCAAGCTGTGCTCTTCAGCCCCCTCAAGCATCAGCCCGATGTAGCTCTTGGCGGGGGTATAGGGGCCCTCAGGCTCGACGACCCTGTAGAGGTCCGCTTCATGCCACCCCCCATCATCCCCCAGAACCAGGAAGGTCTCCCTGATGTAGAAGCCCTGGGGCACGCTCTCAACTTCGTCCAGTCTCAGCATCTCGTCCTCTGGGATCTCGTATATGACCCCGTTGACCAGCCCCCCGGGATGGGGGATGATGCTGCTGATGCCCCCCTGCCTCTTCTTCGAGTAGTATCTGAACTCGACCCTGAAATTAGGGAGGAGAGCCTTCATCAAGAACTGGGCGCTGGGGCAGTATTCCTTGAGGAAGTTGGGGGAGAGGTTTGAGCCGTATGCATAGTGGTACATGTGACGGCATGGTGGTGTTATCTGGGGATATAAGTGGCGCGGTCTGAGGGTTCAGCCCTCCAGGAGGTCCAAAGCCGCTGATTTTGCCCCCAGCTCAGCGAGGAAGGGGTCCCCCGATGAGCCGATGATTATCGCATCCCCTTCGGAAGGTCCCAGCCTATCCATGACCATATCCACCACCTCGGGGTCTAGAGGATCCTCCATCCCTGGCATCCTCAGGCGCCCTCCCTTGTAGACCAGGGTTGTGGCGCCCTGAGCCCCTGCGATGATGGCGGTGTCCCTCTGCTCGATCCCCCACCCCACCCTCCCCGCGCCACCCCTCACCATGACCGCGCGGTTGACCGGGCCGACTGTGATGGGGGTCTCTGACATATCGCAGGTCTCCAGCAGTCCATTGAGCTCTTCGAGGACCTGTTCCCCCTTGCCAGTGAGGCTCATACCGCTCCTATAGGTCTCGATGAGCCCCAGGTCCTTGAGCCTCCCGACCAGGGTCCTGACCGTCCCCTCTCCCAGCCTGAGGGCTTCCGAGAGCCTCTGCCTCCCCACCCCCAGCCCTGAGCCGATGGTCTCGAGGGCCATGAGGGCGTGGGCTGGTTTGTAGGCAGGGGGCCTCCCGGGGGCCACCTTGCCTGCGATCTCTTTCAGGATATGGGGGGCTTCCATCTCCGCTCCAACCATCCGTTGTTCTCGGGGGATTTTAACGGTTCTCAATAAAAAAGGGGTCAGAAAGAGGAGTAGACCCAGGCGACGATGTCCCCGTCGTGGAGGATCCAGGCGTTGCAGCCTGTGGGGCCGTACTCCCATGAGCTGGTGTCCTCGTCGTAGTAGTGCCAGATCCAGAAGTTGTTGGGGTCTCCCTCGACGCCGTTGATCTCGTTGACGAGTGCTCCAAGGTCGCCGGTTGTGTATTCGATCTCTGCGATGAGCTGGGTGGCCTTGAGGAGGTCTGCTTCGAGGGGGACCCGTGTGGCATTGTACCATTGGACGGTGCCGTTGCCATAGTCCAGTTTCATGTCCACTGTGACTGTCAGCTCCTCCACATCCTCCAGAACGGCCTGGTAGTCCTCTTTGAGCCTTGTGTTCTCCGTTCTGTAGTTGAGGGCCAGGTATGACGCAGCTATCGTGGTGCACAGGAGGGCCGCCGTGGCCCAGATCCATATATTCCTGACTTCAGTCATTGTTCTCTCCTTTTGGTATCAGACGGTCCACGGCGTCGATGAGGGGGCGAGCTCCGACGAAGAAGAAGGCGGCGTTGGAGGCTTCGTGGGCTAGGGCGAAGGGGATCCCCGCCACCAGGGCGACGGCGATTGGGATCCCGGCGGTTAGCCCTGAGACGATGTTGGTGGCGAGGTCGTAGATGAAGGTCAGCAGGAAGCCGATTATCGCGAACTTGAAGCTCGCGGAGGTCCCCTCTCCGAGGCCCCCCCGGGCTCCGATGAGCCCCCCGGTGACGCCGTAGAGGCTCTCCCCGAGGGCGGTTGCCACGAGGACGGGGAGGGAGAAGCCGTAGGGGTTAAGGGTGCCGTAGACGAGCCATGTGAGGATGCCTACGGTTGCTCCGAGGGCGGGGCCGAAGGCGCAGCCTGAGACGAAGACTATGAGGTCCATGAACTTGATATTGGTGAACCCTATGAGGAGGTAATTGCTCGCGATGCAGGCCGCTGTCATCACCGCGATGAGGCTCGCCCTCACCGCTTGGCGTTCTAGGGGTCTGCCGTGGACGGTCAACTCATGGTTGGATTATCCATCCAACATATAAAAGTAACCCCTGAAGCACGGACCAAAAAACCAATAACAGAAACCCCAAAGGGATGGGAGGCATCGCCACCTGTGATGCCCCTTTAACTGGATTCTGATGGGGGATAACGATAAAACCTGTGGGGAGATGGAAGAGGTGAGGGGGGACTTTGATCGATTATTTCCCCGCCCCCGATGTGGGGCGGCGGATCTAGGAGATTGTTGAGCTCCTCAGGTTCGACCATGTTGATCTCAACGCTCTCCACTGCGTTAGGAGTCGGGGCTCTAAGGCGAAGAGTACCATAGCGAGGATCCACGGGCGCGGCCGGATCTGGCAGGCGGTGGGCCTGGAGCCCTCCTATATCATCGAGATCATAGCTGAGAGGTTCGACGGGCTGTCCCCGGAGGACCAGGAGAGGACGCTGATCCACGAGCTGCTCCATATCCCCCATGGATTCCAGGGGGGCTTCAGGCATCACAAGGGCTATGTCAACGAAGATACCGTGGAGACGTTGTACAGGAGGCTACGCCAGAAACGGGAGGAGCGGTCTGGGAGATAGTCTGATTTATCTCCCTGTGATGGGGTTGTTTATCGTGGTATGGACATCAATCGTGGTCTCTTGAAGCACATTATTTTCTGGTTGTTCTATATTACCGCCTTCTGGGGGGCTTTTGAGCAGGCCTACAACGCCCCGGGGCACCCTCTCTGGTCTGATACTTGGAGCCTCCCCCTTCCTGTGCCCCACCATTATGTCGTGGGGTTCATCGGGATGGGCGTCGCTTACTTCCTTTTCACCATGGAGGACTGGACGCTCCACGACGACATCAGGGAGGAGTTGGAGAGGATAAGGGCAGAAATGGACGAGAGGTTCAGCGGTTAACTTATCGCCCGGCTCAGAGCCCCTC
>JASFTK010000071.1:0-7364 GCA_050053595.1 Candidatus Bathyarchaeota archaeon | reverse complement strand
ATTTCAAAGTCTCATACTCCTTTACTTGATGGACCTACCCCTTCGTTGAATAATAAACTAGACGCTCATGGAAGCCCCAGAGGTCTGTGGAGGGATGAGTGTCTGTCTCGTTGTTTCTGGTTTTGTCCTTGTTGACAGGCAGTGGTGTCTTGCTTTCGTCTGTGTGTTCTGCAGGGAGATCGGGCATCGTTTTTATAGCGTCTGAATCCTCTTTTAGTGCAATCATGGCGATGGTATCCTCTGTCGAGGGCTTGATCTTCGATGCGAAGCATTTTGCGGTCCACGACGGCCCCGGTATAAGGACCACCATCTTCCTCAAGGGTTGCCCCCTCCGATGCTCGTGGTGCCATAGCCCTGAGTCCCAGAACCCCAGACCTGAGGTCGCCTATTACCCGGACCTCTGCATCGGCTGTGGAGCCTGTGTCGAGGCCTGTCCCAACGGCGCCCAGACAATGGAGACCCCAAAGATACTCAGGCTGCTCTGCCGAGGAGTCGGGAGGTGTGCAGAAGAGTGCTTCGCTGGGGCGTTGGTGCTTTACGGGTGGAGGGCCACTGTAGGGGCAGTGCTGGATGAGGTGGAGAAGGACCGTTTGTTGTACGAGACTTCAGGGGGCGGGGTGACCCTCTCCGGCGGGGAGCCCGCGCTCCAGCCCGCTTTCGCCTCGGCCCTCCTAAAAGCCTTCAGTGATCGGGGGTATCACACAGCCCTAGACACCTCCGGCTATGCAAATTTGGAGGTTATGGAGCGGCTTGTGACGGATACCGACCTAGTCCTCTACGACCTCAAGCACATGGACCCCCTCAAGCACAAAGAAGTGACTGGGGCTCCCAACAGGCGGATCCTCTCAAACCTGAAAAGGACCGCCCGCCTCTGCAATGAGCTGACCATAAGGGTGCCAGTGATCCCTGGGATCAACAACACTCGGAACAACTTCAGGGTCATGGCCCGGTTCCTTGAGAACCTCAAGAGGGTCAACACTGTGGAACTACTCCCTTACCACAACCTGGGCGCCCCTAAATACGGAGCCCTTGGGAGGGACTACCCCTTGGAGGGTTTGAGCGCCCCTGAGCCCGGACAGTTGAGTTCGCTGGGGGAGATTCTGGAGGGAGGAGGATTCAAGGTAATCATAGAGGGGGTTGAATAGATGGAAGAGAGCAGAACCGAGAAGCTGAGGAGGAATCTGAGCCACAAGACCCACACCCCGACAGAAATTGAGAGGCCGACCATCTTCACCAGGCCCGGTCTCCAGGAGGAACCCCTCGCCATCAGGAAAGCGAAAGCCTTGGCCCTGATGCTTGAGAAGGTCCCGGTCCACATCTACCCCGGGGAGTTGATAGTGGGCACCCCATTCAGGGAGACGCCTATAGAGGAGGGGGATTCCTACCTCAGGAGCATCCTCCCAGAGAGCCCGTCAGGGGAGGGCTACATCACCGGAGCCCATGGGAGGATAGAGCTTGGCCTAGCCTCGGAACCCTACGACCCCGTTATCCAGGGCTTGGAGGGCTATGGAACCAGCACAAAATGGGGCATCTTTCCCCACTATGCCACAGAGGAGGAGATTGCTGAAGCCAGAAGGATCGGCCTCGACGAGAACAGCAATCCTGGCCACCTCCAAGCTGGCCACGCGAGGGTAGTGGGATATGGGCTGACCGGCCTCAAGGAGATGGCTGAGGGGAGACTCCATGAGATCGACCCATCAAACCCGAAGGGGGAGAAGCAGGAGGCCTTCCTCCGCTCGGTGATCATCGCGTTGGAGGCCGCTCAAGAATTCTCCCTCAGATACTCTGGCCTCGCATCGGCTATGGCGGAGGAGGAGAGCGACCCCATCCGGGCGGGGGAGCTAAGGGAGATCTCAGAGGTCTGCAAGAGGATAGCAGAAAGACCACCCAGTAGCTTCTGGGAGGCGCTGCAACTCCACTGGTTCACCCATCTTATCAATCACACCCAGGGGGCCCACCAGATGGGGAGGTTCGACCAGTATATGTGGTCCTTCTTGGAGGAAGACCTCAAGGCGAGGGTCTTGACCCGGGAGGAAGCCCTAGAGCTCTTGGAGTGCCTCTGGTTCAAGTACGCCTCCTACACTGATCTCGATGCCGATAACCTCCAGAACCTCATCCTGAGTGGCCAGACCCCCGATGGTCGGGATGCCACAAACCCCCTATCCTATATGTGCCTCGACATCACAGACCGCTTGGACCTCATAGACCCTAAGGTCTCTGTCAGGGTGCACCGGGAGACCCCCGAGGGGTTCCTCAGGAAGATCTGTGAGATTATCGCGAAGGGTAGGTATCAGCCCGGGGTCTATAACGATGAGGCCATCATCCCCGCCCTAGTTGGCGCTGGTATCCCCCTTGAGGACGCACGGGACTACACCAACGATGGCTGCTCCGAGATCCTGATTCAGGGGAAGACCAACCCTTGGGCTTATGAGGCAAGGGTGAGGCTTCTCTCCTGTCTGGAACGGGTCACCGAGCGTATTATGGAATTAGACACATTCAGTGAACTGATGGATGCCCTTGAGGATGAGATCGGCATCGCAGTCTCTATGGCGGTCGCCGGGTGTAACATCCTACAGGCCGGGGTCCCACGGATCTCACCGAACCCCTTCGTCTCAGCGACAGTGGAGGGCTGTATCGAGAAAGCTCTGGACATCACCGAGGGCGGGGCGGTATACAACACATCAGCGGTCTGCGCTTCAGGGGTCGCGGACGCCGCAGACTCCCTCACGGCCCTCAAAAAATTTGTCTTCGAAAAGGATGCGGTCAGGAAAGAAGACTTGCTGCAAGCCCTATCCCATGACTTCAAAGGGGATGAGCGGCTCAGACTGATGCTGCTGAACCGAGCACCCAAGTTTGGGAACGACAACGATTACGTCGACTCGATTGCCACAGGTCTGGTGGAGACGCTGGCATCGGAGGTAACCAAACACAGGAACCCGAGAGGGGGCAACTATATCTTGGGTCTCTTCTCCTATGGGATGTACATCGGTCACGGCATGATGACAGCAGCGACCCCGGACGGGAGAAAAGCCGGAGAGGGGATCTCCCCTAACTTCTCTCCAGCGCCTGGCAGGGACAGGAAGGGCCCCTTCGCGGTGCTCAAGTCTACTACCAAGGTTGACCAGAGCCTCACTCCCAATGGGAATGCCTTGGATATTACGATACATCCCTCAGTCCTCAGGGGGCCTAAGGGGGTTGAGAAGATGATGGCGTTCATCATGGCGATGGTCGAGCTCGGGGGGATGCAGGTCCAGTTTAACGTCGTTGACACAGAGGTCCTCAGAGCAGCCCAAGCCGAGCCTGAGAAGTACGCGTATCTAACCGTTAGGTTATGGGGATTCCCTGCTTACTTCGTGAGGCTACCCAGGGAGTTCCAAGACCACCTGATAGCTAGGACCAGCCACTCCCTCTAAGTTACCAAGTTCGGGGGTAATTATAGTATATACCCTCTTTCAATCACCTTTATATCCAAGTGGGTAAAAACACACTTAAATTATAACCAAATGGATGGATTGTGATGATGGAATATGATGTATACGAGACTCTGGACGGCAGAGGGCTGTACTGTCCCATGCCTCTCGTCAAGACTAAGAAAGCCCTCAATGGTTTATCAGAGGGGCAGATCATCAAGGTCCTCGCCACAGATCCCGGGAGCAAGAGGGATTTTATCTCCTTCTGTGAGAAGACGGGTAACCAGCTTCTCAAAGCCTCCGAGGTCGATGGCGTGTTCACATATGTGATCATGAAAGGAGGAAACTAGATGATAAAGAAGATGGCGATAATCGTACACTCGGGCACCATGGACAAGCTCTACCCAGTCTTGATGCTCGCTAGCGCTGGAGGGGCAATGGATATCGAAGCCCATCTGTTCTTCACCTTCTGGGGGCTGGATGCCCTGAAGAAAGGGGGTCTGGAGAGCGCCAAACTCCCCGGTATTATGCGACTGGGCACGGGGATGATGAAAGGCAGGATCAAGAACGCTAATGTCCCCTCACTTCCTGCGCTGCTGGATATGTGCAGCGAGATGGGCACCATCAAGATCTATGCCTGCAGCACCACCATGGAGCTCATGAAGGTGAAGGAGGAGGACCTGATCCCCGAGGTCGATGACATCGTCGGCGCAGCGGTCTTCCTCGACATCGCGATGGACGCCGATCTCCAACTATTTATCTGAGAGGAAGAGCAGATGCCAGGGAATCTCCTCATCCTTCTCTGTGACACCCCCTTCCAGCATGAGAGCGTTGACCACGTTATTGAGATCGCCGACGCTGCCCTAGAAAAGGGCCACAAGGTCAACATCTATCTCATGATGGATGGCGTATACACGCCTGTCAAGTCCCAGAACGGTGGACCTTTCAACGTGACCTCGGTCTCGGACCGGCTACGAGGGCTCATGGAACGGGGTTCCAAGATAAGCAACTGTAGGGTCTGCATGGAGATCCGGGGCGTCACCACCGACTCTCTCCCCGAAGATGTAGATGTTGGGGGTATTTTCGACCTTTCTCAGATGATAGAGGAGGCTGACGTAGTCCTCAGCATGGTGAGCTAGGATGGCGGAGAAGAACGTATTAGTCATAATAAAATCGAGACCATACACCACCCTCAACTCTTATGAGGGCCTAAGGGTCGCCATCGGACTCTGGGATCACCATGTCTCAATACTCTGGACAGGGGAAGGCGTCTACAACCTCTTGAAGGAAGCTGATCATACCCGGACCTCAAATTTCTACGCGGATTTCCCTGATCTCAATATCAAAACACATGTTGATACAACCGCACTGGAAGCCCGGAATATAAAACTCGACGAATTGATCACAGGTATTCGGGCCATGGACGGGGGGCAGATCGCTGAGATGATGTTGGGTGCTAATTTAACTCTGGTGTTCTGAGGTGTTGAGATGAAGAATCTACTCGTAATCAAGGAGAAGGACCCATCCCTTCTGGTGAAGGCGACCTCATTGAGGAGACAAGGGAGAGATGCTGCGGTACTGCTCATGCTAGACGCGGTCTACCTGGCCAGAGAACCAGGAGAGCACGCCGAAGTCCTGAGAGACTGCTTGGCTTCCGGTGTGGATGTCCACCTACTGGAGGAGGACATAGCCAAGCGGGGCATTGAGAGCGGCCTCGCGGCGGGGATAAACCTCGTCGACTTTGGTGGCCTTGTGGATCTCCTTTTCAAAGATGAGCAACGTGTTTTAAACCTATAGGAGCGGTATGGATGCCTGAGATTGACGACCTCGATCGGCAGATCATTGAGCTGTTGATGGAGGACTCAAGGTTTTCCTACAGGGAGATGGCCAAGCAGTTGGGGGTCAGCCACGCCAACATCTCATCCAGGGTCAAACGCCTTGAGGAGGAAGGGGTGATACGTGGCTACACCGTTGTCACGGATCCGGAGACCCTGGACCTCTACCCTCTGTGCTTGCGTATATCGGCAAAGGCCGGGGCAGACCTTTCTGAGATCGGTAAATCTATAGCCAGCCTCGACAGGGCACAGGTCGTTATGCGGGTCTCAGGGGAGTGCGAACTCCTAGCCCTCGCGATGTGCAGCGACAGAACAGAGGCGATAAACCTCCTGCAGGAGGTCTCGATGATCTCAGGAGTCGACAAGGCCGAGAGCCATGTGGTGTTGGAGAGTATCAAGCTTTCAGGTAAAAATCTCAGATAGCCCTCAATTCACTTCTCAGCCACCACTAAGGTGATGGTCTCGTCGTTTCTGATCCTCTCACCAGGCCGTTCTTTCTCAAACTGCTCAAGCTTTTTTTTGCCCTCTCTTAGCCCTTCCTCGGTTATCGGCCTGAACATGGACCAGAGCTTTTTACTGGCTATCTCGATGAACTCCGACGGAGCCTGATACCTCTCCAGAGCGTAGGCATGGAACTCAGTCGACGAGAACCCTGCGTTCCCGAAATATCTGGCGAAGTCCTCGTTGGAGGGGTAGACCCTGAGCTGGTTATCCAAGATCTCGGGGAAATATCGGAAGACCACTTTCTCCTTTAGTTGCTCGTGGGAGATGGTCCTTATGACAGTGGTCCCCCCTCGCTTGAGCACCCTACTACACTCGTAAGTCGTCCCCTGTTTATCTGAGATGTGATGCCAGACCTGGGAGGAGAAGATAGAGTTTATGACCCTAGTGCGGAGAGGAAGCCTCTCCCCCACGGCGTTGAGCCAATGAACGCTCGCTGATTTTTCCCTTGCCTGCTCGAGCATACCAACAGAAGGGTCCAACCCGCACAATACAGCGGAGGTACCATTTCTCAGGCCGAGGGTGTAGATCCCCGTACCGCACCCCAGATCGAGGACGAGGCTCCGCCCGTTCAATCGTGCAAGGTTCCCAGTCTCGCTCACCCAGAACCCCACATCCTCCCCTGAGCGACCTTTGTCGTAGTCTGAAGCGATATCCGTGAACCCCTTCAACAGCGGGCACCCCCGAAGATAAACCCCCTTTGACACCTAATTAAATGAGACCTGTCAGATGCTCCGAGGACCTATGAGTAACATACTTCCCTAACCAAGGTTCTAAAAATCCTTACGATAGACAGGCGCTATCTCATTTAAAAACAACCGTTTCATTTTCAATAGTAACGGGAAGGACGGCGCAGACTTGGGTTTCGAACGGAGCTTCGATGAAAAGATCGATGTCATAGACCTCATCATCAACGTCTTAAAAGACCACGAGGCCAAGCTTGACGAACTCGTCTCACGCCTTGAAGACACCCAGATATCCTCCTTAGAGATGGAAGAGCCTCCGAAAACCAGGGAGCCGAAAGAAGTACGGCGTGCCCCAACCAAGGCTCCCGGTCCGGTGATCTCAGTTGTCCTCAAGAGATGGTCTGAGTTTGTGGAAAGAGGCGAATCTGCTGAACTTGTGGCTTTCGACACTGAGAACGGCGTCTTCGAGGTCTCAGCTTATGTTGGGGACACGGTGTACGTCTACAAGGAGGAGATACCTCGGATGGAAATGCTCTTCAGAGGAGGGGAGAAGCGTGCTAGGATCGAAGAGATCGATATCAGTAGCCCCGAACTCCTATCGATGGCATTGAAGGGGACGCTTGACTGCGGCCTAGAACTCATTAAAAGGAACATCGAGTCCGAGATGGATGACGGCAAGATCCTCCACCAGATTGTATACGAGGTTGACCCTGTCGTCACTAAGAGTTGGATAAAATTTCAGCTGGGCTTAGATAACGCAGATGTCGTTCAAGGAAAAATACATCGTTAAAATATTTCTAAACCACCATTGGCCTATCAAGCATCGTCACATTGTACCCACAGGTCGAGTTTTCAGAAATTATTATTGTATGTTTTTCTGTATTCCTAGGACCGCTACGGTTGAAGGGAGAAGGGGAAGTGATATTCTAGAA
>JASFTK010000070.1:0-7561 GCA_050053595.1 Candidatus Bathyarchaeota archaeon | reverse complement strand
GACATCGACAGGAGGAAGGTGGGGTTAGACCTCTCTAGTGCTATCCACGGTGAGCCCAACAAGGCCCCTATGATATCTGAGGTCACAAAGTTGGAGGTCGAGGTCCTCATGGGCCCCGTCTTGGACTCATTGGAGAACAGCGGTGAGGGGCTCATCGAGGCTAGCGAGAAGGGACCTGTGGATGTATCCGAAGCCCTCAAAGAAGCGGAGGCTGACGTGTTGGTGAACCTAGTCTCAGGGAGCGCCATTGAAGCCTCTAAGTTCTATGCTGCGGCCGCAATAGATGCGGGATGCGCCTTCCTGAACGCCGCCCCCTCCCCCGTGGTCAACGACGAAGGATTCTCTAACAGATTTCAAGATTCCGGGATCCCCTTAGCAGGCGACGACCTGCTGGACCAGATCGGGGCCACAGTGACCCATATTGGACTATTGGAGTTCCTACACGGCCGTGGGGTGAGGATCGACGAGAGCTATCAGCTGGATGTCGGGGGCGGGGCGGAGTCGGTGAATACCCTGTGGAAGACCCGGGGGTTGAAGAGGGAGATCAAGACCTCCGCAGTCTCAGGGAGCATCCCTTACGGGTTCCCCTTGGTCTCGGGGAGCACGGATTATGTCGACTTTTTAGAGAATCGGAGGGACAGCTTCTTCTGGTTCAAGGGGAGCTACTTCGGCGGCGTGCCCTTCAGTATGGATGTCAAACTCAACACCGTCGATGCCCCAAACGCTGGAGCCATCCTCCTAGATGTCGTCAGGGGCCTCAAGCTCGCCTCAGACAGGGGTCTTGGAGGTCCCATCACGCCCCTCTGCTCCTATGGTTTCAAGAGACCTCCTGAGAGGATGAGCCTCGTGGAAGCCTACCGGCTTTTCAGGGAATATAGTGAGTAGAGGGGTCTCTGTGTTCCTGATCTTCGTCTTGGGGACCGCTGGCTCAGGGAAGTCAGAGCTCACAGGGGTCTTCAGCCAGTGGCTTGAACTCCAAGGAGAGGATGCAATGGCGGTGAATCTAGACCCCGGCGCCTTGACACTGCCTTACCCCGCGAACGTGGATGTCAGGGACTATATCAGGGTGGATACTCTGATGGAGGAGTACGGCCTAGGACCCAACGGCGGGCTGATGTTGGCGAGCGAGATGATGCTGGAGGTTGTCGACCAGATCTCATCCGATATTGACGACTTCAGCCCCGATGTTGCCTTGATTGACACCCCTGGACAGATGGAGATGTTCGCTTTCAGGGATGTTGGTGCTCAGATCGCTGAAGAGATAATAGGCGAGGGGAAGGGTGTGATCTATCTTTTCGACGCTGGGTTCTGCCGAGACCCCCTGAACTACGTTATGAACACATTCCTAGCCTCGGCCATAAGTAACAGGTTCCTCCTCCCCCAGATCTCAGTCCTCTCCAAGGCCGACCTCCTCGACGAGGAGCTAGCGACTCTTGAGAGCTGGGCTGAGGACTCGATGCTCTTGGAGGAGGCGATAAACAGCAGGCTGACAGGGATGAACAGACTCATAAGCCAGGACATGATGATGGTGATAAACCGCCTGGGTATCAAGTTCAACCCCACCCCCTTCAGCACACGGACCAACCTGGGATTTAACAGACTCTACTCCGAGATCACCCGGGTTTTCATGGGCGGGGAGCCCTTCACCACCTAATCCATTTCTGCACAGTTAGTATCCAATGCCGCATACCCTGTCCGGTGAAACTATTAAATCCACAGCAACCCTTCTTAATGTAGATCCAATATGACACTGTATCTGACACAGGACGAGGTTAAATCCGTCCTGGACATGAAGAGTACCTTAGAGGCCGTGGAGAACGCCTTCAGGGAGATGGGAAACGAGAACATCGAGATGCCCTCAAGGGTATACCTCCATTTCGACAAGGGTGTCCTCATCGCGATGCCCGCTTACATGCCAGGCCTTGGCGCCGCTGGGACCAAGCTGGTCACCGTCCATCCCGGGAACAGGGAGGAGTATGACCTGCCAGCTGTCATCGCCCGCATCATCCTCAACAGCCCCAAGAACGGCTTACCCCTAGCTATTATGGACGGGACTTACGTCACCGCCCTGAGGACAGGGGCCGCTGGAGCCACCGGGATCAAATACCTGAGCCGGAAGGACAGCAAAATCGCCGGGGTATGCGGTGCAGGGGTCCAGGGCCGTAGCCAGGTTATGGGCCTAATGGAGGTCCGGCCTGAGATTGAGAAGGTCAAGGTCTTCGACATCATACCTGAAGCCAAGAAAACCTTCATCGAGGAGATGAAGGGGAAGTATCCAGAGGTCGAGTTCATCGCCGCCGGCTCCGCAAAGGAGGCTGCGGAGGAGAGCGACATAGTCATCACCTGCACCCCTAGCCCTGAACCCTTCATCGACGGTGCCTGGCTCAAAGACGGCTGCCATGTTTCCGCTATAGGGGCTGACACTGGGACCAAGCGGGAGCTGATGACCTCCGTCATCAAAAAATGCAACAAGCTGGTGGTGGACTTCATCCCTCAGGCTTTCGTCGTCGGCGACTTCAAGATCCCCAAAGAGGAGGGGGTCGTCACTGAGGAGGACATCCACGCTGAACTCGGTACGGTCGTCGCCGGTAAAAAGGAGGGACGCACCAGCCCCGAAGAGATAACCCTCTTCAAAGCGACCGGCCTAGCCATCCAGGATGTCGGGACCGCTCACAAGGTCTACCAGCTGGCCAAAGAGAAAGGTATTGGGGCAACCCTCGCCAGCTAGACTCTTATCCCTGTGTATAGGCACTTAACCCTCATTTTATTTATTCAATATTTTCGAGGGGTTACTGTCATTCAGTGTAAGAGCAGGGGAAGTGGTAGATCTGAGCCGCTGTCTCGTAGGTCTGTATCAGTAGCTCACAGCTTCTAACAGGCACGCGCTGCTGTGTTTGTTTACACCGGCATGTTTCCATGTTTTTTAGGTGGGTGGACCTTCACCCTCTTCTTTGACAGGGCATCCAACACTCCTTTGAGTGTGTTCCTGATCTCATCGGCCTCGATGACATCATCTACATAACCCAGTTTCGCTGCCTGATAGGGGCTGGAGAACTCCCTGCGGTACTCTGCGATAAGCTCCTCTCGCCTCCCGGGGTCCTCGGCGATCTCTCTCCGGTGGACGATCTCCACCGCCCCCTCCGCCCCCATCACCGCCACTTCAGACCCGGGGAGGGCGTAGACAAAGTCCGTCCCAAGGTGTTTGCTCCCTAGGGCTATGTAAGCTCCGCCGTAGGACTTCCTCAGGATTACTGTGACCTTGGGGACGGTGGCCTCAGCATAGGCGTAGATCACCTTGGCCCCATGGCGGATGATGCCGCCGCGCTCCTGATCGACGCCGGGGAGGTAGCCCGGGACATCTTGGAACGTCAGGACCGGGAGGTTGAAGGCATCGCAGACACGGACGAATCTGGCGATCTTGTCCGATGAGTCGATGGTCATGGTCCCCGCCATCACCGAGGGCTGAGAGGCTACTACGCCGACGCTCCGCCCGTTGAGCCTCGCGAATCCCGTCACCGCGTTCATCGCAAACTTGGGGAAGATCTCGAAGAAGCTCTCCCCATCCACCACCGCCTCGATGAGGCCATGGATGTCATAGGGCCGGCTGACATCGTCAGGTATGATCCCCGAGACCGCATGAGTCGGCCCCCTCGATTCCTTCAAGGGAGGGTCATCCAGATTGTTCGGCGGTAGGTAACTTAGTATCGCCTTGACGGCCTCGATGGCCTCCTCCTCGGTCTCTAGGATGAGTGATGCAGTGCCAGTTATCCTACCATGGGTATCTGCACCCCCCAGGGTCTCAGAGTCCACCTCCTCCCCGGTGACTTGACTGATAACCCTGGGGCCTGTGATGAAGGTCACACCCACCCCCCTCACCATGAGGAAGAAGTCCATCAGGGCGGGGCTATAGGAGGCCCCGCCGGCGGTCGGCCCCACAATGACCGCTATCTGAGGGACGACCCCAGAGGCCTTTACGTTCCTACCGAATATCTCACCATACCCTGCAAGGGAAGCGACCCCCTCATGGATCCGGGCTCCGCCAGAGTCGTGGAACCCGATTATGGGATCACCGTTCTGGATCGCCAGGTCCAGTGTGTGGCATATCTTCTTTGCGTGGACCTCCCCCAAGGAGCCTCCCATGAATCCGAAGTCTTGGGAATAGACATAGACCCTACGCCCTTCGACGGTGCCTGTGCCCGTCACCACCCCATCTCCGATCCACCTCCGCCGGTCCATGCCCAGGGCGGTGGCCCTGTGCTCCATAAATGGGTCGAGCTCGATGAAGCTGCTGGGGTCTAGGAGAACCTGGATCCTCTCCCGGGCTGTGAGCTTCCCTTTTGCATGCTGGCGCTTCGCCGATGCTTCTTCCTGTTCCTTGAGTTCCTCTCTGTGGTTAACTGTTCTTCCGGAAGATTCATCCTCGTTCAAACGAGCCCCTCCAAGACATCTCTGAATTGCCCTGAAGACTATTAATCTCTTACCCGGTCCGTGGTCACCGTTTTATATCCTCTCATCAAGGACCTCTATGTATGAATATGGTGGACCGATTCAAAGTAAGGACTGCTGAGTCACAGAGGGTTGTCGTCGCAAGGTTGAAGAACGGGAGTGACCTCCTTGGTGCTCTCCAGAGTATCGCCGAGGAGAAGGGAATCAGAGCGGGGGTCTTCCTGTCTGGGGTCGGCCTCTTAGGCGAGGCGAGGATCAGGAATTGTAAGAGTCTCCCCGAGGAGTTCCCTATCACGGACGCCAACAGGACCTTCACACATATCAAGAAGCCTCTGGAGATCCTCGCTCTCTCAGGTACAATCAGCATCACAGAGGGTAAGCCCCTTGTCCATGCCCACCTCACCCTCTCAGGTGTTGAGGGGGATGAGATCACGGTCATCGGGGGTCACCTGATCGAGGGCTGCACCATCTTCGGCTTCGCAGAGATAGCTCTGATGGAGCTTGGGGGCATTGAGATGACGAAGAGTTTCGACGAGGAAACCCAGACGCTCCAGCTCTTCGCCTGACATCCTTACAAATCTATTTATTCGCCGCGCCTTATTGGTACTACAGGTCCTAAATTTTGTCTGTTAACCTGACGGAAATCGCGTCCACAGAGATAGAGGAGATAATCGCAGACCAATTCAACGTTTTCGACCCTGAGACCACCGTATCCAAGGTCCTCGGGGTACTGAAGGGATCAGGGGCTTATGATGCGGTCGTGGCCTCAGATGGGCTCTTTGGAGTTATCACAGTGAGGGACCTCCTTGATGTCGACCACCCTGCAAGGACCAAGATCGACGGGCTCTTTCGAGCTACGGGGAAGCTCTCTCTCAGGGACACGGTCCTCACCCTTTGCGATGTCCTTGTGAGGAACAACATCAGGGCTATGCCCGTGATCGAGTCGGGGAAGACTGTAGGATTGGCCTCCCAAGTTGACGTCGTCGAGGCATTGGCGAGGGTCCCAGAGCTTTCTGACCACCCGGCCAAGGAGCTGGTCCGGAGCCCGGTCTGGTCCCTGGACATCGATGAGGGTATAGCCTACGCTCGACGCCTAATGCTGGACAGGGGGATAAGCCATATCCCCGTGGTGGAGTACGGGAGGCTGGTGGGGATCGTGACCGCCGGGGCAATCGTCCACTCTTTCATCACCCCGGCTGCGAAGACCACAACCGGTGACAGGGTGGGTAGAAGCACATCAAGGTTCCCTGGCCAGGTCATCGGCATCATGGACACCCAGCCCTGCACAGTCCGACAGGATGCCTCCGTTCTGGATGTCATCAATAAACTCAACATACAGAATAAGAGCGCCTGCATCATGACCGACGGATCAGACAGGATCCTGGGCATACTCACCCCGAGGGAGGTGATGGCCCCCCTCCTAGGGCTCAGGGCTGAGAGGGAACTCCCGGTCTACATCATCGGCATCGAGGATGAGGACTTCTTTGAGAAGGCTGTTGCTGAGGACAAGGTCCGCAGGGTGATCGAGAGGGCCCGCAGATATCGCCCCGACATCACCGAGGTCTCCGTCAGGATCAAGAGATCCCAGGTAAAGGGAGAGAGGACCCGTTACGAGGTGACGGGGAGAGCTCTCAGTCCAAAGGGGCAGGTCAACGCAAGGACCCAGGGCTGGGACCTCCTCGCGGTCTTCGACGAGCTCTGCAACGCACTGGGCAGCGCCATCCGGCGGACTAAACCTGAGAGGACCGGGCGGAGAAAGCGGAGAAAGTCTAGGCGCTGAGCCCTGAGATCACCCTTTTACGGTCCCGGGGATGATAGATTCAGGAGGTCCAATGTACGGAAGTACGGTCGTTGTCACAGAACCAATCCACTCCGCCGGCATAGAGCTCCTGAAGGAGAATGGCGTCAATGTTGTCGAACTCCCAACCGGCTCAGACGAGGAGACACTGCAGAGAGAAGCCCCCATGGTGAACGCCCTCATAACCAGAGGCGGCATCAGAGTGACCCGGGGCTTCATGGAGTCGGCACCAAGCCTCAAGGCCATCGGGGTCCACGGCATCGGATGCGACCACGTCGACCTCGAAGCCGCTGCAGAGTTAGGGAAGACGGTTCTGAACACCCCTTACGCATTAGCTGATTCAGTAGCCGAGATGGCCATAGCCCTGATGCTAGCCCTTACCCGGAGGGTGGTGAGCGCTGACAAGGCGGTGAGGACAGGGGAGTGGCACCGGAAGTACGGTGACCTCAGGGGCATAGAGCTCAAAGGGAAGACCATCGGCATCATCGGCCTCGGCAAGATCGGCACAGGTATTGCCCGTAGGCTGAAGGGCTTCGGGGTGGAACTCATCTACCACTCCCGGACACGGAAACCGGGGGTCGAGGTTGATCTGAGCCTTGAGAATGTGACCTTGGATGAGCTGCTGTCAAGGAGCGACATCATCAGTCTCAGCCTCCCCTACACCCCGGAGACCCACCACCTCATCTCGGAGGAGAGGATGGAGGCGATGAAGGACGGCGCCATGATAGTTAACACCGCCCGGGGGAGGGTAATCGACCAAGAGGCCCTTGAGAGAGCCTTGGAGAAAGGGAAGCTAGCTGGGGCTGCCCTGGATGTCTTCGAGGTGGAGCCTCTGGACCCTGATAGCCCACTGGCTGGTATGGACACGGTCGTACTCACACCCCATCTGGCGGCGAGTAGCGAGGAGGCAATGAGGAGGATGGCTGTCCAGGTCAGCGAGGGGGTGCTCAAAGTCCTGAATGGGGAGCCACCGGACTATCCTGTGGTTACTGGATGATAGATGAACGTTTACAGGAACACACAATGTTTAAAATGGGTGTCTCTCCTCAGATAGGATGGAAATGTCAGAAGAATCTATCATATATATCGGGCAAAAACCACCTATGCGTTACGTTACAGCTGTCATAACGGCGTTCAGCCGGGGGGACATAGAATCGGTAACCCTCAAAGCCAGAGGGAGAGCAATATCTCGGGCGGTCGATGTGGCAGAGATTACCAGGAACCGTTTCATGGAACAACTCAGTTCTCCCATAATCGAGATCGACACTGAACAGATGCCAAACGATGATGGCGGGACCCGAGGGGTGTCCACTATGG
>JASFTK010000069.1:0-7751 GCA_050053595.1 Candidatus Bathyarchaeota archaeon | reverse complement strand
AGCAACCACGGGAACTACATGTTCACACAGCCCAGAGGGACCCCCCTCCACCCCACCAGCTTCCTCGGAGTACATTTCTCCCCCCTCCTCATGGCCCTCATCCCTCTTTACGGCCTCATACCCTCAAATTATCTACCACTTTTTTTACAGACCGTGGCCCTAGCCCTCCCAGCCTACTACATCTATCATATAAGCGTGGAAACTACCGGCGATGAGTCACTTTCCCTGATTTTCGCGGTTGGGTATCTCATCTACCCGGGAACCCTCTGGTCCAACTGGTATGATTTCCACCTAGAGTCCTTCGTCCCCTTATTCACCAGCATGGCCTACTACCACTATCTCACTGGCGCCAAGTACAGGATGATCCTCTCGATGATCCTCCTCATGATCACCTTCGAGAGGGCCGTCTTCATCGTAGCGTTCTTCATCATATACATCTTCATCCGGGAAGCGTATCATGGTGAGAAGGGGGATAGCGGATCATTGCAGTCCAGCCGGACCATGAACATCTTGCTGATACCTATGCTCATACTGTCAGCTATCTACTATTTCGGCTCCGAGAAGATTATGGCGGGGGTCTGGCCTGAGAGAGATGTACTCCAGCCCGCCCTGATATTTGGGAGTCTCTCCTATCAAACTCTCCTAGTGAAGATATCGTACATCACCATCCTATCAGCCCCCCTCGCGTTCCTCTCCTTCAACTCCCCGCTAGAACTACTCCCCGCCCTCCCCTATCTATTCTTGGCCACAACATCCGATTACCAACCCTATTTCACCATCACCTGGCAATATCCGGCTCTGGTCTCTGTCCCCTTCTTTGTCTCCGCAATATTCGGGGGGTTGAGAGAGCCCCCTAAGCGGGTCCGGGTGAAACTGATGGCGTCGTTGAGCCTCCTCTTCCTCCTATTGGCTCCGGCCACGCCCCTTATGTCCAGATTCAGCTCCAACTGGGGGCTCCCTCTCCCCACCCAAGATACCCATCTTAGGCACAGAGCCCTCTCGAACCTGTCTGCCGATGCATCTGTCTTGGCCCAAGAGAATATATTCCCAAACATTGCAGACAGGAGGACGGCTTACACCCAGTGGCCAGGGGACCTCGCCCCGCCCGATTATATAGTCTTCGACGTGCTGCACTATCTCTTCTATTATGAGCCCGTGGGACACACCACCAAGGAGGCTGTCTTCAAGTTCCTAGAGACAGGGGAGTACGGCCTCAAGACCAACGTGAACGGTCTGATGATCCTGGAGAGGGGGTATCAAGGACCTAAGACTACGGTTAGCCAGCTCCACTTCCAGCTTGAGTTCAAGGAGGTCAGGAAACCCATTATCTCCTTTGAGGACTCCTTCCCCGAGACCAAGTTTTTCGTCCCCAACACAGTCCAAGTGGGGAGTAATCATCTGTTCATCAAGAAAGGCACCCAAGGCAGCGTCTGGTGGGGCCCCTGGGTCACAGTCCCCCCCGGCAACTACACTCTGGAGATCCACCTCCGGGTGGGCGAGAGGTTGGATGGGCCGTTGCTGGACTTAAGCGTCTACCAGTATGAACATCTGCCCTATTACACCAAGACCGTCCGAGGAAACGAGGTCAACCCCACCACGATCAATGTCCTGACCATCCCCTTCGAACTCGATGAGTGGATCCCCGCCCTGGAAGTGGGGGGCCTGTCCTACGGGAACGCCGACACCATGGTCTACAAGGTCGAGCTCAAAGAGACGCTATGAGAATCCTCCTCTTTGTACCAAGCTACAACGACAGTGCCTCAGCATACAGTCTGTCTAAGAAGATCCTTGAGAATGAACACGTCGAAAGAGCACTTATCGTCGACGACAGCGATGACCGGGAGAGCGTCGAATTCCTCAGATCCATTGATGACAGTGAGATAGAGATCGTGAGGAGGACCAGATCCGGGAAATGGTCGGCCTGGCGGTTAGCATTGGTACGCTCCTTAGAATACGACGGTTTAGTCGAGGTCGACGCGGATGTCGAGGTGAGGGACCCCGGCCGGTTGATATCCGAGGTTGAGGGGTATGATGTCGTCACCGCGTATCAGGACTTCGCCAGCGTCTCGCCAAGGTCCTTCTTCAGCAGACGGATAGCTGAGATATACGGGACCATGCACCGGGAACTGGAGGCTGCTTCCAAGTTCAACATGGGGGGTCAGATCATCGCAATATCAAAGAGAGCCGCATCTATGCTGATCGACCTTGGCTTCTTTGAAGAGCCCGTGCTGGCTGATGACCACACGATATGCTTGGCGTCCTGTCTGTTGGACCTGAACTACACCACCATCGACTGTGGATTACGGGTAAGACTGCCTTCAAAATTTTCTGAATGGATGAGATACAGGTCGAGACACAGAGGGACCATCAGATGGGTCGAGGATTACGTCGCTTCGAAGATAGGGAAGCGGAAAGCCATCAGGGAGATCTCCAGTAGAGACTACCGCACAACCCGGTGCTATTTCCTGAAGAGCCTTCTCTGGCCCCCCCACCCACTCAACCCCGCCGTGCTACTGTTCTTCGCCGTCTCCTCTATTCTTCCGATTGAAGACCCGTTCAAATGGTCTGCGTTGAACAGCACCAAGATCAGACTGCTCTCGAACTTGTTATTGTTCAACCGATTCCCATAGAGGTGGCGTAAAACCACTATATTAAACCAGATAAACCCCTATTTCTTAGAAATACGCCACAGAATAGAGCTATTACAGGTTTCAGATAATAAAATTAGACTACACGATTCCGGAAGGAAGACAAATTATTGATTAATCATGTTACGGTTGATAAATAAACACACATTCACCGTTTTTTTACCATTCGTTATTTTAACTAACATGAAATGTCGATTATCTGAACATACATTTAAACATAACATAACCCAACAACGGATAAAACACACTATTTAATTACTAAAAATATTTAAATTATCTAAACATCATTTGCATATATTGATATACAACGTTTTTTTCCTTCATAATTATTAATTATCATCTTATATCAAATGTTCATTCATGAAAAAGGGGGGTTCTACACTTATCATTGTGGTGATCATCTGTTGTGTGATCACCCCTCTCACCTCTGCATCCGATAGGATATACGACGGGACAATCGTGGGAGTAAACCCCGAAGACGTATGTCCCGTCAGGATCACATACCGTTACTCTAGGAGGAGGAATAAGACGGTTGCAGCCAGTATCTGTGACCAGCTCAATCTGAACGATCTCATGGTTGGTATGGCGGTTAAATGGATGTTCCTAGACATAGGTGAGGCGTTGATCGTGGGACCTATCGCCGAGACCACATCCGACGAGCCCCCGCCCGACAGTCAGCCACAGGGTTCAGGTGGAGGTAGTATTGAGCGTATAACGATCCGTGTTGAAGGGGAGGGGGGTGAATCGATTATGTTCGAGTTGAATGAGAGTGATTGGAGTCTGGATGGTATGAGTCTGGAGCTATCCTTCAGAGGGAGTGTTTCGTCTATCCTGGAGGATGCGGTCTACGAGAAGACCCTTATGTTCGTGACCCACATCTCCCCGGACATGCAGCGTTCACTGGAGACCTGTATCGAGGAAGCCAGATTCAACGTCTGGGAATGGAACTATGTCTTCCCTGATTTCCCCATATGGGGGGATTACTTCAACTACGAGACACCGGATTCGGAGATAAACAGGAGGCTCGAAGGTTTCGAGGGGATGGGATTCAAAAACGTCCTCTATGTGGACCTCACCGAGTGCCACAGATCCATATCCGACAGATGGGGCGACAGCGTGATAGAGTCAGGGGACTGGTGGAGCCTCATGACCTTAGATCCCTCGAAGTCATGGTACCAGTACATCAAGGCGGGGATGCTGGATATGACCAAGCGGTTCCCCTCCATCGACGGGTTCGCCATAGACCGGTTGGACAGGTGCAGCAGTGAGCAGGAAGAAAGGTGGGCGGCACAGCTCCTTGACGAGGTGAAAGATGAGTCCGAGATGCCCGTCAAGTATGTTATGAACAGCCTACAGCCCTGGATGACCGACTTGGCCTCCCGGGCCGTCTTCATCGGGAGCGACGGGGTGGACACCCAAGAGCCAACACTGAGCCGTACCATAGAGGATTATGAGCGCCTCGCGTCCCACACTGAGACGGGTATGTTCTATATCAACCCCTACATGGGGAAGACGGACGCGGAACTGATCAAGGACTACGAGAGAATCCTGGAGGCCCATGACTTCACGTTCATCGACGACTATTACCTCAGACTTCTGGACGACATATTCCCCGGTTGATCTCCCTCACAATCGGTTGTTTGGAAAAAAAGGGTAGAATTGGTGTTATCTTATAGATTCGGGGTGCCATTTTAGCTGGATTTTTAGTATATCGGCGATACCGTTCTCCTCTAGGCGTTTGACGATCTCCTCTGGAGGGGTCCTCTCAGCTATCTCCCCGGGCTCTTTGGCCAAGTGGATAAGGGATTGAGCTAGGACCAGTGCGGCGTCCTTGAGGTATTTCGGGTTGACCTTGTCAATGGTGTCCGCTGAGGTGTGGGTCCATCCCCTGCCCACCCTCGCGACCTCAGCGGGGCTCCTATAGGAGGAGAGACTTGTCGCTGGGATCCCCTGCAAGTAGAAAGGCCAATGGTCAGAGGCAGTGGAGGAGGACCGGGTCACCTTCATCTGGTAATTAATATTGTCCACGAGGCTCTGGAGGTAATCTATGAGGGGGTCGGGCCCTGAGACCCTGTAAACGTGGTCCTTAGCCCTCCCCGCTCCGTCGCAGTTGATCATCAGGTCAATGGTATCTAACTCATCCCTGTGCTTGTCGGCATAACAAGTCGAGCCAGTGACCCCTATCTCCTCGGCGGCGAAGCAGATAAATCGGATGGTCCTCTTGAACGCCGCCTTGTGCTTGGCCAGCGCCCTGGCGGCCTCCATGATCACCACGGCCCCCGCACCGTCGTCGAGAGCCCCCACGGCGATGTCGTGGCCTTCATAGTGGGCTCCTACTAGGATGACACGGTCTTTGAGGGTGGTCCCCGGTATCTCCCCGACGACGTTCCAAGAGACGGTGTCAGGTGTCACCGTGTCCGTGGTTGTGATCCGCACTCTGGCGGGGCCCTCCTCCAGCATCCTGATGAGGTAGCTCCCGGTCTCCCAGCTAACCCCGATCCCGGGGATCTCCCCGGACATCCTGTAACCCGGCCTCAAGGAACCCGTGGGCATCAGCTGCCCCAGGTTATGGTTGACAAATATGAAGCCTGTGGCGCCTAATTTGACGGCGTAACCATACTTGGTACGCCTATGGACCATAACCCCCGAGGGTCTGGGCTGGCTGGTGCAGAGGACGATCTTCCCCTGGATCTCGTCCTCCTTTTCCAGGAACAGCTCAGGATAGCCCGGGCCAAGGAAGATAATGTCCCCCTCAAGGCCCCCCGACTCTGTGGGGGGGCTTAATGCAAGGGATTGGGTGTAGAGCTCCTCCTCCCGTGGGGACAATAGCTCCAGTTTCGCCTCCCCCCGCTTCCAGCCGATATATTTGAAGTCGTCAAGGGCGACTTTCTCAAGGCCATACTCCCTAAGTTTTTTGGCCATGTACTCAGCCGCGGGTTTCTCCCCTTCGGTGCCCGCGAAGCGGCTCCCGAATTCGTCGCACATGTGGATAAGGTTCTCATACGCCTCGTTGGAGGACCAGATCTCCCCGATGACCGTCTTCTCCATATCACTCACCATGTAAATTCACCTATGGAATAGAACATCCTTCGGGTTATTAGGGTTTCAGATAGTTGAAGTTGCCTTTGGGATCAGGGAGACCTTTGAGTGTTCTAAATCTATTTATATCTATACTCCCCCCTTCGATGGATAATGAAGCCTGAGCATGCCTTTGGGCTCCTGTTCTTCGGTTTGACCGTCGCAGCCTACCTCATCCTCTTCGGGCTGGGTAGGAAATGGAGGCGGATGTTTGAGGAAAAAGGGGTCACCTACTGGCAGGCCTCCAAGGAAGAGCGGATGCAGCAGCTCACCTCCGAGGTCTGGCGCCCTAAGCTGATAGCGCTGTTTTATGGTCTCGCCTATTTTGCTAATGGTTATATGAAGATCACCTTCTCGATGTGGGCACCGCTATACCTGATGCAGGTGCGGGGGGTGAGCACCTTTGACACCGCTCTGTTCTTGGGGTTGGTCTACGTCAGCTGGCAGTGGAAGATGTTCATCGGGATGGCATCCGATGGTTTCCCCATCCAGTTCAGGGGGAACACCTACAGGAGGCACCCCCTATTCCTGCTGACCGGGGTGCTGAGCATCATCGCCGTTATGGGATTCGTCTTCACCGATGTCGACGCGGTCCCCATCTGGAGTGTCTTCTTCCCCCTCTGCCTAGCTATGACCACCGCCGGCGCCCTGTTCGATATCGCAGCGGACTCCTACGCAGTGGATGTGACCCCTCCTGAGTGGCACGCCAGGGTCTTGGGGGGTGTGAACACCTTCGGTATGGCTTTGGGGGGGAGCGCGGCGAGCCTACTGAGCCCCTTGATCATTGATTGGGGGGGTTATCAGGTGGTTTTCATCACGGGGGGCCTCATGGGGCTCCTCGCTTTCCTGTTCTTCACCCTTAAGGAGCCCCAGTTGGAGCAGGAGAGGCTCTTCAGCCGGGAGGCCATAGCCTTCACCTTCACGGAAAAGACGGTGCTCATAGCCGCCCTCCTCATGATAGGCTCCGCCATAGGCACCCGTAGGATCAGCAACCCCACCGGCGGCATGTTCAGTCTGGTGATGAATGAGATAGTCGGAGGATTCACCCCTAAAACCGCGGGTTACATCTCCGTCGTGGTCCTCCTATCAGGCATCCCTGCATCTATAATCGGGGGGGGGGCTGCTGACAAGTGGGGACACAAGCGGATCTACTTCATATCAGGGATTGGGTTGATGGTATCAGGGTACCTCTGGATGACCCTCAAGCCCGGGATGATGACTTGGTTCATAACCCTCGCGATACTCTCGAATGTCGTCGAGAGGATCAACTCAGGCGGGCGTATGGCCCTCATGGGGGACTCTACGCCTCTGGCGCTCTCCGCAACGGTGTTCCAGATGTATATGAGCTTCAGTTGGGTGGGGAACATCCCCGCCAGCATAATCATCGGCTACCTGCTACCCCGGAACATCCCCCTCCTGTTCGGGGTGCTCTCCAGTTTTACCCTGATACCCCTATTCCTCGTGAGATACCTTGAACCCTACGAAGCGGGTAAGGCTCTGGATGTGTAAAAGAGGGGGTCACCTTTTCCGGAGGATCTTACCCGCCAGGGCACCGGTGTGCTCTCCACCATCGATGGTGATGACCCCGTTCACAATGACGTAGGGTATCCCCTCGGGATAGAGGATGCTCTTCTCAGGTGGGGTGTACTCTGCCTTGTCGATGACGGTCTTCGGGTCGAAGATGGCGATGTCAGCCCACATCCCTTTGGCGATGAGCCCCCGGTCTGTGAGGCCGATACGTTGGGCACCGAGGCTGCTCATCTTTCTCACCGCCTCTTCGAGGGTCAAGACCC
Source organism: Candidatus Bathyarchaeota archaeon (assembly GCA_050053595.1). Lineage (GTDB taxonomy): Archaea > Thermoproteota > Bathyarchaeia > TCS64 > TCS64. Next base: position 232 of record JASFTK010000069.1, on the reverse strand, counting down.
CCCGTTCCCGGACGTAGCGGCCCAGCACCCTGGGGTAAGCACCGTAGAACCGGGGGTGGACTGCGGGGTTCCTCTCGACTAGTGGGCCGTATGGGGCGTGGATCCTGCCGTCGCTGCTGGTCATAACCCAGGGCTTTTTCATCATCTTGTCAACATTCTCCTCTTTCATGTTGAAGCTGATGAAGCTGAACCTGCCTTCGACCTCCCCCGCAACGCTCTTCTCGACGTGCTC
>JASFTK010000068.1:0-7946 GCA_050053595.1 Candidatus Bathyarchaeota archaeon | reverse complement strand
GAGGTGGATATTGATATGATCAAGGTTGAGAAGAAGCCTGGGGGTTCTATCACTGATACGGCTCTCATCAACGGCCTCATCATCGACAAGGAGGTCGTCCACGCCGATATGCCCAAGCTGGTGCGGGACGCCAAGATCGGCCTGCTGAACGCCCCGCTTGAGGTGGAGAAGACCGAGTTCGACGCCAAGATCCACATAGAGACGCCTGAGGAGATGCAGGCCTACCTGGATCAGGAGGAGGGGATGCTCAGGGAGATGGTGAGGAAGATCAAGGATGCGGGCCTCACTGTCCTGCTCTGCCAGAAGGGGGTCGACGATATGGTGCAGCACTTTTTGGCGAGGGAGGGGGTGTTCGCTGCGAGGAGGCTTAAGAAGAGTGACTTGGAGGCTCTGGCTAAGGCTACGGGTGGCCGTGTTGTGACCAGTGTCGATGATCTGACGGTGGGGGATGCGGGTTATGCTGCTGTGGTTGAGGAGCGTAAGATCGGTGATGATCGGATGATCTTTGTTGAGGGGTGTAGGAATCCGAAGGCGGTTTCTATCCTTGTCAGGGGTGGTACTGAGAGGGTGGTTGACGAGGCTGAGAGGTCTATCCATGATGCTGTCTGCGTGACCAGGGACGTCGTCGAGGACCCCAGAGTCGTCGCCGGAGGCGGAGCCCCCGAGATCGAGGTGGCCCGCAGAATGAGGCGATACGCAGAAGGTTTAGCCGGCCGGGAGAGGCTGGCGGTCCTGGCTTTCGCCGAGGCTGTCGAGGTGATCCCGACTACCCTCGCTGAGAACGCCGGCATGGATCCCATCGACGCTATATCCGATCTCCAGTCGAAGCACGAGCAGGGTGAGCTATGGATGGGCTTGGATGTCATCGCAGGGGAGATAGCAGATATGGTCGAGAAGAATGTCTATGAACCCACTCAAGTCAAGACCCAGGCGATAAAGTCGGCGACGGAGGCATCCACGATGCTGCTGAAGATTGATGACATCATAGCGGCCTCGAAAATGGAGATGCCTGAGACCCCGCCGGGTGGCCCCGGCGGTATGCCCGGTGGGATGCCTGGAGGTATGCCCGGCGGCATGCCCCCCATGTAGGCCATAAGTCCGATTAGAATCCCCCCGAGGGGTGCCTAAAAGAAAAATTGCTATTTATACAACTGATCGTTCTAGTTTTTCACAGCAGTCGGTGCAGAATCCGTTCTTTTTGAGGGAAAGGCCGTTCAGTAAACGATATACATCAGACCGACGGGGTCAAGGTGGTGGGTTAAGCCCTGGTTGTGGCCTAGCCCGTGAGCTGTCACTTTGATACTGGTCTCCTTGTCTATCTTGAAGAGGGAGACAAGGCCTACATTTTCCGCGACGTAGTCTTGGACGAGGTTGATAATCCTCCTGAAGCCGTCTGTCACGAATCGGTGGTACACCAGTATCACGGGGTCTTGGGTGAGGGCCAGCAGCAGCTCTTCAGCCCGCATTGATGTCTTCAACATCCTCAGCTTATTCATCAGATTGCCTAGGTTGAAGGCTCCGTGGACCCCCTCGTTGGAGCTGACCTCCATATCGTGCTCTAAACTCACGTTCCCGAGGAACTTGACCTCCTCCCAGATCCCCTCTTGGAAATAATCCAGCGCTCCCCAGATGATCTCCACAAGTTCCTCCCAGTCACGATGCCCCTCGTTGACGGTCACCAGGTCCAGCTTCTGCAGTCCCTCACACCCATATTAAAATGGAGGGAGGGCATATTTTTCCTTTCCTTAACACAAACGAAGGCCCCCTCTACCCTCATAGCCCCCCCTTCATCCGTTAAACACATTCGTCAGATGAAGAGGGGAGTCCCAATTACCAGCCGATGGCCTGCCCTTCAGCCCTTCTGGGTGAAGCGCCTCCGAACATTACCCCGGTCTCGGGATCGTAACGGATCGCCAGGCATCGGCCGTGGCTCCATGGATCGCTCACCACAACTTCGTGTCCCAGCTTCATTAGCCCCTGCCGGACATCGGTAGGGATCCTAGGTTCGATATTGACCCGTCCAGGGTAGGCGGCGTGGGGCCAGAAGGAACCTGGCATATGGTTGATGTGCACTGTGGGCTGGTCGAGGGCCAGCTGGACGTTCATCTCGAAGTCGACGTGATTCAGGAAGAACTGCAGGGTCCACTGGTCCTGGCGGTCACCGCCCGGCGTCCCGAATACCATGTAGGGCTCCCCCTCTCTCATCACCAAGCTCGGGGTCAGGGTGGTGCTCGGCTTCTTCCCCGGCTCCAGCCTTTCCGCATGGCACGGATCAAGGTGGAACATCTGCCCCCTCGTCCCCATACAGAAGCCCAACCCCGGGATCACAGGAGAGGTCCTTATCCATGCCCCGCTTGGCGTCGCAGAGATCATGTTCCCCCACCCATCCACAGCCTCAAGATGGACTGTGTCGCCCTCGAACCAGTCTCCCTCCTCCGACTTTCTCAGTCTGTAAGGCTCTACGCCGCCCGGCCTCATCTCCAGGGAAGCCTCCCCGGGGTCCACGAGTTCCCTCCTATCCCGGGCGTACTCCTTGGAGAGCAACCGGTCAAGAGGGACATCCACGAAATCGGGGTCCCCGTAGTAGTGCTCACGGTCGGCAAACGCCAGTTTGGCGCATTCGATATATGCGTGGAGATATTCAACGGTGTTGTGCCCCATCGAGGCGAGGTCGTACCCCTCCAGGAGGTTCAAGTGTTGGAGGAGGACCGCCCCCTGACACCAAGTGTCGCATTTGTAGACATCCAAACCCAGATATTCTGTGGTGATTGGATCCTCGATTCTGGCCCGATAATCCCCAAAGTCCTCCATGGTGAGCAGCCCATGATGCTCCTGGCCGTAGACATCCCGGCATCTGAAGGTCTGCATATAGTCGATGATCGCTCTGGCTATGGGCCCCCTGTAGAAGTGATCCCTGGCGGCGTCTATCCCCGCGGAGCGCCCCCCCCTTCTCTCCCGCCTCTCAACCTCCGCAACCTCAGAGAAAGTACGGGCCCAATCAGGATTCCTGAGGATTGACCCTACACCGGGGACCTCCCCGCTAGGAAGGTAGACGGATGCTGAGCCAGGCCATTCCTCTTTGAACCTCTCTGCATTGGCCATGAGAGACCTCTTCAGACCGGGAAAGACTGGGAACCCTTCAGTTGCTAACCTTATAGCAGGGGCCATAACCTCGGAGAGGCTCATTGTGCCGTATTCATCAAGCAGTGTGAGCCAGGCGTCGAAGGCACCGGGGGTCACCGCAGGGAGGAAGCCATCCTCTGGTATGAGCTTGTACCCATGATCCCTGAACCAGTCTATTGTCGCAGCCTCAGGGGCTGGCCCCTGCCCGTTGACCGCCAACACCCTCTCCTCGTCGGCCCAGTAGACCAGTATAGGGACCTCCCCCGCCACCCCGACCAGATAGGGCTTCAGCACAGTCAAGCAGAACCACATTGTGGCCCCCGCATCGATCGCGTTACCCCCCCGCTTGAGGGCTTGGAGCCCCGCCTCGGAGGCCAGATAGTGGGTTGAGGTGACCATTCCGTGGGTCCCCAATACGACCGGTCGCGTAGTGAACTCCATCTCAATCACCCAATTTATGCTCAAAGCCATATTTAATACGTCAATAGGGTTGGAGGCCATGGGGCCATCATCGATTTATGCTAGGAGGGGTATGGATTAGAGATTGGATTGACGACCATAATCGAGGGTGGGATAGTGGTGGGATTCGACGGGGAGAGGCATCGGATCCTCAGGGATGGCGTGGTGGTGTTCGACGAGGAGCGGATCATCCATGTCGGTAAGAGCTACCAGGGAAGGGTGGATGAGAGGGTTGACGCTGAGGGGAAACTGGTGACCCCGGGGTTTATCAACACTCACAGTCACTCCCAGACCCCCATCTCCCCCCACCACCTCACCATCGACATAGATCTAGATCCATACTACCAGCACGCGGGGATAGGGATGCATATAACCAAGAGAGGCGCCACCAGGACGCTACTGGACCCGGAAAAGTGGTCTAAAGTCGCCCTGCTCTCCTTGGTGAAGCGGCTGCTCTCCGGGACTACGACGTTCATCGAGGTAGGGGGAGGCAACGAGGAACTGGTCCGACTCACAGACGAGGTCGGGATCAGAGGGTACATCGCCCCTGGCTACAAATCCGCAACCTGGATCTTCGACGAGAAGGGGAGGTTTGGGTATGAGTGGGACGAGGAGAAGGGCTGGAAGGACTTTGACAGGGCCGTGGAGTTCATCGAGAAGCACCATGGTTCCGCCCAAGGTAGGATAAGGGGGATGCTCTTCCCGGCTCAGGTCGACACCTGCACCCCCGAGCTATTTGAGGAGACCAGGGAGAAGGCTGACCAACTCGGCATCGGGATCCAGACCCACGTCGGTCAGAGGCTTATCGAGTTCCAAGAGATCGTGCGTAGGCACCTCAAGACCCCTGTCCAGTTCCTCCACGGGACCGGTCTCCTAGGCCCCGGGTTTATCGCCGGCCACTGTATCTTCGCCAGCGGCCACAGTAAGACTGCCTGGCCGGGCCATGGAGACCAGAGGCTCCTGGCTGGGACCGGTTCCTCAATAGCCTATTGCCCGGTGGTCTTTACCAAGAACGCCGTCGCGATGGAATCCTTCGGCAGGAATATCCGCCTCGGGGTGAATATGACCATCGGTACAGACAACTTCCCCCAGGACATCATCAACGAGATGCGCTGGGCTTCGATGCTCTCCAAGGTCGTTGACTTCGACCGCACCTCCGCCTCCTCAGCTGAAGCGTTCAACGCCGTCACCCTCAACGCCGCGAAGGCCCTCAGAAGGAACGACATCGGCCGCCTCCAAGAGGGAGCCAAACCCGACATCGTCATCATCAACCTCCATACAACCAGGATAGCCCCGGTCTACGACCCCATCAAGAGCCTGGTGAACGCGGCCACCAGCGACAATGTCGAGAAGGTCTATTGTGACGGGGAGCTACTGGTGGACCAGGGTAAGGTTTTGGGGCTAGATGAGGAGACGCTATTGGGTGAGGTCCAGGAGATCGCAGAAGCCAACTGGGCTAAGGTCTCAGAGTGGGACTACGCTCAGAGGGGACTCTCCGAGTACGCCCCCCTCAGCTTCGAGGAGAAAAACGCGTAACAGATATCTAGTCTGTCGTGGTCTGCGTACGGGATATCTCATCTTCGAGATCCACCATGAATGCGTGGATCTCCCCTATGGGTATGCTGGCGCCGCTGGCTCGCTTGTGCCCTCCCCCAAACCCTCCTCTACTAGTGGCTACCCGTCTGGTTATCTCCCCGAGGTGGAAATTTATACCCCTCCTACTCCTTATCGAGATATTAGCCCGATCGGGGCCGATCCTGTAGCACAGGCCGACCACTGTGCCTAGGGCGTCGGTGATGAGCCCCGCAATGGCTCCGATGGGCATCCCCTCAGATGCTTCGACGTATGCCAGTACCCCAAGACGGTGCGCCATCTCCGGGAGAGCCTCGATGAATGTTGAGGTTGTTTCCAAGTAGGTTAAGGCTGCCTCGGGGACCCCCTGGATCCTGTGGGGGAAATTGAGTTGGGTGATCTCCTCCATGACGTGGGATTTGAATTCCTCCGACGGGCTCTCCGTAAGGGCATGGGCGAGGATCAAGCCCTCGTGTTGGACTGACTGCCTGTCGTACCCCCTCAACAGCTCAACGGCTAAGGGTCCATCCTCGAACTGGTCAGCCCAAGCTGCAAAGGCCGCCATCCTCCCAGCCTGCCGCCCCAGTTTGTCCCGATACCGGTTGTAGAGGAGGACGCTAGCGCAGTCCCGGGTGTCATGGATCACCTCCACCCCCTCCTGCTCCAGCTTCGTCAATGCCCCTTCTGTTGTCGGGTGATGGTCGATGATGGTGACCTTACAGAAGTCGGTTATCCTGAGTATTTCGTCAACCAGGTCGTCCCTGATGTTGAGGTCGCAGACGTAGAGTTCATCAATCCCAGGCTTGATGCCCCTGAGGGCTCCCTTGAGGTCGTCGTAGGTCACCATGATGGGGGTGGCGTCCTTCAGTCGTCTCATCAAGGCTCCGCAGATGAGTCCGTCTGCGTCCTCGCCGTGGGTGATACAGTATATCGAAGGTTGAGACATGATAGGAACCAGTGTACGGGACTGTCTATTAAGTCCGTCCTTTTGGCAATTAGAGGAGGGATTCCTCTACCCGGACCCCTCTTCTCTTCAGTTCCTCCAACAGCGCCTCCGCAACGGACTGGTCCATCCCTAGATTCTCAGGGAGGATGACCCCTGGGCCTTCTATGACGCCTTTCACCAGCAGCCCAGCCACGATTGAGGCGGTATAGGCGGTGGTCCTCGCCATCGCGGTGACCTGTTTCTCATGGTCGAAGCGGTCCAGGATCCTGTAGCCGTATCCGGCTGGCTTGCCCGATATCTCGCCCCGGACTTTTATGTTCATCGCCAGCAGGTCTCCGACCTCGGGTTTCCAGAGGGACCTCTCCAGGAGCCTTGCGGTCACTAGGCGTGGGGATACATCGTCCCCTCTCACGGTGACCGTCTCGTCGTCGAAGAAGCCTAGCTCCCTGAGAAGTCTGACCTTCTCAACGTGGCCCGGGTATCTCAGGGTCTTCTCCCACATGCTCTTGGCTTCTGGGATGGTCTCGGCGAGGGTGCGGAGGCCGTCTGTGTAGAAGGCTTCGAGTTTGCCTACACCGGGGAAGTCTATCTCCTCAAGGCCGCTGAGAGCGGGGACACGGACTGGTTTACCGCCCTCGATTATGGTGACGTCTCTGACGTACTCGTCTATGAGGCCTTCAGCGGACCATGTGATGGTGTAGCCCAGAGGGGGGACGGGGGTCTCGGGGATCCCTCCAACCATGATGTGGGCTTCCCTGACCTTCTCTAGCCTGGAGGCGGAGTAGCCGACCAGTAGGTTAGAGAGTCCGGGGGCGACGCCGCAGTCGGGGATCAGGGTGACCCCCCTCTCTTTGGCCGCCTTGTCGAGGGACAGGGGGTTCTCTGGGGTGAAGGAAACATCCACCATGTCTACGTCTGCTTCCAGAGCGCCTTGAAGGGCCTTGTAGCCGAACTCCCCGGGTAGCGCACCCAGTGCCATGTCGTACTCAGCCATCTTCTCTACTAATTGGTCGTGTTCGGAGGTGTTGACGGTGGTCCAACTTGCGCCGGGTATACCCTCTGCCGCTTGTTTGGCTCTCTCCTTGTTTATGTCGCTCAGGGTGAGTTGGGCGTCGGGGTGGGTCTCTGAGAAATCTTGTGCTATGACGGAGCCGATCTTGCCGGAACCTAGGACTATGACTTTCATTTGACTTGGATCTCCGTTTGAAGAGGGGGGGGATTGCTTTTCACATTTTCTATGTGTCTGTTCCGTTGTTCTCTATGGGCTGGTGCAGGGAGAAGTCGGGGGGTATGGTGGGGTCTGCTCGCATGGGAAATGCAATGAACCGGCGAATATCTCTACTCGCGGTCCGAGAGACCCCACCGTTCACCACTCTCTCGGTCAGTGTTTTTAAGTGTTATAATTTGTTGTTGAGGGGGGTTGTTGTCTGTCGGTCTGGGTGTTTAGGGGTTGACTCCGATTTTCCGTATTCTTGAGTGTATCTTGGGGTCTCCCTCGACTTTTTTGGGTTGTATGTTGTTTGGCTGGGGGTTGGATGGACGATAAGATATATGTGGGGTTGGGGTATTCATCTGAGTGTGCCCCGGTAGCTCAGAGGCCAGAGCGGCAGCCTTGTAAGCTGTTGGCCGCGGGTTCAAATCCCGCCCGGGGCTTTTTCATGCCGGTTTGGGTGTTGTAATGGTGACCGCTTATAGCGGTTTTCTGTGGGGGGTTGTTGGGCATTGGATGCGGTGTATTTAGTGTATTTTTGAGATTACTTAACCCATTAGGGAGCATATGGGGCTCGGTCTCCGGTCCTGCCCGTTGTTTCATGGTAACGGGGCTTGGGGAAAGGTCCGTTTTAAC
>JASFTK010000067.1:0-8015 GCA_050053595.1 Candidatus Bathyarchaeota archaeon | reverse complement strand
ATGGGATGGCCCTATAAGGACGAGGAGAAGCTTATGGAGCAGTCCCCCATCCGATACGTCGCCAAAGCCAAGACCCCCACCCTCCTAATCCACTCAGAGGAAGACCTCAGATGCCCAATCTGGGGGGCTGAGGAGTTCTTCACCAGCCTACTAGAGGTGGGTGTCGAGACGGAGCTGGTGCGGTTCCCCGAGGAGAACCACGAGCTCAGCAGGAGTGGGAAGCCCAAGCACAGGGAGGAGAGGTTCCAGCACATCCTCCGATGGTTCGACAAGTATCTGAAGCAGGCTTGAAAGCCAACTTTTAACTTTATTTCAACACATTCCCTTCTGAGTCCCATGGCAAAGAGAAAGATCACCATCGAGGATCTGAGAAGTTTTAAATTCGTCTCCGACCCCCAGACATCCCCCAACGGGGAGAAGATAGCCTTCGTCCTCTCGACCATCAACCCCGAAGAGGACACCTACGAGCGCCATATCTGGATGGCGGACGTTGCCTCCGGGGAGGTAGAGCAGTTCACATACGGCGTTGGGAAGGACACATACCCTAGATGGTCACCTGACGGGGGGAACCTCCTTTTTCTCTCCTCAGGGCGGGAGCCTGACGAGAACAAACCCCAAGTCTGGATTATTCCTAGTTCTGGAGGGGAGGCAAAGAGGGCGACCGATAACAGGGAAGGGGTCTCCAAGCCGATGTGGGCGCCTGATTCAAGGCAAATCCTGTATCTCTCCAAGGTCTGGACCGAGGAGAAATCCGACTCCGATGTCAAGGTCATCAAGAGGATCAAGTACAAGCTGAACGGCGTCGGGACCTTTGAGGGGAGGAGGACCCACCTTTTCACAGCCAGGTTCGGGAGGGAGCCCAAGCAGCTCACTGAGGGGGAGTTCGATGTCGAAACGGCCAAGTGGTCTCCCAACGGCAAGAAAATCGCTTATACGGCTAACAAAGAGGAGAACGCAGATACCAGTCGGGTCAGAGACATCTTCTTGATATCCGTCAAGGGAGGAGAACCCGAGAAGCTTACGGAGGGCGCCCACGTCGTCACCGACCTCTCCTGGTCCCCTGACAGCAGGCGCATCGCCTTCATAGGCCACGATAGGCCGGAAGACCTTGCCGTCAACCAAGACCTCTGGGTGATGCCCTCCCAAGGAGGGGAGATGGAGAACCTGACCCGGGGATTCGACAGGAGCCTGAACATGGGGGTGGGATGCGATGTCAGGGTCTCGACGCCCAAGCCAGGAGCGGTCTGGAGCAGCGACGGCCGTGATATCTATTTCCTCACCGCCAGCATCCCCCACTCCAACATATACAAGGTGAACCACACAGGGGACCTGGTAGAAACGGTCATTGGAGGGAAGACCATCGACGGATTCAGCCTCTCCGAGGACGGTTCCGTCATCGCCTACAACGCCATGGATGCCACCCACCCTGCAGAACTGTATGTTGAGGATTCAGAAGGGGAGAGACGTCTTACGGATTTCAACGACAGCTGGCTGAAGAACGTCCTGCTGAGTGTCCCGGAGCACTTCACTTTCATGAATGGACTTGGAGAGGAGATCGACGGCTGGATAATCAAGCCCTACGGATACAAAAAGAGCGAGGAGTATCCCTGCCTCTTAGAGATCCACGGCGGGCCTAGAGGGGTATACGGGGACGGTATGTTCCACGAGTTTCAGGTCCTCGCAGCTGAGGGATATGCCGTCATATACACCAACCCCCGAGGTAGCGCAGGGTACGACGAGGACTACGCACAAGCTGTGATGCGCCATTACAGCGAGTGCGATTACGAGGACCTGATGCTCTTCACTGAGGCCGCTCTCAAGAGGTTTGAGTTCATTGACGAGGCTAGGCTTGGAGTTTTGGGTGGTAGTTATGGGGGTTACATGACCAACTGGATTGTTGGCCAAACTAACCGGTTTGCTGCGGCGGTATCTTACAGAAGTATATGCAATTGGGTGAGTAAGTTCGGAGTGAGCGACATTGGTTACATGCAACCTGAGAGCATTGCAGGGACTAAGGACTACTGGGACGAGATGGAGGAGCACCTAGCAAGGTCGCCCTTAAAATACGCGAAGAAAGTGAAGACTCCTATCCTGATAATCCACAGCGAGAAAGACCTCCGCTGCCCCATGGAGCAGGCCGAGCAGTGGTTCGTGTCCCTCAAGCTCAACGGCGTCGAGACAGAACTGGTTAGATTCCCTGATGAGACACATGAACTCAGTAGGAGCGGCGGGCCGAAACACCGGGAAGAAAGGCTCCAGCACACATTGAGATGGTTTAACAAATATCTCAGATAGTCACACAAGACACCCTAAACCTCCCTTTTTTCCAACCAAGAAACTGATTAACATTCAATCTCTGATATAACTTGACTAGGGAGGGAAAATCTCTTGATGGATGAGATCTCGTTCAGGGAGTTCGACTGGGAGCGTCACTCAGACATAGTTAAGGGTTTCCACGAGGATATTGTCACAAGCAGCTTTTTACCACGACACATGCTGTTTGAAGATTATCTACGTTTGCTCAGGAGTTCTGAAGAACACGGCCTTCCAGCTTATATGCGGGGGCTGAGGCAAGCCCACGAGGAAAGGAAGGACGGGATGTTCGTCTGGGAGAGAGAAGGAGAGACCGTTGGCTGGTCCTGGCTGAAGGTCCATGAGAACGAATTCTTCAGAGAGGGGATCTTCGGAGAGGTGAACGAGATATACGTCGTACCTCGATGGCGCCAAAAGGGTTTTGGTAGGACGATGATGGAACACGCACTAGAATGGATGAGGACTAGGGGAGTTAGGACCATAAGAGTGGAGACTGTTGCATCAAATCATGCAGCTCTCAAGTTCTACGAGGAATACGGCTTCAAGCCCAACTATATGATATTGCAGAAGGAAATAGAGTAAAAAGATAACTAAACTTATTGCTCAACATCTAGCCTTCATACCAGCATTTTGTGACTTTTTATACTAGTTCTCTCTGTCTGGGCTGAGCCCTAAAAGTGTTGACCCTGGATACCTAGCTAGATTCAAGCGAATCTCCTCACCCTAGAAAACTAATCCTATTTTTTCAGCATAAAGTCTTCTCAAGTTTGGTGTTTAACCACCATGTTTGGTCTTGAGATACAAGAAATATTTTTTTTGGTTCCTCGCGCCACTACGAGAGAAGTATTTAGAGCATATTTAAAGTGGAGACTTAAAGTCTCTTGTCAATTCTGGAAAGGTTAAAACGTCTATGTACAGAGTTATTCATGCCCGCCGCACGACGCACCATGCAGACGGACCTCGGTGAGGGATACCTGTGATTCGGGGTTACCCAGTCATGGCACAGGCGGGTAGGGTAGGCGCCGGAAACCTCACAGATGAGAGAGCTCGGTGGAGAGGGGCGTTGCCCTATCTGTGAAGCCGTGAGTTTGCTGCGAGGGACAGGGGCGCCTGCCCTCAAACCTTAAATCGGTTCTCTACTCTCAGATACCCGTTCCGAGGCAAAACCTATGGACATCGAGACCCGCTTAGAACTCTGCACCCGTAACCTTCAGGAAGTCATCACCCTCAACGAGCTCCAAAACCTACTATACACTACTGAGCACCCAAAGGGCTATGTCGGCTTTGAGTGCTCGGGTATGATGCACGCCGGGACAGGCCTTATTGTGGGGAAGAAAATGGCTGACTACGTCGAAGCGGGCTTTGATTTCACCATATTCCTAGCCGACTGGCACAGCTGGATCAACAACAAGCTAGGTGGTGCTATGGAGAATATCAGAGCAGGTGGGGAGTACTTCAAGGACTGCTTCACCGCTCTGGGCCTCCCCGAGGGGAAGGTCAGATACCTCTGGGCTTCCGATCTGGTTGATGATGTCGCTTACTGGGAGAAGATTGTGAGGGTCATGAAGGCTTCGAGCCTCAATAGGGTCCTCAGGGCGATGCCCATCATGGGGAGGAGCGCCGACACCAGTGATGTCGAGGCTGCGTGGACCCTCTACCCAGCTATGCAGACCAGCGACATATTTGAGATGGACCTTGATGTCGCATGTTCCGGTATGGATCAGAGGAAGGTTCACATGCTCGCCAGAGAGATCGCTCCCAAGCTGGGGTACAAGACCCCTGTCTGTCTGCATTCACCCCTGCTCCCGGGGCTTCAGGAGACAACCATCGAGGGGACCTTCGATGAGGACGCTGACATCAACAGGAGCATAAGGGCTAAGATGTCTAAGAGCGTTGAGAAAGGGGCTATCTGGGTCAATGATGACCCCGATGTTATTCAGGAGAAGTACCGGGCGGCCTTCTGTCCTCCGAAGATGGTGGAGGGAAACCCAGTGTTGGAACACGCCCGGATGTTGGTCTTCCCCCACATTGACGTCTTAGAAGTCAAGCGCCCTAAGAAATACGGGGGGGACTCCTCCTATGAGAGCTACCGAGAGTTAGCCAAGGCTTACCGAAATGAGGAACTCCACCCTCTCGACTTGAAGATGGGGGTGGCCGAGGCTGTGATAGGGATTCTAGAGCCGGTAAGGGCGTATTTTAGAAAAAAGCCTGAGAATCTGGATATGATGAGAAAACTCCGGGTCACCCGGTAGTTTACGTCATGGAATGGGCCATTTTCTCAGCCATCTCAGCGAGCCTGCAGGCGTATCCCCACTCGTTGTCGTACCAGGCTAAGACTTTGACTTGGCGCCCCTTGGCCATGGTTAGGGGCCCATCGACAATGGCGCTGTGGGGGTTGTGTATATAATCGCTTGAGACGAGAGGCTCCTCGGTGTAAGCCATGATACCTTTGAGAGAGTCCTCAGAGGCCTTCTTGAAGGCAGTATTGATCTCCTCCGTCGAGGCTTCCCTCTTTAGGACCCCTACAAAGTCGATCATAGAGACCGTGGGGACGGGGACCCTCATCGCCATCCCGTCGATCTTCCCATCTAGCTCTGGGATCACAAGACCGATAGCCTTGGCAGCGCCGGTCGAGGTGGGGATGATATTGGTTCCAGCGTTCCTCGCCCTCCTCAGATCCTTGTGAGCCCTATCAAGAAGGGTTTGGGTGTTGGTGTAAGCATGGACGGTGGTCATAAACCCCGACTCTACACCGAATCTGTCATTGAGCACCTTGACCAAAGGTGCAATGCAGTTGGTAGTACACGAAGCGTTGGAGACGATGACATGTTTCTCGGGATCGTAGAGATGGTCATTCACCCCCATCACAACTGTGAGATCCGGCTCCTTCGCTGGAGCAGAGATAAGGACTTTCTCTGCACCGGCTTCAAGGTGCTTCGAGGCTCCCTTCCGGTCCCTAAAACGTCCAGATGATTCAATAACGAGGTCGACTCCCCTATCACGCCAGGGCAGTTTCTCGGGGGACGATTCGTATAAGACCCCTAGCTCCTTACCATCGACGATTAAACTGTTCCCATCAACGGCAACTGGGAATGGGAGAGGGCCATGGACGCTGTCATGCTTTAGTAGAATTGCCATGGTCTCAGCGTCTCCTCTATTAATGGCTGTGAATTCTAGGTCAAGGCCCAGCTCTAGGGCAGCCCTGTAGGCTAATCTCCCCGTCCTGCCGAAACCGTTGATACCGACCTGTATTCCCATTTAGAATCCTCAGATAGGTTGTTTTTAGAGATGTTTAAAGGCTATGATGTTTCGGGAAGGTTTTTATTCCGGGGTGGTGCATTACCCGTGGGTGCTAGACAGCACCCAGTCACACTCACCGCAGGGCGAAAGACGCATTCCCACGAAGGTGGGACGTTGAGCCCTCAAATTCACGAAGGGTCTGATTCTGTCATACCCAGGTGAACTCTGTGCGAGATGGAGGGTCACCTGCGGTAAAGGTGTGGAGAACGAATAGACGTGTATACAGATGGGTTCAAAAGACAAGACGAACGCGAAATATATCATCGAGGCTTCCTTTGTTGTGGACGGCGTCGTGGAGCGCCATGACGTCATCGGCGCAATCTTTGGTCAGACTGAGGGGCTTTTTCCCAAGGAGTTTGAACTCCGGGAGCTCCAAAAGTCAGGGAAGATTGGGCGAATAGACATCAAACTGAGGTCTAGGAAGGACAAGACCAATGGGAAGATCATCTCTCCGTCAAGCTTGGATAGGGCCGAGACAGCGATAATAGCGGCTGCGATGGAGACCGTTGACAGGGTCGGTCCCTGTGACGCAAAGGTCACTATAGACAAGATCTCCGATGTCCGGGTGGACAAACGGGAGATGATCCTGAAAAGGGCTAAGGAGCTGATGAGGGACTGGGTCGTTAAGGAGTCCCAGGACATCGATAAGCTCCTGAACGAGGTCTCGAGGGCTGACAAGAAGATCCAGCCCGTCCATTATGGGCGGGAGAGGCTTACTGCTACGCCAGACATATCGAAGTCTAAAGAGATCATAGTCGTGGAAGGCCGCGCCGATGTCATCAACCTGCTTAAGGCCGGGAAGACTGGCGTTATAGCCTTGGAGGGTGTGAAGATCCCGAAGGCGATCATCAGGCTGTCAAAGAAGAAGGAGGTCACCGCTTTCCTCGATGGGGATAGGGGTGGCGACCTGATTTTAAAGGAGTTGCGGCAGATGGCTAAGCCCGACTATGTGGCCCGGGCTCCCCGGGGTAAGGAGGTTGAGGAGCTCAAGCCTGAGGAGGTTGAAGCTGCACTTTCTGCGCGGGTCCCGTTCACCGAAGTGGAGGGCCTCACTGAGTTGAGGTCCGTCGCTGAGGGTTTGAAGGGGACTCTTGAAGCTGTTCTCCTAGGTAAGAAGGGAGAGCTAGGCAGGGTTCCTGTGAGCGATCTGGTGGATACCCTCAAGAAGCAGAAGGGCGTGAGTACCGTAGTCTTCGATGGCATCATAACCGGGCGGCTGGTCGACGCTGCTGTATCGCAGGGCGTCGGCTCGCTGGTCGGGGAGAGGGTCGGGGACGGCGTTAGACCGCCTAACAAGCTCACCGTAAAGGTCTTCAAGGATCTTTAGCCAATTCCATCTTTTTTTCTTTTAGGATTTAATTTCTGAGCCTACGTCGGAGTGGCGGTCTTCTTTTAGCGAGTCGGTGGTAGGTCTCTCCGAATCCTTCGTGGGGGGCCAGGGTGCGTTGGAGGTAGACACCGGTTCTACCGATCTTCTCTCGTCGGTTGAGGGTGCGGACCCTGTCGAGGACGGCGGTGATACCGATGCCGAGGGTTTTGGCTGTGGTGCCCTCTTGGCCTGTGATGGGGGTCTCTGTGTGGCCTGTTGGTGTGGGTTGGATGA
Source organism: Candidatus Bathyarchaeota archaeon (assembly GCA_050053595.1). Lineage (GTDB taxonomy): Archaea > Thermoproteota > Bathyarchaeia > TCS64 > TCS64. Next base: position 799 of record JASFTK010000067.1, on the reverse strand, counting down.
GTTTGAGTCGTTTATCTACACCTGGGACCCTGATGTCTTCTAGGAGTTGTTGTAGGTCAACGGATCCGGCGAACCGGTAGAACTCTCGTTCGTGGGATCTGAGAGGGACGAGGGGGAAGCTATAGCTCCGTTTTTCGGCGGTGTGGATGTATCCTTTAGCGGCGTAGTTGGGGGTGGCTTGGATTATCTCGCGGTGGGTGATGGGGGTTTGGATCTCGATGAGGGATTGGAGGATGGCTGGGTTGGGGGGACCGGGGATGAAAATGTCGATATCGCTGGTGGGCTTGATGTCGCCCCTGGCGATGCTGCCGTAAACTAGGGCTTGGATATGGTGGTCGCTGAGGGGCTTGATCATCTGCAGTGCCTCCTCCCTGAATCTCTTGAGGAGGGCCCAGTGATCCGGGGTGTAATGGATCTCAGTGGTTGCCATGTTTCCTCCAGCTTTATTTATGAGCGTCGGGGGCTTATTTAGTTGAGCTAGAGGGGTCTTGGAGTGGTGATGTCCAGTTACCAGGGTTTAGGGGTCATAGTGGTGGCTTGGTTTGTTTTCTATGCCGCTGCGAGGGTCCTTGGGTTGGAGCGGTATGGGGTGGAGCTCCATCCCCTTTATGCGATGTTCAAGTCGACCCGGCTTAACTCGTTCTTGGTAAGATTGGGGAGGTGGAAGCCTGAGTTCTGGCGGGTGTTGGGGAATGTGGGGGTGGCCTCCTTTCCGGGGCAGGTTGCTTTTATGTCTTGGTTGTTGTTCCAGAATCTTTATCGTTTCTTGTTCGTGCCTAAGGAAGCTTCCCCTGTGATG
>JASFTK010000066.1:0-8021 GCA_050053595.1 Candidatus Bathyarchaeota archaeon | reverse complement strand
GCCCTGAACATGGGGAATGTATACCTTCTAGCCCTATTGGGGCTGGGGATTCTAGCTCTGACCACCCTGGGCGTCTATTTTAAGGGAGATAACGTCACGGGGTACTGGATGGGATTTCCCGTCGTCTTCATCATGGCGGTCATCGCGTTCATCATCTCAAAGCAAGCTACGATAAAGTACTACGGACTTGCCTACGTTCTCTGGGCCCTACTCCTCGGCCTCGTGATAAGCAACATTATGGGTACCCCAGAATGGTTGAAAAGTGCAATCAAGACAGAGCTCTTCATCAAGATTGGACTAGTGCTGTTGGGTGCAGAGATCCTGTTCTCGACTATCGTAAAGGGAGGGCTTGTGAGCGTCGCACAGTCAATAGGCGCCGTCTTGGTAACTTGGTATATCTGCTATTATCTAGCAACAAGGGCAGGATTGAACCAGTCCTTTGCATCCATCATGGCCTCCGCTGTCTCGATATGCGGGGTCTCCGCAGCCATCGCTGCGGGGGGAGCCATCAAGGGTGATAAGAAGGAGATAAGCTTCACTATATCGATGGTTCTGCTCACCTCCATCATTATGTTAGTGGCTGAGCCTTTTATCGCGAGGATGCTGGGTCTGCCATCGGCCGTGGCTGGAGCTTGGATAGGGGGGACCATAGATACCACTGGTGCAGTTGTCGCCGCTGGGGCTCTCTACGACGAGACAGCGATGACCGCGGCTGCAATAGTCAAACTGGCCCAGAATGTGTTGATAGGAGTAGCAGCCTTTGGCCTGGCGATTTACTGGACTCTCAAGGTAGAAAGTGAGCCAGACGAGAAACCCAGTCTATTGGATATCTGGTATCGCTTCCCCAAGTTCATCGTGGGCTTCTTGACTGCATCCCTAGTATTCTCCTTCATCCTCATGCCGGCCATAGGAGAGCCAGCTGTGAGATCGATATTGAGCCTCACAAAGGGTTTCAGGGGCTGGTTTTTCTGCTTGAGCTTCGTCTGCATAGGTCTGGAGACCAGGTTCAGTGATCTAATGAAAGTGGGCGGCACGAAGGCTGCATCCGTCTACATCATAGCCCAACTCTTGAACGTCGTCCTCGTATATTTCCTTGCCTGGCTGCTCTTCGGTGGGATATTTTTCCCCCCACCCATATAGACCTAAATACCAATATTGGTCCAACCTCTACCACTAAATGGGGATACATTTGGAGCAGCGGCTCTTAGATGTCCTTGACCTCTTCAGGTCAAAACGTAAGTTCAACTACCTGCAGATCGGGGTATCCTCTCGGTGTACTCACAGTTGCGTAATGTGTCCCCGAACATGCTTCTCGGAACGATGGAGTTCAGTTGATATGTCACTGGAGACATACACCAAGATCTCAGAGTCCTTCCCCTCCGCCCATCACGTATATCTATCAGGCTGGGGCGAACCTCTGCTGAACCCTCACTTCATGGATATGTTGGATATTGCTAAGGGTTTGGGCTGCGAGGTGGGTTTCACTACCAACGGAGCCCTCCTTGATGGTGACACAATACAGGAACTAGTAGGATTACAGGTAGACCTCGTGAGCCTATCATTGGCTGGAGCCACTGCAGAGTCACACGGAGCAAAGAGGGTGGGTTCAGATTTCCGTAGCATAATCAAGAATCTTACCCTCCTTGAATCTATCAAGATGAAAACAGGGTCAGAGAAACCGCAGGTCATCATCCTGTTCATGATGTTCAGGGACAACCTCGATGAACTAGTAAAAGCCATCAAACTCGCTGCCAATATCGGGGTTGAAGGGGTGGTCGCTACTAACGTCGACTACGTAGGGGATCCCGTTCAAGACGAGGTCAAAGCATTCTCATGTAACAATACGGCAACAGAACAATCCTCAAAGATTCGAGATGCCAAAGAGATTGCGGAGGGGCTTGGAGTAAGATTCAGAGCTCTCCCTCTGAGGATGGGGCCAACCAAGATATGTAGCGAGGACCCGCTGAACAATCTGTATATCTCTGAGAGGGGAGAGGTCTCACCCTGCGTTTACCTCAACCCACCAGTCAGCCAGATACCTAGGATATTTTGCGGTGAGAGGACAGTCATCCCGACTCTCAGTTATGGAAACATCGGAGAGGCTGATCTCCTCGACATCTGGGAAAGTGATGGTTATGTCTCTTTCCGGAGACACTATGAGAACAGGTTAAAGGGATCAGAGTCTTCACCCCTCCCCCAACCCTGTAGGACCTGCTACAAGGCCTATGGGATCTGAGAGGCGCGTAATACTTTGCAGGATTATTCCTCGTCTTTGGGATTTATTATCATGAATTGTCTCAAAAAAATGGACAAACCTAGTCAGGGTAGTGGGCGCTGATACTCACCGTAGCCGGGTCTGCCAATAACCTCACCCTGCTCCATCACCATCTCCCCCCGGACTATTGTTGTGATGGGTATACCCTCCCCTTTGTAACCCTCGAAAGCGGTCACCTTCTGCTTGGAGTGCAAGTTCTCCCCCTTGATCTCGAACTCCTCCCCTGGGTCGATGATGGCGATGTCAGCGTCCGCTCCGGGGATCAGAGCCCCCTTCCTGGGATAGAGCCCCATGATCTTGGCGGGGGTCTCCGAGAATATCCCTACAAGCCGCTCCAGACTGATCAGTCCCTTCCGGACTGAGTCCAGCATCAGGGGTAGACTGGTCTCCACCCCTGTGCCCCCTGAGGGGGCCTCGAAGATATCTTCCCATCCCTTTTCCTTGTCTTCTCGGGGGTAGGGAGCGTGGTCGCTGGCGAAGGCGTCTATGACCCCCGTGTTGATTGCGGTCCATAGGGCTTTCTGGTGTTCAGGGCCTCTGAGGGGTGGGTCGATCTTGGCGTACGGGCCTAACTCTTTCATATCCTCGGCTTTGAGGAAGAGATAGTTGGCTGAGGTCTCTCCTGTGACTTTCCGCCCCTTCCTCTTTGCCCAGCTCAGGATCTCAGCGGATCCTTGGGTGGACATATGGCAGATGTGGAGGTGGACCCCCGACCCCTCAGACAGCATCACGGTCCTCAATGTCGCCTCGTCCTCGGCGATTGGGGGCCTGAACTCCGAATGAGCTATGGGATCGACCCTGCCCATGGCTTTAGCCCTTTCAATGCCACCGGCTACGATGTCCTGATTCTCGGCGTGGATCATACAGGGGAGACCCATCCCCGCTATAACATTGAAATTCTTGAGCATCTGGCTGTCGGAGGCGGCGAGCTCCTTGAAACGGGCGATCATAAAGGTTTTATAACCCACAACCCCCTCCCCAGCCAATTCTCTCAGCGTCTCAGAGCTAAGTTCACCAGCCCCAGCTATCAGAGCGAAATCCACCAGAGCCTTCCCCCCGGCGATCCCCACCTTCTCCCTCACCGCCTCAACTGAGGTGACCGAGGGGACGGTGTTGGGCATGTCAGCGACAGTGGTAACACCCCCCGCGGCCGCAGAACGGGTCCCAGACTCAAAGTCCTCCCTCTCAGTGAAGCCGGGGTCCCTGAAGTGGACGTGCATATCTATCATACCGGGGAGGACAAGGCAACCACTGGCATCTAGTACCCTAGAGGCTTCAGGCACCATACCCCTGGTCAGGGACACGATCTCACCATAATCGACAACGACGTTCCCCTCATAGAAACCGTCCGGGGTATACACTTTCCCGCCTTTGATAACTAGATCGACAGCCAAAAACGATTCACTACTTCAACCTGATCAGATAGCTAGATTAATCTTTCTGACCTAAAAGCCTACGTTGGGACAGGCAGATGAAGATTATACCGTGCAGACCTTTCAATGGTTATTGATTGGATGAGATACCTTTAAGCGTCCTCGTAAACACAGCCCAACAGAATCCCACTCAACACACATACAACCCCCATCAACAGAGAAGAACCATCATCGTAAAGAGCATCAACGCCTGGAGGTCCCATTCAGGTTGTAGATTACTGGTCTTCCGGGGCCTTCGGTGTGGAGGTTTGTACAGAGAATGAGATGGATAGGAGTTAAAATCTAGGTTCTCGTACAATATCTTGGGAGAACCCACCTTCTTCATTCCTCTTCAAGATGATTTGAGGTAATAATTCCATTATTATTTAATTATTGAACCAGCTTGTACGTCTAGGGGGATTTTATTGAGGTATTTTATTTTTTTGCTGTGATAAACATCTTGTCGAATTTACGTTTTTTCATTATCTCCTCGTAAAGGTAATCAATCCAGTATGCTGCCTTCGGTTGGTTCCCTGTCGATTCAGTTATATCAATCAGTATTGGATTCAACTTCCTCCAGATCCAGATGATATAATCTCCAACTAGATCGTCGACTAAATTGATATCGATCAACTTCTTTTTCACCAAAACGGCTATGCCCGTGAAATATGTCCCAAAGGACATCCACTGAGCAAAATCACCTTTCTTAGTGGGACCGTACCTCTTCCAGAAATCACGATAATCATCCCACTCGGAGAGGTAGACAATTTCTGCGTACTGCTCCCAGAACATTGGTCGGTGGAAATGACCATAAATGCTCATGAATAGTTGAGCCTGGCGATTCTTCCATAGGTTCCTGATGTTTACTATGTAATAGACAAGAGGTATGGCTACGCTGAAAGCCGCAATCCAGGTACCTATAATCGTGAGAAAAAGTTGTTGGTCCACCATCGACTTTCATTTGGTAATAACTAGTAGATATTATTTAGTCCTATTGAGATCCTGTCATCCTAGTCTAAAACTCAAAAAAGCACACATTATTTCTTTATTGTCCCAGAAGGACGCTAATCTTGTCTGCCAGGCTATACTCCTCCCAAGCCGTTTTCTTTCAGGGTCATCCTCGGCTAGGGTCTTCTGAACTTGATTTGAATACTCTATACTGAGGCCCCAAAAACCCGATGTCTCAACAGTGATGTCTAAGACCCCAATCTCCCTGAACCCTGCTTTCTTTGCTGAAGAAAGATACTCATCTAGGGTCCCTAGATCCGTCAGCCAGTACTCGTTGAACGGTGTACGCACGCGGTCATCCACCGCAAAGCAATCAGCTATGAAAACATATCCTCCCCCTGTGATACGTTCCGAGAGATGGCTGAACCAGGCTTCCCTGTCCAAATAACATGAGCTCTCCACAGCAACGGCTACATCGAAAACGTGATCTCCTGGCACATTGAGCGCGTCACCGAATAAGGGCGTCACACTATCAGCCACCCCCGCTTCTATCGAGAATCGTCTAATCAACTTGATGTGATCAGGCACATTCGTCAGTGCATAGACCTTAGAACCGAACTCCTCCGCCAAAAAAATACTACTCCCCCCAAGGCCACAACCGACATCCAAGACAACCCCCCCTAAAATCCTCTCAACATCCCAAAACTTGGTCGCCTCGAAGAGTAATCTCTCCTGAGACTCGACCAGTTGGAGTCTTAGACCCTCAACAGATTCTGATAATTCTACATCTGATTCCATCCAACCTGTGTGAAAATGCACACGGGGGCCAGGTCCATATTTACTGAGGATAGAATCAGTCTTCTCTCTGTACCAAGAAATTATCTCTTCAGGAGAAGCGGTCATTATTCACACATCTTTTCCCGTTTTCTTAGAGTAAAAAAAGGGAAAATCGCGAGTGATCAAGTCAGGAGAGAGATGAGTCAAGATCAGTAGTGCCACGTCTGTTTAGTTTGAATTCATCGTCCCTCAGTTGGGAGGGTAACGGATAGTCTAACCCGTTCCAAGCAAATGGCTTAACTTTTCTGATCGCCAGTAGACAATGTCCTCTGGTTATCTGTTGAGCGTTTTCGCTGATCGCAATCATAAGTATTGTATTCGCGAAGCTGTTGGCGAAATAGATAGCGGTCTCACGCGGACTCGGGACTATCCCAATGCCTAAAGACAGATCCCACAGATCGGATCTTGAACTCTTCAGACAGTCAGACAGAATACACGAGATCGCATCAACAGTATACTCTACCGCACCCCCAGCCCATTCAAGGCCGTAATCAGTGGCAAAGTCCTCTAACTTGGTTCTAAGGATCTGATTCTCGACAAGTTCAGCTGCAAACGCCTTTGTGTAACTTGTAAGTTCATCGGAGTTCATAAACAGATAGTACCTTTTTATTGATATATAAAAAATTTTTTTAATATAATTATAGTAACTCAAATACAACCCTGCGCAGGCAAGACAATTACGTGTAAACTGGTTATTGCTATCCCCCTTTTTAACCAGTGAAATAAACTTCTACGACAGGGGATCCGTGCAACATCAGCTCTTCAGAATAGGGATATGACATATATCCTTGTGAAGAAACGATCCAGCCATTCAACCTGAAAACTGTCAGACAAGTAATATAGCCCAGAAACGCCCTAGAGAGGCGGTAGGGGAGAATCGTATGGTTGGACGGGTCGATCTAGTGGTCAAGAACAGTAGGCTGGTGACATCCCAGGGAGTATTGGAGGGAGGGGTGGCGATCGACGAGGGTGTGATCGTGACCCTGGCCAAAGACCCCCACCTCCCAGTGGGGGACAGGGTGATTGATGCGGGAGGCAACGTTGTACTGCCAGGGGTCTTAGACGGCCACAGCCACACCACCTTACCCCCGGAGGATTCTGCATCAGGGACAAGGGCCGCGGCAAAGGGTGGGATCACGACCCTCCTTGAGATGCCGGGTACCCAGATAGGGTGTTTCAACCCTGGAGAGTTCAAGGAGAAGCGGGACCTGTACGAGGCCACCTCGTATATCGATTTCTGCATCCACGCAGGATGCGCCTCAGGCTATCCTGGGGGGACCCTCACGGAGATGTGGGGTATGGGCGCAACAGGGGTCAAGTTCTTCGTCTCCAACGCTGGACCTGACTGGCCCCAGACCTATGATGGGGAGATAATCCAATGTTTTAAGGAGCTCGCGAGGATCAGAGGCCTCGCTTTAATCCACGCTGAGAACGATCAGATCCTGGTGGACAATAAGAAGATGCTTGAGGCCGGGGGCAGGAGGGATTATGGTGCCCACTTGGAGTGGAGGCCCCCCATAGCCGAGGCTGAGTGCGGGGAGAGGATTATCCGTTACCTGGGGGCGACCGGGTGCCGGGGTCTGATCGTCCACACCAGTCTCCCTAAGACCGTCTTGAATGCCCTTGAGGCGCGACGGAGGGGCGTTGAGGTCCATGTTGAGACCTGCCCCCAGTATCTTTATCTGACCGAGGAGGACGTCCGAGAGAAGGGACCCTGGGCCAAGTTTGCACCGCCCGCCCGGGGGAAGGAGACGGTGGCTGAGATGTGGGGCCTCTTAGAGGCGGGGCTCATCGAGACAGTCGCTACTGATCACGCCCCATACTCATATGAGTCTAAGGAGGCCGGTCTCGATGATATCATGGCAGCCCCCAACGGCATCCCAGGTCTCGAGACTTTCCTCCCCCTCCTCATCACCGGTGTGAACCGTGGGAGGCTGAGCCTTGAGAGGCTTGCTGCGACAGTCTCGGAGAATCCCGCGAAGCTCTACGGCGTCTATCCTCAGAAGGGCTCCTTCCTCCCGGGATCAGACGGTGATCTCACTATTATCGATGTCAGGAGAGAGTGGAGGATCAGCAACGATGATCTCGTCACTGCCTGCGGCTGGACCCCTTACGAGGGATATAGGACCATGGGGGCAGCTATGGACGCGTTTGTCAGGGGCGAGGCGGTCCTAGAGGACGGCGAGGTTGTCAGCGCTCCGGGATTCGGGACCTATGTCTCCCGGTCTGATTGACCCTCTTGTATCTTCCGTTCCGTGGAGGGTCTCCTTTTCAGTTCTGTCCCGCAGACAGGGCAGCTATTTCCACCCTCGGGCTCGTGGAAAGTCTTCTTGCAGCCAGGGCAGTAGGTGATCCACCTGTACCTTCTCTTGATGCCTGTGGTGGTTAGACCCTTAAACTCGATGTTTAGGCGGTCTGCGACGTTCTGGACGGCGTAGTCGTCGGAGACTATTATGGGGGTTGCCCCTGCCGCCTTGAGCTGGAGCCCTAGGGCAAGGACCTGGACGTCAGCCTTGGATAGGGCTCTCTCCTCTCCCAGCTCCCTCAGG
>JASFTK010000065.1:0-8029 GCA_050053595.1 Candidatus Bathyarchaeota archaeon | reverse complement strand
GCGGCCCACCCGGACCAAGACGAGGTCTCTGTCCAGGGTGTCCTGGGCTTCCTCCACGAGCTCAAAAAGGGGTATTTGGAGATCACGGGGATGGACGATACGAGCCTCCAACCGGCCGCTGGAGCCCATGGAGAGTATCTTGGAATACTGCTCATCAGGGAGTACCTTGCGGACATCGGGGACCTTGCGGACAGGACGGAGATTATCATCCCAGACTCGGCTCATGGTACTAACCCCGCAAGTGCGATAATGGGGGGGTTCAAGACCGTAGAGGTCCCCTCAGATGAGGAAGGTGGTGTCGACCTTGAGGCTTTGGAGAGCGTGGTCGGGCCTCAGACAGCTGGGCTGATGTTGACCAATCCCAACACCCTTGGTATCTTCGATGGGAACATCGCAGAGATATCTGGTTTAATCCACGACTCTGGGGGGCTGATGTACTATGACGGGGCAAATCTGAACGCCATCATGGGCAAGTGTCGCCCCGGGGATATGGGCTTTGATATAGTCCATGTCAACCTCCATAAGACCTTCAGCACTCCTCACGGCGGTGGCGGTCCGGGTTCGGGCCCCGTCGGGGTGAAGGAGTTCCTGGCTGATTTCCTCCCTGTCCCAGATATCGTCGAGGATGATGGATTCTACAGCCTTAGCTGGGACAGGCCTAAGACGGTCGGCAAGATCCATGGTTACTATGGGAATATCAATCCGATGCTCAAAGCCTATGCTTATATGCTCACCCTCGGAGGGGAGGGGCTTAAGGAGGCTTCGGAGATCTCGGTGCTCAACTCCAATTACATCGCCTCCAAACTCAAGGATGTCCGGGGCTACTCCCTGCCCTACGCTGAAGGGAAACCCCGGATGCACGAGGCGGTGCTAAGCGCCGAGGAGATGGATGTGGAGACAGGGGTGCGAGCCCTCAACGTCTCCAAGAAGCTTCTGGACTATGGGCTTCACGCCCCTACTACCTACTTCCCCTTAATCGTCCCCGAGGCTTTGATGATAGAGCCTACGGAGAGCGAGCCCCTTGAAGCCCTGGACGATTTCATCGAGGCGATGAAGGAGATCTCCGATCTGGCATACTCCGACCCCGAGAAGGTCTTGGAAGCCCCGAACAACACAACAGTAAGCAAGCTCGATGAGGCCAGGGCGGCTCACCCAAGGACGATATGCTTGAGCTGGAAAGCCTATTGCAAGATGGCCCCCTAAGAAGGGGCACCTTTTTATTTTCTGGACGCGATGGAGGGCTGAAGGACCTCCCATGATTGACCTAATTTCAAGCCTTGCCTCTTCTCAGTTTGACTTCCTCCAGCAACCGCCTTGGGCGACTTTCTTCATCCTCGGCTTGACCTTAGTGATCAATATTGGGATGAGTTTCGCAAACAAGAGAGTCATGGATCTTGATGCCTACAGGAGGATAATGATCGAGTCAGCCAGGGTCAGGAGGGAGCAGATGGAAGCCATGAAGAGTGGGAACCAGCGGCGGATATCGAAAGCTCAGAAGAGGCAGCAGGATCTCATGAGAGAGCAGCAGAAGATGTCCATGGGGCGGCTCAAACTGACCCTGTATTTCTTCATCCCCTTCATACTGATCTGGCAGTTCCTGAACAACTTCTTCGGGAACACCATCATCGCCTATATGCCCTTCAAAACCCCCTTCTTCGGCACCGAGCTGAACATTGGGAACTGGTACATCCTCTGTTCCATCTCCATCAACATCATCCTGTCCAGGATCATGGGTCTCACTTTCGAGATCGACCTCGAAGATGAAGTCTAGTGGTGCCGGGAGATTGACGGGAAAACGTAAAGAAGACCTCGTGATAACGGTCAGCGGCTACCACGGGTCCGGTAGATCCACCCACGCCCTCAATCTGGCGGAGACTTTTAATCTGAGATACGTCTCCTCAGGCACCATATTCAGGGAGATGGCGAAGGAAAGGGGTCTCGACCTTGAGACGATGTCCAAGCTCACTGAAGAGATCCCTGAACTCGACAGGGTGATCGATGACAGGGCGAAAGAGGCGTCCCTGAACCGTGGGGTGGTGATCGACGCAACCCTGTCGGGATGGGTCGCAGTGGACCCGGATCTCAGGATATTCCTCACAGCTCCTTTAGAGTCTAGGGTGAAGAGGATCGCCTATAGGGAGAACATATCTCTGGAGGAGGCTAGGAGAGAGACGCAGGTAAGGGGTGAGAGTGAGAGGGAGAGGTTCCTGAAGTACTATGATATCGACATCAGAGACCTCTCTATCTACGACGTGATACTCAATACAGACCTCTTTGAGCCCGAGGCGACGGCGAGAATCCTTAAAAGGATAGTCGGGGAGTACCTCAAGGTCGATTGATGCATGTCCGCCATAGATGTTGGTAGGGTCTGCGTGAAGTTGAGGGGCAGGGAGGCCGGTAGACGATGCGTCATCATCGATATTGTCGACAGGAACTACGTCATTGTGACAGGCCCCCCCGAACTGACAGGCGTCAGACGCCGGAGGGCGAACATGAACCACCTGAGACCCCTAGACGAAGCCATTGACATCCCCAAGAACGCATCTGACGAGGAGATACTAGAGATTCTTGGAAACCCTGAGACCAGCGAGCAATAAAAACTCGGGTTACCCTCCGCAGATATGATTCAACATTTAATAGGAACGCCTTAGCCGAAGTAGTCTACTCAGTACGGGTTGTATGGGGTTGTCCATTAAACACTTGAAGCCGATCTTTGAGATCTACGAGGAGGAGGTGGAGGATCGAGATGACATCCAAGTCGTCGGAGAACACGGCTTCATCTAAGGGGTTACCGCTGTTGATATCGTCTATCCTTGCCACTATGAAGATACGATTATCGCTATTTATGTAGAGTATGGGTGTTGTGATATCCACCTTCTTGACTTCGAACAGGTAGGAGAGCTCCCTTGCCAAAGGATTGGCTTTAGGGTCAAGGGGTGATGAGATGGAGACCTTAACTCCCTGATTCTTCATCTGGTCGAGGAGGTTCGGTGCGGATTTAAACAGCAGCGTCAGTCCGTCGGCGCTAGCAAGCACCTCGATGGTCTCTTTAGACTGGGTTATTATCTCGTGACATTTCTCTATGATGTCGTCGTTTACATCTATATGCCATAACAACTTCTCTTGTGGTGACGAGTCGTTTTTGACCTTCTTATGGGTCTCCACCAGGGCTTCCATGACCTCTGAGAAGTCTTGTGACTTGTTTAGTGTTCTTTTGAGAGCTGAGCCGAAAGCGTTGCTGGGTGGTGTGGGGGCGAAGCATTTCGGAGCCCCGGGGATCTCTGTGACTAATCCAAAGTCTATGAGCCGGTTGAGGGTGCCATATACTTTTGTCCTTGGGACATCGCTAGCGAGACTCAGATTCCTTGCCCCTGAGCTGCCGAGGCAGAGGAGACTCAGGTATACCTTGGCCTCGTATTCGGATAGTCCTGCATAATCCATGATTTTGGGCCACTTACTCAGGAGATCAGGTAGGTGGTGATTTTTAGCAGGCAGTCGTTTTTTAGGTTCTATCCCCTCGATCTCTCTGGTGGTGATTACTTTCCTCCCGTCTTTGAGGGTTTTCAGTACTTGTAAACCCCGTTCTTTGTTTGTGTCGGTGTTGGTATCTTCGGAGCGATTCATGTTAGCCCTCGGTTGAATTATTATCACTGCATCTGTTATCGTATTTTTTGTACATATTAACACATTTTTTATTACCAAAAAACCCGGTATTAGGTGATAATAAGTTGTAGAAGGCTAACCATGGTTTCTTTCATCGAATGCGATGATGAGGGGGTAATGTTATTATTAAATACCTGTTTTTACATTTACACTATATTGAATATTACAAGATGATGTTCCATGGAGGACATAAGGGCTAAATTTAGAGTGTTATCGAAGAAACACACCTTGGAGATGATCAAGCATCTCATGGATGGTCCACTATATATATCCCAGATCTCCAACACCCTGGGGATTCCTTACACTACCGCTCAACAGAGGGTGGTTGAGCTTGAAAGAGCGGGGTTGGTGAGGGTTGAGGCCACCATCGATGAGGCCTCGAAACGGGCGGTGAAGATTGTGAACCCCGTGAATTTCAGGCTGGAAATTTCTCCCAGGTCCATATATAACTGGTTGACGGAAGAGGAGTGAGGTCTATCCTCGTTATGTTGTGTATTTCTTTTCCGTCAGATAACGATCCCGGCTGTCTGGGAGGATCGTCGACACCCTTCCCCCTTCTCCCATTTCACCTGCTACTCTCAGAGCCTGGAAGACGTTGGCACCTGAGGATATTCCGCAGAAGAGTCCTTCCTCCTTCACGAGCCTATCGGACATGGCGATGGCGTCCTTGTTTGACACCTTGACTACCTCGTCCACGATACCGCTCTCCATCATCTCCTCGATGATACCCCCGGTGACCTCATCACTGAAACCCGGGATCCTGTAATATCCCCCGCTGATGGGGTAATTGGCTGACGCTGGCTCAACCCCGACGATCCTCACGTTGGGGAGCTCCTCCTTGAGAGCCTTCGCCACACCATACAAGGTCCCTCCGACCCCTATCGAGGCGACGAAGGCGTCGACCCTCCCCCCCATCTGCTCGAATATCTCTCTCCCTGTCTTGAGATGAGCCTTGGTGTTGGCGGGATTGCTGAACTGACGGGCCCACCAGGTATCAGGCTGAGTTCTCTCCAACTCAAGGCACTTGAGCCTTGTATCGATCTCCACCTCTGCCCCTGCGACGCTCTCGTCACCAGAGCTGGACTCAATCTTGAGCTGGTGGACTTCAGCCCCGTATGTCTCCATGAGCCTGATCCTCTCAGAGGTCATCCCCTCGGGCATATAGACGGCCACTTTGTACCCCAGATAGCCCCCTATAAAACTCATAGCGGTCCCGGTGTTCCCGGTGCTGGCCTCGATTATGGTGTACCCGGGCTTCAATCTCCCCTCAGCCTCAGCTTCCCTGATCATCTCAAGGGCGATGCGGTCCTTGAGGCTCCCACTAGGGTTCATATACTCGCATTTTACCCAGACCACGGCCGCATCCTTCTCGGTGACCCTGTTTAGTCTCACCATAGGGGTCTCCCCTATGAGTTCAATGACGCTGTCGACAACCCTCAAAATGGTTCCCAGCTCTATAGTCATGCGAGGAACGGATAATAGTTTCCAATGCCCTCATAAGGGTTATATCCACGAGCTAGGAGAGGGGGTAAGGTGTTCGGTAAATGATGCCTGAGGGCAACCCGGATGAGTTCACCCGGGTTTTTTACGGATGTAGGGCTGACCAGATATCTGAGGTAGCCATTCTCACCCCTATGGAGTCCACAGTTGAAGCCCTGAGTGAGAGGGCTGACGATACGATAGAGCACAAAGGCTTCAACAGAGGGTTCAGAGGCAGTTTCGATGGGACTGAGGTCACAGTGCTGGACTCTAGGATAGGGAGCCCCGTTGCCAGCGACTGTGTATATTACCTGAGGTTCACACCCTGCCGTACCATCATCTACACAGGTCTCATCGGGTCGCTGCAGCCTGAGATAAGGATCGGAGACCTCATCGCCCCTACAGCCGCTGTCAGGGGTGAGGGAGCCTCGAAATATTTCGTGGACGAGCCCTATCCTGCAGTAGCGGACTTTGGCCTCCTCCGACAGCTGGCCTCGGTGCTAGAAGAGAGTTTCAGGGGGACGGATGTCGATGTCTATTATGGCCCCATATACACGACTGATTCTTTCGCAGCGGAGACGCCTGAGTTCCTTGAGCTCTGGGGTTCACGGAATATCCACGGTATCGAGATGGAGACCTCGGCGATATACGTCATCGCCAGCCTCTACGGCTTGAAAGCGGCTTCGGTGCACATCGTGAGCGACAATCCCATGGTCCGCCAGAGCTTCTTTGACCCCGTCCCAGATGAGGCCCAGCGGAGGAAGGAGCAATCCTCCGAGCTACTGCTGGACTCCTTGGTCCAACTGGTTAAGAAAATTTAGGAACGGATCAGTGTAGCTTCTTCACCAGTCTAGCAACCCTGGCTCCCAGCTTCCTACAGTTTTCCTTTTCCTCGTCGTTAGGAGAGCCGACGGAGGCCGCACCGTAGTGGTTGCTCCCTGATGTGCCCTGGATCACCATACCGTGGATGAAGAGGGCCTCATTGAGGGCGATGATGGTGGTCTCCGCCCCGGTGTGGGTCCCCCCAGAACTGGCGAACGCCCCGCCCACCTTCCCATTGAGTTTCCCATGGTACTTGATGGACTCGTCGATGAACTCCTTCATCCCCGCAGAGGGGAGACCATAATACACGGGGGACCCTAGGATAACCCCGTCTGCCTCAGGTAGATCGTCGACGGAAGCCTCGTCAACCTTCTTGGTCTCCACCTCAACCCCCTCAGATTCGACCCCTTCAGCGACCGCCCGGGCCATGGCTTCCGTGTTCCCTGTGTCTGAGTCGTATATGACCAGTACCTTCATCTTGTTCTCCGTCCCTCAGGTCTGTAATTTAGATCCCGCCCCCTCTTCAGCGTAGACCCCCTGGATCTCGCCGTAGTAGAGGACATGGAAGTCTCCTCTAGGATAGACATCCCCCTCGATCTCGCTAGGCAGTTGACCGCTTTTCACCTTGGTCTTGTAGGCTATCTTGCACTCATAGTGGACGGGGCACTCCGCGATGAAGGGGGCGTCAATCTTGTAGCCTTTCTCGGCGGTCAGACCCAGTTTCTTGAATTTATCGTAGTCTCTCCCTGACTCTGTCCCACAGAACTCCACTTCATCCGACAAATCCTCAGTGGGGAGGCAGACGGTGAAGCTGTCTGAGGCTTCCAAGAGCTTGTAGGTGTGTCTCGAAAGCCTAACGGCGACCACGAAGAAAGGCCTCCTCCACATGGTCCCGACCAGACCCCACCCGATGGTCATGGCGTTGGGCTTCTCACCCTCGCTCTCAGCCACTAGGAGGAGCCCATTCCCCCGCATCAGTCGGTGGGTCTCCTCAACGAATTGGAAATCCTCGATCTTCTTTCTCATTGATATCGATATAAGATAAACCCTCAAGGTTTAATCCTTTCCCGATGTGAAACCAGATCTCTGGATGGAGTTGGCCGTTCAAAGAGGGTATTTTTAAAAATGTACTCTGTACAAACTGTTAGTAGTCACAGAAAGATGAATAGTTGGAGCCAAATTTTCAGCCCTGTGAGAACTTTGAACAATGATGACAGGCTCCAGGGAGTGGGGCTAGCTGGTCTCTTTGACCTTGAAAACTACGATGAACGAGTCATCTCGAGGCGAGCTGTAATCGACAAACGTCCTCCCAATTTGTCAGACCTCTCTCTTCTTAGAAAATTACAGTTGAAGATATTGGGTCATGCGTATATTGGTCACCGCCGTTATCCTGGATGGAAGGGGGCCCTCCCTTTCTATGTTTTTAGGTGTCCCATCCACGGACTTGTAGAAGATTATCCGCATGGATACAGTGCAAGGCTCGAATGCCCTCGATGTCTGAGGGAGGAAGTACTATTGAGAGCTTTCGATAATGAATAGAGTATAGAGAAAGAGGTCAATAAATACCGGAAGTTACGCACTCAAAATTCTTGCCCCTCTCTGTTTAATTCCTCACTAAGAACCTCATCGACTTCAGGGGTTAATGTTTGAGACCGTAACCTCTGTGACAGGGTGGAACACCCTGACGTTTATCGGCAATTAATCAGGGAAAAGACATCGTCAATAGATTTAGCTGCCACGAGTGCTTTAATGAGTGGCTTCGCGGTCTTATGTCTAAACTGACTCTACGCTCTTGACCCCGGGGACCTTCTTCCTGAGGTAACCTTCGATGCCCATCTTCACCGTCATCTGGGACATGGGGCAGCCGGCGCAGTGGCCCTTGAGTCTGACCTTGACGACGCCGTCCTCCAGATCGACGAACTCGACGTCGCCACCATCAACCTGCAAGCTTGGGCGGACTTCCTCTAATGCCTGAATAACTTCAGCCTTCAAATCAACACCTTTCTGAATGGGAGAGATAACGATATTTAAACCTTATAACCCCTCTGCCCTCAAAATACCCCTT
>JASFTK010000064.1:0-8067 GCA_050053595.1 Candidatus Bathyarchaeota archaeon | reverse complement strand
ATAAAGGTCGAAATACTCTGGTTATCTTTAAATCTTTACCGAAAAAATTAATCTCCCTCAATGAAAAACAACTTCACTGTAGATGGATATTTAATTTGTTGACTATCTGAGACGATCATAGGGTTTATTAAAAAGAGAAACAATAGAGCCCCTGAAACCTCGGGAGTTTCAAGGTCACCATGAGTGTATGATGCCTCATACACGAGAGTCGTCGATCAAACTCAAAGAGATGCTCAAAAATGTCGAAAAACAGCATAAAAGACAGGGATGTCTTTCCAGGTGAAAAGCTATCCGTCATAGAGGTTTTTCAAGACGGACCCGGTGCTTACCAGATCAATGGGGATATCCGGTCATCAGTCCTTGGGAAGGCCCATTTCGATCTGGAGAATCGGAAGGTTGAGGTTGTGAAGAAAACCCGGGAGCTTGTCCTCCCTCTGGAGGGGCTAGATGTGATTGCCGAGGTGGGGTCCGTCATGAGGAGGGACGCTAGGGTCAACATCTTCATCATTGATGGGAAGCTGTCGGAAAATGCATGGTCCGGTGAGATTCACATCAGGAGTGTTGAACGTAAATTCTCTAGGGATATGGGTGGGGCCATGCGGGACGGCGATATAATCAAGGCCAAGATCATCAACACCAAGAACAGGATGATCCTGCTCTCGGTGAAAGGCCCCGAATACGGGGTTATCTACGCTTATTGCACAAGATGCGGGACCCTTCTGGAGCTCCAGCGAGGACGGCTCCATTGCTCCAGATGCGACAGAACTGAGAGGCGGAAGATCGCCTCAACGTATGGTAAAGAGGAGTTAGTATGAAACTCAGGATAAAGAGTCAAGAGGGCCGCCGACTTGAGATGGAGGTCGGGGGAGAGGGACATACCCTTCTCAACCTCCTGCAGAGCTCCCTGCTCAAACTCGGTAATGTCAGGATGACGGGATACTCCAAACCTCACCCCCTTATGGACAGATCCACCATCTACGTCACCCTTAAACGGGGTCAGACATTTAACAGAGAATTCCTGAGAGCCACGAAAGGTGCCAAAGACGAGCTCGAGAGATTCCTTAAACAGTTCGAGGCCCAACTACCCAAAGACGACTGAGCGTCCTTTTGGGCGCCCATACGGGCTGGAAAAAGGGCATGACCGTCTTTAAAATCCGGGAGATAAAGGGAGAGATAAGAGTCCTCGGTCTCATAGTCTTCAGACCACCTGAAACACCCCATTTTGAAGTGGTAGGACCCGTTTTCAGGGGGAAACACTGGCTTGACGGGGTCCTTAGGACCAAGACCACAAGCCCAGAGATGACCGAAGACATCGTGGGGATGATCGAGGGCTCGAAGCACCACCGCCAGATCAGGGTCATACTACTACACAGGGGCCTCCTATATGACGGCGCCAAGATAGATCCATCTATCCTCGCCTTGGAACTAGGGAAACCAGTGATAGCGATGGACTGGCCCGAGACACCGGATATCACAGAGACTGAGAGCTTGAGAGTCTCCAGATTGGATGGGGGGTCCGTAGCCTTTGGCCTCGAGAAAGACAAGGCTGAGATAGTCCTCAAGACTGCCACGAGGAATGGAGGGCTACCCGAGACCTTGAGAACTGCGAGACTCCTGAAGGACGCGATAATGTCGCGCAGATGAGCATAATCTTTAAAAATGATTTTATAGCAGAAAGGTTGGTTGCAGCAGAGAGGCACCACGATGAAGTTTTGTCCTGAATGCGGTACCGTTCTCAAGTTCGATGCCGATAAGAAGGTGATGGCCTGCCCCAAGTGCGGGGCTGTTCAGAAGATGGAAGAGAACATCGAGATCACTAGGGACAACAAGGAGAAGGACAAGATCATCGTTATAGGTAGAAAAGAGAGGAAGCTTAAGACCCTGCCCCAGACGAAGATAAAGTGCCCCAAGTGCGACAACACCCAGGCATTCTGGTGGATGGTCCAGACTAGGAGCATCGACGAGAGCGCCACCCAGTTCTTCCGTTGCACAAAGTGCGGCCATACATGGCGCGATTACGGTTGAAGGGACAACTTTTTAGCCATCCCATCAGTAAGGTAACAGCGTAATCAATGTCACGAGAGTGTATCATTTGTTTGAAATAGAGTTATCCCGCATAGACGCATTCCGCAACCTGATCAAGGCCCTGTCCGTCATAGTCGACGAAGGCACCTTCAACATGGATGAAGCCCAGGTCAAACTCCTAGCCATGGATCCCAGCCACGTCGCGATGGTGGACTTCGAGCTGCCCAACGAGTTCTTCGATGTCTACAAGTGTGAGGGGGAGTCGAGGCTCACACTGAACATCGGGGAGTTCCTCAAGTTCTTGGACCGGGTGAATCGGGATGAGAATGTCACCATCAACCTGGATGAGGACAACACCAAGCTCACAATCCTCTGCAAGAGGGGTGGGCACACCCGTAGGTTCGTCATGCCCGTCCTTGAGCCTTTAGACGAGGAGGTGCCCCAGCCCAAGATCTTCTTCAAATCCTCCTCCCGTATACTCACCCAGAGCCTCAGGAGGGCGATAAGGGATGCTTCCCTTGTGAGCGAGCACGTCAAGGTTGAGGTCGACGCCGAGAGTTTCAAGATCAGCGCCAAGGGGGATATGGGGAGCTCCCTGAGTGACTGGGAGAAGGGCTCCGACGAGTTGTTGGAGCTCAAAGCCGAGGAAGAGTCCAGCGCCACCTTCACCCTGAGCTATCTCCAGGACATCGTCAGAGCTGTATCCGCCTCCAGCGAGGTCGCCGCCCTGGAACTCTCCACAGATATGCCTATCAAGATGGACTTCGAGCTCCCACAAGGACGCCTCATTTACTACTTGGCGCCCTGCATCGGCGTCTAACCCACACCCCTTCTACCTTTCAGATCGCCTTGGAGCCAGTCGCCAAGTCCTCTCATGTATGCATTCCTAGCTTAAGACGGCCTCACTATATCCCTCAAGAAAAGGATAATATCGGCCGTGCTTCCATAGGTTTTGAGTGGCTCCAGGATGATCACCGAGAGGGAGGCTGCTAAATACCCCTTCCTAAACGACGCCGTCGCCCTTGTAGATACCTTAGGCATCACTCTGGATGATCTGGTGGATCCTGTGTACGCCAAGGTGCTAGAGAAGGCTGAAATGAGGATCTCCCAAGCCATTCTCAACGGGGAGTCCACCGCTGGACTGGGGGACACCCTCACGGAGTTGGTGTCGTTCCCCGTAGGTAATATGATCGTCGCGGCGGTGGGTGAGGAATTCCTCTTCCGGAGGTATTCTCTTGCTGAGGCGGTGAGGGCTCAGAAGCTGCTGCTGGAGGAGCGAGAGGAACGTCTAGCAAAGATAGCCCGCCTTGAGTTCGATTGGGACCTCAGACTCGTCGAGGAGAACCTGGACGGGCGCCTCCACCGGTTCGAACTGTTCTTCGAGGACTACCTCAGGAACGCCGCGAGCTTCAGGGAGCCTGAGTGGAAGATCGTGAACAAGCTGATGCGGGACGGCTACGTCCTGCTCACCAAGAGAGAGGTGACCCGCCTCCTACAGGAAGAGATACAGGAGAGGATCAGGGGCCTCTTCTCCACAGATCGCCGACTGAGACTCCCGGAAGCCCTCCAGGAGAGAGTCAACAAACTTGAGAAGCTGCTTGATGAGAACAGATCTAGGCTGACTGGGAGGGAACTGCCCTCGGAGCTCATCATGGAAGCCCTTCCACCCTGCATTAAGCGAGCATTCGAGGGGCTGGTGGCGGGGAGAAGGGAAAGTCATATGGAGCGTTTCGCCCTGACCTCCTTCCTCATCAACGCCGGCATGGACGTCGATGAGATTGTCAAGCTCTTCGTCTCCGTCACTGACTTCGACGAACAGTTCACCCGTTATCAGATAGAACACATCGCCGGGCTCAGGGGCGGCAGGACCAAGTACACACCCCCTAACTGCTCCACCCTCAAGACCCATGGTGTCTGCCACAACCCCGACAGGCTCTGCGAGCATATCAGACACCCCCTCAGCTACTACCGGGCAAAGGTGAGAGACCTTCAGAGGGAACAACAGGGGGAAGAGGGTGCTTCGGAGTGAACCCTCATATATGAGGATAGAGAATAGGGGCTGAGTCAGGGGTTCCACCAATGAATGACTCGGAGCATGAAGAGAAAGCCGATTTGATGATCAAGGCGGGGCTCCATTTCTGCCGTAAATACAACAACATTGTGAGATATAACCCCGAGTTCTGCGACGGTTGCCCTCACAATAATCTCAAGGTCCGCAGCCGGTGACAGCCTCCGGGAAACTGGTTTTTAAGGGGACACAAAGCCTATTCATTGGGAACCGATGTCCGGAGAAACGTGGGGAAGCGAGGAGTATGTCTCGGGGCAGTTCAAGGAGTTCTACGCTATTGGAGCTCAGCACATCGAGGCCCCGTCCGATATCGTTCAGAGGGAGTTCGGGTTCCTCTCCTTCGGTGGGAGGACAATGTTCCGACATATCGGCTTCGAGGACACCTCAAAACTCAGATCGTATATTAGGAACTACGCCCCCGCCCATACATACTTTTCCGCAGCATATTATGAGGATCCCAGAGCCCCGATGGCTGAGAAGGGGTGGCTGGGGGCCGACTTGGTCTTCGACATCGATGCAGACCATTTTGACCTCCCATGTCAGAAGATCCACGACAGATGGGTCTGCACCACCTGCGGTAAGCAGGGGACCGGTCATCCCCCAGATAGGTGTCCTGAGTGCCAGAAAGCCTCCTATGTCGAGGAGACTTGGCTGTGTGAGGACTGTTTAGGGGCTGCCAAGTATGAGGTGCAGAAGCTCTTGGACATACTTATTGAGGACTTTGGGTTCCAGCCCTCCACGGAGATCTCCGTCAACTTCTCGGGGAACAGGGGGTACCACGTCCATGTACGGTCGCCTGCAGCGAAGGGGCTGGACCAGTTGGCCAGGAGGGAGGTGGTCGACTACATCCTTGGTATAGGGATAAAAGCGGATCACCAGAGCTTCACCTCCAGGCAGGTGGGGGGTGGCCCGATGCTTGAGCAAGGCGGGTGGCGGGGGCGATCTATCAGGGCTCTCTACGACTTCATCGCAGATGCCTCACCCAAACAGGTGGAGGCACTGAGCCTTGGGAGGACGGCTTCTAGAAACCTCATCGAGAAAAGGGAAGAGATATTGGATTCATTGATGAGCAACCACCCGAGCAGGACCGTCAGGTACATCGACAAGAAGTCGATGGACAAGCTCCTGGGGGTGGCGGTTAAGGAGCAAGCATCGGAGATCGATACCGTGGTCACAACCGACTTGAGGAGACTCATCAGGCTCCCCAACACCCTTCACGGTAAGACGGGTTGGCTCTCCCAGGATGTCACCATAGACGACCTGGCAGATTATAATCCCCTGAAGGAGGCTATCGCCTTCAGAGAGGGCACCGAGAAGCTCTATATCAGGAGAGCACCTGAGATAGTCATCGAGGGGGAGAATTATGGCCCCTATGAGGATGAGACCCGTGAGCTCCCTCTGGCTGTAGCGATGTTCCTCCTATGCAGGAAGGCGGCGAGGGTAGTGGAATGACGGACTACAAGATACTACTGGAGGCTTGGAGGAAAGAGAGGCGCTTTGATGACCTCCAGCCTATCCCCGACGGGTTTTTCGGCGAGATGACGGGATACCTCTCGGATCTGAGGGGGGAGACCCGGATGATCGACAAGAACTCTCTGAAGGGCCGCATCACCGTCAAGGAGAAGGAGAACGCTGAGAGGCTGCTCCGGGAGCTCTCAGGGATGAGGCTCAGGAAGATCGTTGAAGCTGAGCTTGACAGGGTCGCCATCGCTGGCTCCTCCCTCACCCAGATCGAGAGGCACTTCCTGAACGACCTGAGGAGCCTTTTCTCCCGGTACGACTCGAGATTGAAAGATATATTAATGGGGCGTGAGCCTCAGGTAGACGCGAAGCCCCCGCAGAGGACGGGTCTCAAGGTGGTCCGGTTCCTCCAGGCGGTGCCGGCGATCATGGGTATCGACATGAAGACCTACGGCCCCTTCAAGCCTGAGGATGTCGTCTCCCTGCCCGTCGAGAACGCTGAAAACCTAATAAGGCGGGGTATCGCAAAAGAGGTGGAGATTCAAGAATGAAGTTCCCCCGGTCCATGAGGACGTACTGCCCCCGGTGTAAGACCCACACTGAGCACAGTGTCTCCCTCTACAAGGTTGGGAAGAGGATGGGGGCGAAGCTCGGGGAGAGGAGGCAGGCGGTCAGGAAGAAAGGCTATGGGGGACAGAAATTCCCTCTACAGCACAACCAGGCTAAGGTCTCCCGCAAGCAGACCCTCAAGTTAGAGTGTGATGAGTGCGGTTATATCCTCCAGAGGGAGGGTATCAGGCTCAAGAAGGCGGAGGTGGTCTGATGACCGTTGAGTGGGATCGGCTCATACCCCGCCCCTCCTCCCGCTTCCTCAGGGTGCGGTGCAGGACTTGCGAGAGTGAGCAGATTGTCTTCAGCCACACCTCCCATAAGATAGACTGCAGGACCTGTGGCGAGACCTTGGCGGAGCCCACAGGGGGGAAAGCGAGGATCATTGGGCTCGTCGTATCGGTTCTAGGGTGATAAAGAGTGAGTATGGGTAAACCCGAGTGGCCCGAGGTAGGTGACCTAGTCGTAGCCACCGTGAGGCGGATCGTGGGTCACGGCGCTTATGTCAGTCTCGACGAGCACGACGGCAAGGAGGGGCTCCTCCATATATCCGAGATATCCTCCAGATGGGTCAGGAACATCCGGAACCACGTCCGGGAGAGACAAAAATTGGTCCTCCAAGTGATGCGGGTGGAACCAGCCAGAGGGCATATTGACCTCTCTCTAAGACGGGTCACCAACGACGAGCGCAGGAAGAAGCTTGAGCTCTGGAAGAAACACAGGAAAGCTGAGACGCTGTTCACAGGGGCAGCAGCCAGGCTCGACTTGGATGTGGAAGAGCTGTACGAGAGAGAGGGATCGAAGCTCACAGACCACTATGGCAGCCTCTACGAGGGGTTGGAAGCCTCCTCCAAGAGGGGCGCTGAAGCCTTGATCGAGGCAGGCTTACCCAAGAAGGTCGCGGAGATTCTCGAGGAGATTGCGAAGGACAAGATCGTCGTGAAGAGGGTCACCATCCACAGCGAACTTGAGATAACCTCCATGGCCTCAAGGGGGGTTGAAGAGATCAAGGAAGCCCTCAACGATATCAAGAAGGTGGCCGCTGAAAACGACTCTGAGGCGAGCCTCTACAGCCTGGGGGCACCTAAATACAGGATCGATCTGACCGCAGATGACTACAAGGAGGCCGAGTTGGTCCTCGACAAGATCGTGGAGTATACCACCGAGGCTTGGTCGGACCACGATGGCACGGTGTCTTTCATCAGGGAATAGTGAGGTCTCCCCCTTGGTCTGGCTACTCAGGTTCTGCGAGAAATGTCGTAGATACACCCTGGATGTTGACTCATGCCCGGTCTGCGGGGGTCCGGTGAAGATACCCCACCCGGCTAAGTTCTCTCCGGATGACCGCTACCGGAAGTACAGGCTCAAGATGCGGAGGATGGCGGAGGAAGGTCAGGAACCTCAAACCTGAGGTCCATCGTATCCTGAGCTGGACGGTGTAGATAAACTCCAACTCTTGTCTATTATAATTAGTCTATAGCGTTCATCGACGAGGGCTAGGCCAACTCAGTGAGCAGCTGCACAGTGACGATCAAGTGGCTTCTGCCCTTTTTTCCTCATAGTCGCTGTCTCTGCTATTTTTTAAAAATCTGAAGGGGTGACGGTCTTATTGCTCTTCTTTCAGCGCCTCAGCGAGGGCTCTCCGTTCTTTGATCTCCTCGTAGACGATGAAGGCTGGCATGATGATCCAGATTATGATCATGAGCCAGAAGAAGATGCTGTCCCAGTTCATCAGGATCCCTCCTCCTTCTTCCCGAATATGTTTAAAAGCCCTCCACCGCCGCTGCTCCGGGCTTTGGGCGCGGTCCTCCAGTCGACGGAGACCTCCTCCCTCACCAGTCTTCGGTAGTTGATGCCGGGTATGTAGAGGAGCTTCTCAGGTATCAGGCCGTTGGGCCTGAAGA
>JASFTK010000063.1:0-8410 GCA_050053595.1 Candidatus Bathyarchaeota archaeon | reverse complement strand
TATAGGTTGGAGGGATAGCCCTGTTCGAGTTTGAGGTTGTGCAGAAGAGATTCGATATAGGCGGTGTGAGGGTTGGAGGGATACCCGGGAAGGACCCCACCGTCCTCGTCGGCACCCTGTTCTATAAGAGGCAGCGCCTTATCAGCGACGAGGAGAGAGGGATCTTCGACAAGGAAAAGGCTGAGGCACTCATAAGACGGCAGGAAGAGCTGTCAGAGAAGACAGGGGTCCCGTCGATGCTGGACATCGAGGGGGCGACAGCGGAGGCCATGGAACGGTTCATCCGTTTCACTATCGAGATAACAGACCTCCCACTGATGCTGGGGGGACCAACTGTGGAAGTCAGGAGGGCTAGCCTGGCAGTGATCAAGGAGGCTGGCATCGAGGACAGAGTAATCTACAACTCCCTCATGCCCGGGTGTACCGAGGCCGAGGTGGAGATGATCGGGGAGGCCGGGGTCGAGAGCGCCGTCCTCCTGGCTTACAATGTCTCAGACCTCACCTCCAAGGGGAGGATCAAGACCCTGAGGGAGCTGATGGGCTCAATAGAGGATCACGGTATAACGAAGCCCCTGCTGGATACATTTGTCATGGATGTCCCTAGCCTCGGCGTCGCCTTCCAAGCCTTCAGAGAGGCAAAGTTGGAACTGGGGTTACCGGTGGGATGCGGGCCCCACAACGCCATAGGGATGTGGAAGGGCCTCAGGAAGAAGATGGGGCTCAGATCCAAGAGATCCGTAGTCGCTGCGGTGAACAGCTTCGCAACAGCAGCGGGTGCCGACTGGATACTGTACGGACCCATAGAGACCGCCAGGGTCGCCTTCCCTGCCGTCGCGATGGTGGACGCCGCTTACGCCTTCCCATGCATACAGCAAGGGCTCCAAGTGGACAGGGAGCATCCACTCTTCAAGATCGCCTAGAGATACCACCCTGGCGTGATCTCAGTTCTCGCGCCATAGAGAACCGTTCAGGGTCCCGGTGGGGCAGATAGACGGAGTCAAGGAACTCGGGGTTGAAATCGGGGTCCAAGGAGAGCTCATGGTAATGGATCCAACCCCTGAGCCCCTCAGCCAGCTCCCATGCCTCCTCCGAGACGAGCATCGCTTTCGCTCCCATAACCGCCGTGTTCCCCGCGAAGACTATCCTCTCAGGGTCCAATTGTGGTATCATGCCGATGGCCATGGCGTTGACAGGGTCAAGCCTCTCTCCAAAGGCCCCCGCCACATAGAATGAAGATAGGTCTGGGGCCTTGAGCCCACTGCGCTTGAGCAAAACATGACACGCTGAATGGATAGCGGCCTTGGCCAACAATAGCTCCTGGATGTCACCCGACGTCAATACTATATCCCGACCAACACCAGTACCGTCCCACTCC
Organism: Candidatus Bathyarchaeota archaeon; assembly: GCA_050053595.1. Taxonomy (GTDB): domain Archaea; phylum Thermoproteota; class Bathyarchaeia; order TCS64; family TCS64. The sequence continues at coordinate 7,035 of JASFTK010000063.1, read as the reverse complement.
ACGACAAACTCCAAGCCCCCCTCACCCTCCCTCACTCTATCCGAGGACACATCCGCATCAATACGACCAAACCCATCCAACAGGCCGCTCTTCCAGAGTTCAGCGAGGGCATCAATCATCCCAGAGCCACATATCCCAATGGGAACACCATCCCTAATCGTCTCATAGTCCACTTCAAGGGTCGTAGGGTCGATTCTGAGCCTCTCGATGGCCCCTGAGACCGCCCTGACCCCGTGGGTTATGTGGGCCCCCTCGAAGGCTGGGCCAGAGGCGCATGAGCAGCAGAACATCCCAACCCTGTCCCCCACAAAGACCTCTGTGTTGGTCCCTATGTCGACCAGAGCTATTGGGCTATCCAAATCGTGGACCCCGACAGCCACCAGATCAGCCAAGGCGTCGGAACCCACAAACCCCGCTATGACCGGGGGGAAGCAGATCAACCCTGAGGGCTTGATGGAGACCCCCAAATCAGATGCGCTCCTGACATGGCTATCTTCTATAGTGGGGGAGAAGGGCGCTCTGGATAGGCCTCCGGTATCAAGGCCGAGGAAGAGGTGGTGCATAAGGGTATTCCCCACCACCACCGCCACTATAACACTCTCTGGAGCCACCCCCGCTTCGGAGCATAGGATCTTAACAACCATGTTAAAAGCCGAGACTGAGAGTTCACGGAGCCTACATTGATTTTCGGGTCCTTGGAGGGCGAATGTGAGCCTAGACATCACGTCCGCCCCATGGATGGCCTGGGGATTCTCCACGGACGCCACCCCCAATACCCTCCCATCCCTCAGGTCGACGAGGTGCCCCACGACCTTCGAGGTCCCGATATCGATGGCGACCCCATATTGGGTCTGGGAGGTATCCCCTAGCTCGACATTGAGCACCCGCTCCCCTCTCCATAAAGTCAGGGAGGCGCCTATTTGGGGCCGGGTGTTGATAGCCTTCACGAAAAAGTCAGCCATCTCTTCAGAGAACTCATAAGATCCCAAGGTGTTTTCGTTTGGTTCAGTGTGGATCTTCTTCAATAGGGGATTGAAGGGGTACTCTCTCTCGATGCCCCGGGTCTGGAATTTACGCCCCCTTGGGCTCACGGGGGCCATTACAACTAGATCCGCCTCCACCCGAACCTGGCAGGCGAGCCTCCAACCAGCTCCCAACTCCTCGGGGGTCAGATGTATGGACTCCTCGGAGGTTGGCGGATGGGTGGGTCCCGACAGTAGGATGATCCTGCATTTCCCGCAGCTCCCCCTGCCCCCGCATTCCGAGGATATCCGTGCCCCAGCAGTGTGTGAGGCCTCCAGGATGGTGGTCCCGGCTGGGACCTGGGTTCTCCTGCCTGCAGGCTCGAAGGTCACCGTGGGGTATGGCATCACTATACCTCTCAAAGGGGTATCCAGAAGGGTGGGGGTTCTAGATCTCCCCTGTCTCTTTGAACTCGTTTATCTTCTCAGTCAGGGCTGGCAGGATCTTGAAGAGGTCGTCTACGACGCCATAGTCCGCAATGCGGAATATCGGTGCTTTGGGGTCCTTGTTGACGGCGACGATGAGGTCTGAAGCCTTCATCCCCATCACATGCTGGAAGGAGCCGCTTATCCCCGAGGCAATGTAGACCTTCGGCTTCACCGTCTTCCCTGAGGAGCCCACCTGCCTGTCTTTCGGGAGCCAGCCCTTGTCCACGATGGGCCTGGAACAGCCCACCTCCCCTTTCAACGCCTCAGCCAGCCCATGGGCTAAGGGGAGATTCTTCTCATCCTTGATACCCCTCCCGATGGAGATGATGATCTCCGCGTCGGCGATGTCCACCTCCCCAACCGGGGGCTCGACATACCCCACGAACCGCTTAACCTCTGCGACCTCAACGGGGACATCGAGACGTACAACTTCACCCGCCTCACAGGGCTCTCCAGGATTGAAGGTGGCGGGCCGGATGGTCGCGAGGTGACCCCACGAGTTTATGAGAGTAGCCTCGACATTCAGTTTTCCGCCGTAGACCTGCCTCGTCACCCTGAGCCTCTTGTCATCGACCTCCAATTCGATGCAGTCCGTCGCGAGGGGCAACCCCAGCTCCACGGCCAGGGCAGGGGCTAGATCTATACCGAAGGATGTGTGCCCTATCAGGGTGAGACGGGGCTCCCTCTCAGTGATAACCTGGGCTATGACTCTCTGGTAGACCTCAGCATTAAAGTCTGCGAGCTCAGGATGGTCCACCACCAAGACCCTGTCTGCGTGGGGCGCCAGCTCCTCGGCGAGCCCGTCGCATCCGCTCCCCAGAAGGAGGGCGGAAAGTTGCATGCCATGTGTCTCCGCCAGCTCACGGCCCTTTACGAGGATCTCGAAGGTGACATCCCTGAGGGCGCCCTGACGGTGCTCTGCAAGCGCGATGATCTCAGCCATCTAGACCAGCCCCCTGGCCCTGAGGACCTCGACGAGCTTTGTTACGACCTCTTCAGGGCCCCCCTCTAAGAACTCCGGCTCCTTCTCCACAGGGGGCCTGTAGACCCTCTCAACCCTCATCCAGGAACCCGCTTCACCTACCTCTCCAGATGCCAAGCCCGTCCCCCCGAGACCCATTGTGGTCATCTCCTTCTTCCTCGCCCTCCTTATGCCCATGATGGAGACGTATCGGGGTTCATTGATCCCCGTCTGGATCGCGAGGAGCGCCGGGGTCTCAAGCTCCACCACCTCTTCGAGGCCCCCCTCCAGCTCCCTGTTGACACTGATCCGCTCCCCATCGACCTCTACCTTCTTGACCATCGAGGCATGGGGGATGCTGAGGAGCTCCGCGAGGATCACCCCGACGGAGGAGTAGCCGTCATCGCTGGCTTGAGCGCCTGTGAAGATCAGATCATATTCCAGATCCCTGAGGGCAGCCCTGAGGGTCATGGCGGTTGCATAAGCGTCAGAGGCATGGAAAGCCTCGTCCCTGAGCCATACCGCCTTGTCAGCCCCTTTCGCCAGGCATCTCCTCAGGACGGCGTCAGCCCCCTCGGGGCCCATGGTGACCGCTGTGACGGTCCCACCGAGTTTCTCTTTGATGAGTAGGGCCTCCTCGAGAGCGTACTCGTCCCATTCGTTCATCTCGAAGACGAGGCCCTTGGTCTCGATCCCCCTACCCGAGTCGAGGATCTCGAGGTCGACCTCAGCTGTCTCGGGGACTTGCTTGACACAGACGATGATATCCAATTAAACACCTATTCAGTTGTTTACCTCTTTAGAATATAAAAGACCTAGAACCCCAGCCTTTCCCTAACCACCTCCAAGGCTCCGGGCTCTACGGGGCCCAAGTCCTCTATGGTTGTGGTGTAGAGATCGAAGATCCTAGCGATGTTCTTGTAAGCAGGCAGCTGGACCAGATTATAGTATAACCTCATCCCGTCGATATCAAAGTCCTCAAGGTCGTCCCGGATCTCGTCCATCCTCTCCCGGGAGAAACTCTCGTCGATGTCATGATCTCCCTCGATGACCAGAACCCCATCAGCCCCCATCATAAAAGCCTCAAGGATATGGTTGAGGCCTAGGAGGGCCGTCGTGGGGACGGGAACCACCCTTACATCAGGAGGATACCTGGTCCTGTCGAGGCCTAGGAAATCGACGCCTGTGTAGCCGATACTCTTCTCGACGAAAGCCACCAACCTCGACTCCCCCTCAGCCTTGTCCTTGAGGAGTCCCTTGAGGGAGGCCCTTATCTGGGCTCTGGTCGAGTTCCTGAAGTCCAGAGCCTCAGGAATGCAGACGGGGACGCACCCCCCACAGCCGGTGCAGAGGAATGGATCGACCTGAGCCTTCTCCCCCTCAAGGGTTATCGCGCCGACGGGGCAGACGGGGACGCAGTCACCGCATCCGGTGCAGCTCTTGTGGTCTACGAAGGCTTTTTCGGGGCTCGCTGAGACGGTGCCCTCCTTGAGGAAGGTTGCGGACTTGGCTGCGGCGCCGAGGCTGTCGGAGACGGTGTCCCGGACGTCTTTGGGACCGAGGGCGCATCCGCATGCGAAGATTCCGGTCTTTAGGGTGTCGACCGGGTCGAGTTTTGGGTGTTTCTCCTGGACGAAGCCGTCTTCGCCTAGGGGGAGGGACATCTCCTGGGCAAGGTCCTCGAGGCCTGTGGGGCTGACCATGGAGAGGGCGAGGGCAACCATATCGAATTCCTCCTCCATGACCCTGCCTGTGAGGGTGTCCTCAGCCCGGACTACGAGGCGGTCGGTTCCCCGGTTCCTCCAGACCTCGGAGGCTTTACCCCGGACAAAGACCACCCCTGACTCCTGGGCTCTCCAGTACAGTTCCTCGTAGCCTCGGCCGGTGGCCCTGATATCGGTGTAGAAGATCCAGACCTCTTTGTCCAGCATCTCCCTGAGGAGTATGGCCTGCTTCAGGGAGTACATGCAGCAGATCCGGCTGCAGTAGGGGGTGTAACGGTGTTTATCCCTAGAACCAGCGCAGAGGACGATGGCCACTTTCTCTGCGTCTTCGCCATCGCTGAACCTGACGACCCGCCCCTTGGTGGGTCCGAAGAGGGAGGTGAGCCTCTCCAGTTCCATCATGGTGACCACATCAGGGTAGACCCCATAGCCGTACTCGCTCAGCTTCTCAGCTGAGAACTGACGATACCCCGTGGCGACGACGATGCTCCCCACCTCCAAACTCATGGTCTCACCCGGGTCGTCTAGGTCGATGGCATCACTAGGGCAGGCCTGGATGCATTGGCCGCACCCGATGCATTGTTCGAAGTCGATGACGTATGAGTAGGGGACTGCCTGGGGGAAGGGGAGGTATATCGCGGTCCGCTCAGAGCGTCCCTCGTCGAACTCGTTAGGGGTCTTGATGGGACAGACCCTGCTGCAGGCACCACATCCCCTGCACTCCTCCAGGTCAACGCCCCGGGGCTTCTTACGGATGGTGATGGTATAGTTGCCGGGGCGGCCCTTAAAACCCTCAACCTCAGAGTAGGCGAGGAGGTCTATACCGGGGCGGCGACCAACCTCGGCGATCCTAGGGGTGAGTATGCACTGAGCGCAGTCGAGGGTGGGGAAGACCTTTGTGAGCTTCGCCATGTGACCCCCGATGCTGGGCTCCCTCTCCACAAGGTGGACCGTGTAGCCCTGTTCCTCCAGCTCCAAGGAGGCGGTGATCCCCGCAATACCGCCCCCGATGACCAGGACATCCCGGTTAGCCTCCTCACTGAACTCTTCCAGGGGCTCCAAGGCGAGGCTTCTTTCATAGCCCGCCCTCACCAAGCTCTCCGCCTTCTTCGTCGCCTCCTCTGAGGGGTGGGGGCCATGAACCCACGAACATTGCTCCCTGATGTTAACGAACTCAAGCATGTAGGGGTTGACCCCCGCCCGTTTGAGGACCCCTTGGAAGGTGGGGAGGTGCATCCTAGGGGTGCAGGAGGCAACCACCACCCGGTCAAGCCCCCCTGCTTTGATGTCCTCAAATATAGTGTCCTGGGAAGGCTTTGAGCAGAGATAGCTGTCCCGTCTCACAACCTCAACCTTGTCCCAGTCCTCCACCTTCCCCCTGATACCCTCAACATCAACGACATCCCCGATATTACCCCCGCACTCGCAAAGATAGACCCCGATCTTCTCCCCTTCCGCGGACATGTATATCGAATGGTTTCTGCGGGGTTCCCTATAAAAAATACATGCGTCGCTGAAGGGCTAGGAAAACATAAATCGGGTAGGGTAAGAGTTAGGGGAGATGGAAACCACCGTCCAGGGGTTTATCGACGAGTTTGATCTTTTAGAGTGCATCCAGTGCGGGGTCTGTACGGGTGGGTGTCCTGTCTCTATAAAGTCGGGGCTCAACATCAGGATGCTGATGGGGGATCTCAAGTTCATTGAAGAGGTGGAGATACCCTCTGAGGATGTCCTCTGGAGCTGCACCACATGTTCCGCCTGTGAGGCTAGATGCCCCAAAGAGCTGGTCCCCTTCGAGGTCATCATAGGTATGAGGGGGATCACCGTGGAGGAGGGGAGGATCGCCCCCACGGTGAGGGATGCTTTGGAGAGCGTCTTCAAGCACGGGAACCCTTGGGACAGGGCTAGGGGGAAGAGGTCAGAGTGGGCCGAGGGTCTCGATTTGCCTGTCTTCACCGGGGAGGAGGATCTCCTGTACTATGTGGGGTGTACCCCGGCTTATGACCCCCGTTGCCAAGAGACGGCAAGGTCTCTGGTGGTGGTTTTCAGGGCTGCAGGGGTCAACTTTGGGACTCTTGAGAACGAGGAGAGCTGTTGCGGGGACCCCGTTTATGGTATGGGGGAGAAAGGGCTCTTCGAGCTCCTGGTTGAGGACAATATGGTCCTCTTCAAGGAGAGGGGTGTCGAAAGGATGGTCACCACCTCTCCCCACTGCTTCAACGCTTTCAAGAACAAGTACGGGGAGACCGGCATCGAGGTAAGGCACTACACCCAGCTCCTGGCAGAGCTCATCGATGAGGGGAAGCTGGAGTTCACCAAGGGGTTTGAGAGGACGGTCACCTACCACGACCCATGCTTCCTGGGGAGGCAGAACGAGGTCTACGATGAGCCGAGGAGGGTCCTGGAGGCGGTACCTGGGCTGGAGTTCATGGAGTTCGACAGGTCGAGGGAGAGGAGTGTCTGCTGTGAGGGGGGCGGTGGCAGGATGTGGATGGACGTTGCAGGGGAGCGGCTCGCCGAGTCGAGGGTGAGAGATGCAGTGGATATGGGGGCCGAGGTGATCGCAACAGCCTGTCCCTTCTGCACATCTACGCTGGAGGACGCCGTGCTGGTTACGGGGCTTGAGGACTCGGTGGAGATTATGGATGTCGCCGAGATCGTCTCAAAAATTCTCTGAGAGTTTCTCGACCCGATGTAGGGAATAAACGTCCGAGTTGTGTGTGATTATTTGTAGTGTCACATTTGATGCGAGGCATCGGGGAACTGGTCGCAGGATTTTCCGGGCTTATGATGTGGGGCTAATCTTATGAGCCTAACGCACTCTGGATAATTGGGTGGATGATGGTCGAGGAAGAAAAATTAAGCGAGATATCAAAGGAGACGGATAAGTGGGAGGAGG
>JASFTK010000062.1:0-8580 GCA_050053595.1 Candidatus Bathyarchaeota archaeon | reverse complement strand
TTTGTAAAATGCAGAGATGAACTAGCGAGAACCATTGTCGACTGGATCAAGTCTTAAGTACAGAGCGAACACACAGGTCTAATAATCTTCGAGAGACATCCAATACTCGAATATAAGAGCGCGCGCTTGTATGATCAGATACTTCAAACACTAAAACTCCTTGGGAATCAAATCTACTAATAGAACCTTGATCTTCATCTGATCATTTGAATCCATAACGGTTTTTTGACTAACAAGATCGTGCATATGGTTATGACTCTTGAAATTTATAGACATCATTTACTAGATGAATTGGTTTCTCGTCTCTAAAAACTCTAAGGATGTTGTCCGTAGCCTGCTTTTGAGAACGTGCCCTCGCCTCAATAGTAGGTCCAGCAATATGAGGGGTTATCATGACATTCTCCAATCCTATTAGAGGACTAGGCGTCTCAATGACATCACCAAGCCTTCTCTCAGTCAGAACATCCGTACCCACACCTGAGATCCTACCTTCCCTAACTGCGTTTGCTAGAGCCTCTTCATCAACAACCTCACCCCGAGCCAGGTTGAGGAGAATTGCTCCAGGTTTCATCTTGGCAATCTCCTCTCTACCCATCATACCCCTGGTCTCATCCGTTAGGGGTACATGGATGCTGAGGATGTCAGATCTGACCAGGAGATCATCAAGCGGACAGTACTCTACACCCAACTCCTCTTCCTCCTCCTCCGACAGCCGAGTACGTTTACAATAGAGTATCTCAGGACTGAATGCATGGGATAGCCTCGCAACCTCCTTTCCAATATTACCCAGCCCGAGTATACCCAGAGTCTTACCTTTGAGCTCCCATACCTGATCCCAGATACCCTATTTCTCACTCATAGTCCATTGTTCCTTGTTCCCCATCTGGTGGAGGCGGAGACCTTTCTTGAGTAGAACCAGCATAAACATCAACGTGTGTTCGGCAACCGATGTTGCACTCCACCCTGGGTTATTCGCTACAGGTATCCTGAACTCTTCCGCTGCTACCATGTCGATGAAGTCGTATCCCACTGAGATTGTCTGGAGAAGCCGGAGTCCTTTTGCAGCTTCGAGTATCTTCCGGTTGAAATGGCGTATGGGTGGGGATAAGATTACTGTGGCACCAGCCACAGACTTGCAAGCTTCATCATCGGATGCATTACTTGGAACCTTCACTATGTCGACATCTGACGGGTCTATACGATTGGAGAATATGTGTTTTACCTGGAAATCAAGAGGTGGAGGCAAGAATGTAACAAGCTTTGGCTTATACATTAATTATTCATACCCCGTTTGAACGCTAAGATTCCACAAGTTACAATGTAGAACATTGAACCACATCTGATCCTTTGAATCTAATAACGTTTTGGACAGTCCAAATCAATGTTACACGTGAAACAGGGATAATGTCGTAATTCCCACAATTATCCTTCTATCCCAATCCTTATCTCGGTAATACTCTTCTAAGTGTATTCAAGAGGAATTATTGATGAGAGTAGTTCCATTTGAGGACTTGGAATGGGAGGACCCACCAAGAGGTTACTAACTCACTGATGTGAAACAGAAAACATTGTGGAGGGATGAGAAGACGGGAGCAACCCTCGCTCTCATTAAGTTCCCCCGAGGAGTGGCTGACAAGATCCATTCGCATCCAGAGGCTAATCAGATCGTCATCGGTTTGTCCGGTGAGATGGAGATGCCGGATGGTACATTAGTGACTATGTCGCCAAATTCGGTTTACTACTTTGACAAAGGAGAGAACCATGGAGCGACTAAAGTCACTAAAGAATGCCTGACTCTGTTCTTCTGGGATGGACCCCCTAAACCAGAGGTTCATGAATAAACACTACTCAGACCCTTTTCTTCACCCGAATCAGCATCTAAGTGGTTCCAAGAAAAAAGGAGAGATCCCGAGAATTTCTATTCCGGAGCGCGCAGACCATTTAAATAATTACGGGTTTTTAGACTTCTGAGGACTTTTTCAGCCAGCCTCTGCCTCCACACACGAGTGTATCCATCTAAAGTCCCACACGACCACCGTCAACAGAGGGTATTAGAGTGTATTCTACCTCAAACAGCCTCCATGAACCAGCAGATGCAGAGCATTTTACTACTATCTTTGTATTTGACTGTCCAATTCTTTGAGCGATTTCACCACCATCATCCCGGATGCTGCTGAAAAACCACCGCTGATTGCTCCAGTAACTGCAGCAGTCTCCCATCCTTGGAATAAATCTCGTCCTTGCATGCAATTCATTGTAGCTTGTACTGCTCCATTTACTACGGCACCGACGGCAACACCTGCAACAACATGCCAAAATCGACTGTCCGGATCTGTATATTTATGAGGATTATTTAGACAGTATACATATTGGTTTAAACTCTGAGGATCGCGTAGTTTTCCTTCTACCAAGTCCTCTGTGATGAACTTGCCTGTCTCCGGATACCTAATTAGCGGTATCAAAATAATTAGCTTTTGCCTAAAATATTTGGTGGACTGGGGGGGATTTGAACCCCCGACCTCCTGGATGCGAACCAGGCATTCGTACCGCTGAACTACCAGCCCAGCACCCAGATTATGATGCAGGGGGTTAAAAGGGTTTATCGATGCGCGGTTAAGACCATCCCATTATCCGAGTGAAGCGGAGATTAAGAGCAAGGACCCATTTTTTTTAAGGGTGTCCCGAGACAACAACGGTAGACTCCAAACGCCCCCCCGGTCAATATTCTAGGGATATCCACCGACAAGATTTAACCAACCCCGGTACTAGTACTGTTACCCCCAATAGGGTAGCGGGTGAATGAGGTGAAGAGCAATCTTCTGGAGCTGAAAGCGAGCCTGAGATCCCTTACACAGGCCCGGTGCAAGGTCAAGGGGTTGGGCGCCCATCTTCAGGGGACGTACAGGCAGGTGGACACCTATTTCAATGTCCATGAGGGGAGGCTCAAACTGAGAGAGGTTGACGACGAGCCGACCTCCCAGCTTGTCTATTATGATCGGGAGGACCTCCCAGGCCTCAAGGAGAGCGATATAGTCCTCCTTGAGACCGATGACCCCGGGACCCTGAAGACCATACTGGAGCGGGCGTTGGGGGTCAAGGTCATCGTCACCAAGCTGAGGGAGATCTACCGCTACCAGGGGACCCAGATCCATCTCGACGAGGTGGAAGACTTGGGAACATTCATCGAGTTCGAGAGGAGGATAACAGACCTCCCCCAAGACCGGAGGGTCCTAGAGGAGCTGATGGATGTGCTGGGGATAAGACCCGGGGATCTGGTCAAGGGGTCTTACAGCGATCTCAAGATGAATGTGGGACGATAACCTTTCTCCCGGTGTCCACTCATAGAAATGTCCATTGATCCCTGAACTGGCTGGAATTTCAGCCCTTCATCGGGTGGGATCTCTCCTCGATCCCCTCTTCCCGTATGAGGAACATGTCCACGCCGTCCCCTGACGATGTGTCACGGGCGACCGCGGACCGGATGGCGTTCAAGGCCAGTTCAGCGCCTGTCTCGACTTCCATCTCGGGATCGTACTGGGCCTCGATGAGCCCCATCGCTATGGGAGCCCCTGAACCGGCCGTTATGAAGGGGTCCGGTATCAGGCTCCCCACGGGGTCCATGGAGAAGAGTGCTGGGCCTTCTTCGTCGACGCCCCCCACCACGGTCTCCATGAGGAGGGGCATCAGCCGCCTCTGGAAGAGCATGTTCGATATGAGCTTAGCCATGGAACGCACTGAGATCGGCCGGTTCTTCTCAAGCTCATAGAGGTTGGCGTAAGCCGTCGCCTCCCTGGTCAGGGCCTGCATATCGGAGACCAGACCAGCGAAGGCCAGTCCCATCCTCGGTGTAACCTTGAAGACCTTCTTCCCTGACCGGCTCATCACCATACGGCCCCAGCTCACCCGCTTCTCCGCCGCAAGCACCACCCCGTCACTGCAGACGAGGCCTACAACGGTCGCGCCCTGTAAATTTTGATAGCCCATAACCAGCCACCAGTCAACACTTAGAAAGAGGAGCCGCATATATAGGTTTGGCCGGGTGGGGAAAACTGTTGCTAAACTGGGAGTCAGAGGACGTACCCTGACACCCAATCCAGGATTATCGACCCGTTGGCCCTGGATTATTCTCCTGAGAGGAGGATAGTCAGCTCCCCGATCCCGCTGAGCCCCTCCAACCTCCTGATCTTGTTGAGCACAGTCTGGGCCTCCCCCTCTGAGAGTTTGAAGGTGGCGCATTCCATGAATTTCTGTTCAAGATCGCTGGGCTTGAGGGGCTTCTCAGGGGTCCCCCGGGCTCTGTCGGCGACCCTCCTGATGACTCTGCCGTCCATGAGCTCCACCTCGACGACGCTCCTCATCCTGTCCACCCCCATACCCGCTATCTCCTCGTCGTGTATGGTCCGGACCTTACCCATCGTCTCCTTCAGCACGGGATCGTTCACCCATTCCATGGTGTACTCCCTGAGCCCCGCTCTCCTCCTCAGCAGGATCGAGGCGAGGCCGAACTGGAGGCTGAACTTGGCTTGGAGCTCGTCTGCGGGCTCGGGGTATCTGAGGGGCTCCAGGATGTTCGGTCCGGCCTTGAGCCTCACCTCCCTGACATCACCGGGTCCCAGATCCCCCTCAGTGACTATCTCCAGCATCGCGTCCATCGAGGGCTGGCCCAGCGAGCCGCATGGGTACATCTTCACAGTTGCCCCAGGGTCCACCAGGGCATAGGGATCCCCCAGCCTCCCGACTACAAACTCCGGGTCGGCCCCTCCGCCCATGATCTCCATGAACCCCCATCTCCCATCCAAGACTTCCCTTTCAGAGGTGAACCCCTGCTTCCCTAGTCTGCAGGCGAGGACACCGTTGGAGGCCGCCATCCCAGCGTGCAAGGGTTTGGTCATGGTCCCAAAGTTGGCCCTGATACCCGAGCTCAGGCTCGCGGCGACACCCAGGGAATACCTCAGCTCGTCCTCCCCCAGGCCCATGAGCGCGCCGGTGGCCGCCCACGCTCCAAACGTGCCCAAGGTACCTGTGGAGTGGAAGCCCTTCCTATAGTGTTCGGGTTTGATCGCCTCAGCGAGTTTGCACTCCACCTCAAAACCTGTGATAAAGGCTTCCAACAGCTCCCTCCCTGAACAGTCCATCGCCTCCCCCATGGCCAAGGCAGCCGCGAGGACAGGGACCGTGGGATGAGTCATCAGCCCGTAGATCCTGTCGGGGGCCGTGGAAAGTTGGGTATCGTCGTAGTCATCAGAGTGGCCGCTTGCACCATTCACCATGGCTGCATCCCGGGCCACAGTACTGAACCCAAATCCGATGACCATAGACTCTGGGATCCCCCCAAGCCCACGGACATACCCTGCCAACTTGCTCGCACACTCTGTCCTAGAACCCGCCAGCATCACGGCAACGCCGTCGATGATGTGTTCAATCGCCTTCGCCCTGACCTCCATAGGGGGAGGTGCAGCTTCTAGGAGGAAATCCACAACCTCCTCTGTCAGAGAGACCATCGATATTCAGACCGAGATCACCTGAGAACCGTTTAACTCCTTCTATCCCCGGGGACGCCAGACTATCCTCTAGGGTTTATCCTGTAAACCCGGCTCTCGTTCCTGTCCCGGTTCCACTCGATGTCATAGCCCAAGGCTTCCAGGACGGGCACAGGCTGCTTGACCCCGAGGACCCTCAGGAGGGGGCGGATGGACCCCAACCGCATATCGGGGGCCCCTTCCAGAGTTTCAAGGATCTCGTCCCGTTTCTCCTGTGAGATCAGCACCCCTCCCATGTCGAGGAGCCCCTCTCCCTCATACATCTCCTTTACCTCTCCCTCGGTGAGCCTCATACGTCTCGCCAGATCGTCCACGACCACGATCTCCCCTCTGGGGCGTGACACGATCACCGGCTTTGATGGCTTCCTCGGGGCGATAAGCTCCTCCTTTCTGGGTCGGGCGATCATCTTCCTCCCCTCGACCGCCCCGTTTATCTCAAGCCTATAAGTCCGCCGTACCTTCATGGGGTAGACAACCCCTGCGACGAGCGACCAGTCCTCCTTCTCCAGGAGTTTGGAGAGCAGCGTCTCGATCCTGTCCCCTTTGTACCCAACCCGGCGGGTGGGTTCCCACTCGATAACGATCCGGGACCTCTCCCCGTTCCTAGAGGTCCTGATCTCCCCGATCCTGGCCCCCTCTCCCTCCAGCCCACTGTCCACCCCTCTGTATCTCAACTCAAGCCTCTTACCATGGGCTAGGAGGGCCACCGTGAGGACGAAGTTATATTCCTTCACCAGATCCTTAGGGGGGGTTGTCTCGAACTGGGTCAGGACCTGCTCATCCTCCAGGTCGGCGTAGAGGCTCCGCTCCAGCTCCAGGGTTGAGACTCCGAGGAGGAACGCAGCCGACGATAAGACCTTCATCCGCTCCTCCTCAGTCGAGACAACCCGACGACCGGCCTCCCCGAATACAGCCCGCCTGGCCTCGGGAGGGGGTATGACGGCCTGGCTCTCGAAGATGCAGCGTTGCTCCAGAACCCATGAGAGTCCTCTCACCAGCTTGTAGTTATAGCCCAGCTCCTCACATCCCGAGAGGGCTTCCGAGAGTTCCCCGCGGGTCTTATCCAGGGAGTCCCGGTACACAGAGATCAGGGTCTTCGCGATGCCTAGCTCTCCCTCTCCTGCGTACTGGGGGCGCATGATGCCCTTCCGGCGCTTGACCCTGATGAGATCCGGGGGGAGCATCAACGGCGTTTCCGCCTCCTGCTGATCCGGGTCTCAGCCGTCCCGGTGGATACCAGCTCCACCAGCCTCGCCCTTTTCTCCCCTTTCTTCCTCAGGACCCTGCCCAGCCGCTGGATGAACTGCCTGCTGCTCCCCGTGCCGCTCAGTATGACCGCCAGCGACGCATCAGGGACATCAACCCCCTCGTCAAGTACCCTGCTCGTCACCACCCTCATGTATCGGCCCGACCTGAAACCCCCAAGGATCTCACGCCTCTCCTCCTTCGGGGTCTGGTGGGTGATAGCCGGTATGAGCATCTCCCCGCTTATCCTGTAGACCAGTTTGTTATGCCGGGTGAAGATTAGGGTCTTCTCCCCTTGATGTTCCTTCAGCAGTCCCTTCAGATATTCCACCTTACTGGTGGAGTTCTGAGCCAGGTCCATAGCCCTGTTCCGCGACAGAAGCGCTCGACGGGCTTCAGGGTCCCTCCCCGACCTCATGACAAAACGCCTGTAGTCCCGAGCGCTCCGGATCCTGATACCCCTCCTCTGGAGGAAGCTACGGTATCGCCCGTAATTCTCGTTATACTCGGCCTGCTCCCTGGCTGAGAGGGGGATGTGGAGGGTCCGGACGGTATAGTGGGCGAGATAGTCGCCGGCCAGTTCGTCTACCTCCATCTCATGGACGACATCGCCCACCAAAAAGGACAGGGCCTCGTGGGAGCCGTCTTCCCTGTTGAGGGTCGCCGTCAGCCCCATCCGGTAGGGGGCTATATACCTCAACGCTATCTTCCTGTAGCTTGCGGCCGGGAGGTGGTGTACTTCGTCGAAGATCAGCAGTCGGAAGCGGTTCCCGAGTTTATCGGCCCTTATGCCCGCTGAGGCGTAGGTGGTGACCGTGATAGGTCTGATATCGACCTTGCCCCCTCCAAGGGCTCCCACGAGGATGTTGAACTCTTCCTTGATCCTCTGTCGCCACTGTTCCAGCAGCACAAGGGTCGGGACCACTATCAACGTGGCCACTCCAAGCCTCTCGATGGCCTTGAGGGCGACAATCGTCTTCCCAGCTCCCGTTGGGAGGACAATGACTCCACGGTGACCCGCCTCACGCCAAGCGTTCAGAGCATCCTCTTGGTAATCCCTGAGGTTTATACCCGATGAGAGGGGGGGACATTGAGGGCTCCTGTCGGCTTCGTCTCTGTACTCCGTCTTGTGTCTCTTGAGATGTTCTATGATGTCCCGGTACCTGATGGCTGGAGCCCTGTAACCCCCGGTATCTCCATGTGGCTCTCCGAAGGGTATCTCCCCCCCTTCCGCTACAACCCTCCCTCTCTCATATCTCAGGACTATCAATCTGGGACTCCCGGGTATCTATGGACATTCTTCGTTCAACGGAATAAATGTGTCTGGTCCTTCAGCCGAGATAACTGTTCCTGAATCCGATCCCCTTGATTCGGATGCGGGCAGCCCCACTTTCCAGCCTTCCCACGCTTGCTTCCGCTCCTGTGAACCTTTTGGAGAGCTCTATAGCGGTCCTGATGTGAGCGGTCAACTCACTGACAACGAACTCTGACACCCCCTCAGACAGAGAACACCAGAGGATCAGGTTGTCCCCTGTATATTTGTCGACTGAAGCCCCAGATCTGACGGCGTCGATGAAAGCCCTGGCCGCTTCCTCCCCCACCCTCTCGGCGGGTTTCCCCCTCTCACCCAAGGCACTGGAGCCGATGAACATCGCCGGTGAACCCCCGCTCCAGAGACACACCAGGCTGCCTAGAGAGAGTGGGGTATCCGCCCCCGAGGCCACATCAACCGAGATGTCACAATCAAACCCCTCACCTCTCAACAAGGACCTAGCGGACCTCGCCTGTCTCTCTG
>JASFTK010000061.1:0-9267 GCA_050053595.1 Candidatus Bathyarchaeota archaeon | reverse complement strand
GTCGCCGACGTTCATCATGCTTGTGCTGGCGTCTACGATAATAGCCCAGGCGATGCTCTGCTTAATCTTCTCATCCCTGAGAAAGATGTCGCTCCTATCGCTCTTGCTAGCAATGACCTGGATAGCCTCGGAGAGATCCAGAACCCCATATTTTTTCCTTATATCCTCCATGTACTCGTTCATGGCCTTCATCAGAGTCTCGATCATTTTACTAGTGCTCCTCTTGCAGCGGGTTTTCACTATCATGTATTCCGTGTAATCCTTCCTAGGGAACCCAATATCAAACAACTTTGAAGCGGACAGCCCCTCCTCATACCTTGACAGGATCTTACGACCCTTCCCCCTCTCGAAAAGATACGAGTCGAATACCTGGAGTGCCTCGGACCTAGCCGCCCTCCCCTCCATCGGCAAATCCCCTTCCAAGGGTTTCCCCAGCAACGACTGATAACACCGCTTCTGGAGATCACTGATGTCGAAATCAGGGCCGACCATGAGGGGGCTGTAGATTGAGCAGGGACCTAGGTTCTCTGTGTGGGGCATAGAGGGATACTCGATTAGGGGGGCTTGAGCCAAAACGGTGTGGTAGATCTTGTCAGCGGTCTTGAGCTTCTCCAAGGGATCGATCTCCTCCTCCGCTTCGATACTCTCTCGGACAGTGTTCCTGATCCTGCTCAAACCCGAGAAGAGAGGCTCCAAAATCCCTCTGTCCCGTTCATGGACATACGAGTCTGTTCCAGTGTTTACATAAATTGTAAGAGAAGACATGAGTCTTGTGGCTCTGACACGGATGCTCTCAATAGATCTGAGCTTCCTTAAGGTAAGAGCCCCGGCAAAGGCTAGGTCGCCCAGTTTATCGGGGTACCAGAAGGAGATGCAGGAGTTGACCACAGTGTCCTCAAGTAAGGAGACTACGTATTGGGCTAAATCAGGGTTCAGCCCAGCCATCCACTCTGTGTAATCAGGGTAGTTTGAGAAGGCGGAGTGGCCACTGAGGTGGTAAATAGCAGCCCGAAACAATCTGACACCCTGCTGCTTCCCTTTGGCGTCATTAGGGAACCTAAACCCCATATACGATATACTCTTTTCATCCATTCTAGGGATAGGCAATTCGACTGTTATTCCCTTAAGATCTTCCCTCATATGGGGGAATTCTAGATCCTCTCCTATGAGACACCTTAAATTTGTAGTATCTCTCTCGAAGGAAACCGATCTAGCATATTCGTAAAACCCCATCAAGGGGCCCCCGCTACATGGAGAGGTAACGTAGAGTTCTCTACCCTCGGCGGTCCCACTATAGAGGAAAAGTTGTAACTCTCCCTGTAGTGAGATAGTGCCCCAAGGGCTTTCCTTGAGGTCTCATCCATTGTCTGGTAAACACTCATGATGATCAACTCATAAACTCTAGTTTGTTGTATGTAGATACCCACAATCTACAATCAGAGGGACTAGTTAATGGGGAGTGGAGGGAGTGTCAGCTATGGATAGCTTGTATGATGGTAAATCCTCTATTGAAACTAAATTTGTCCTCAGTTTCTGAATTCAACGGTCTTAGAGCAATCCTCATTAAGACACCGTCTTCAAGATAACAGACGTAGCAGATTTCGTTACCGAGACCGACTTTCTTGAGTTCATCTATGGACTCCTTAGCAGAGTTGAGTGCTTCCAGCTTCTCAGTGATCTTAGATAGTGCCTCAAACATAACCTCGGCTTCACCCTGTAAACTCGAGCTGAGTTCTATACTCTTGAACTGGACCCAGTTGGAGTCCTTAGATTTCTTCCCTTTCTTCGAACTTTTCCCAAGTTTCTCTAGGTCTAGTCGCTTGAACCATTCCTCATCACCGTACTCCTCCTCAGTCTCCCTGAGGAAGCTTCCAAGGCGTTCACTGATCTCCTCTTTTTGGGACAGATAGTAATCGACCTCGACTTCAAGCCGTGATTGGAGGTTTTGTAGCGAGTCGAGGTTCAATATCTCAGTGACGAGCCTACCTGTCAATGATTATCTCTCCGTTATTGATGATTCTACCCTCTACTAGGCGTTACCAACCGAGAGATAAGCCGTAGTTCTAATGAGGGTTTGTAAGTTTTACCATACTACACACTCAGTTCAGATCCAGTCTGATAAGAATGGTTTCAGGAGGAAGAGGGCTATATCCCCTAGGGTCAGTGCTGCGATGTAACCGACCATGATGAATAAAATGAATGGGAGAGTATGAGAGACCCAGATCTCCTTGACCTCTGCCACCTCTAGCCGCTTGAAAGCCTTTAAGGCTGCATCGTCGTCCTGGATGTTGGGTCTTAGGTTCAGTGTTCTACCGGAACCGTCCTTCTTTATGAACTCGATGGGATATTGAAAAGGTGGACCCTTTACAGAGTCTATCCCTATCCTCTGCCCCGTCGCCAAAACGACCACCTTCTTCCAAATAGACTCTCCCCTCAGCCCCGTGAATAGAGACCTCCCTTGCAGGGCGTGGCTGAGGTTCTTTGCTAATATTACCAGTGAGTAAGAGGCTCCGCTCAGGGCAGAGTTAGAGAAAAGGGTGAGGGGATAGACTATTGAGACAATGCTTAAGGCTGGCTTCAATCCGCGAGGAGGGACAGGGTGGAGTAGAGAAAGGGCTATGAAGGCCCCAACATCAGCCCCGCCAAAGAGACCAAGATACCCTAAGGCTATGGAGATGGCGCTCGAGAATAGGACGGGGAGGGCTAACCAGACTGCGGGTAGAGTGCCAATGTAAACCTCGTAAAGGGCTATGCTCAGACCGAGGCCCCCGAACACAAGCCAGACGAGATCGTAGATCTCTCGGGTCTGCAAATCTACCCACGATGCATAGATTAGCATCAACAGGCTGAGAAGGACCCTAGCAGTGTCTAGTAAGTACAAGGGATGCATCTCACCTTTCGTACAAATCACCTCTTCCCCTCAGGTTAAAGAATTTCCGTCAGTTGCATGCGTCAACAGCAGGTTCTGGGAGTAGTCACGGAGATAGTAATTATAGGAGTAGATCTCAGGGCTGCTAATCATATTGATATGGTCGTTTATGGAGAGAAGAATTTGGTATATTGCTAAGGCTGCTACGAAGGGCATCCTACCCCTTATGCGTCTAATCATCTTCTCAACCTCCCAACTGTAACCTCAGCCTATAGATGGAGAATTCCCCCGACTTTATGACTAAGAGATAATCCACGGAGTAGATCATTCTTCCATGGATTCCCCCATTAGAGATGGCCTTTGTATTGACAATACCCCCATGTTCGTCGTAGATAGTCAGGTTGAAGGGAGTCCTACTCGGAAGGACTATCCTCAGTGAGTTCTCGATGCCATCCCAGTCTTCCCTGTCGATGAGCCTCCCGAGGCTCCCATTGCTGTCGAGACACACCAGTACCTGCATCCCCAAGGCGTCAAAGTCCGAAGTTTCGGTGTACTCCCGCTCCAAAGGGATCTGGGAAACGTAGAGGAGAGATGTTGTAACAATAATAGCTGCTAGAAATGCATCGAGAGTGTGGACTACTCCTTTCCTAGTCATACTCAGCAGGGCTCCTGAAACTGATCTCGAATCTGTAATAAGCTCCATGAATCTCTACGGTAAAAGGGATGAGATGGAGGTCCGAAACAGTGTAAATGTCCTCCATATCTGCCCCAACTTCCAGTGGGACCTGGGGATAAGCGACCCACTCTGCCCAGTGATATGTTCCGTTGGTTCCTGTCATGGTGATGAGGATGGGGCTACTGTCGATGAGTTGAGGGATGTCGTAATTGGATCCTGAGGCTGTGAGGTTAAAAGAGTAGGACCACGAGAAGGCCGCCGTGTTCCATATCATGGCTCCCTCTTCCAATTCCACGGTGAGGTTGAAGCTGAGAGGGCTCAGGGTTGCATACATTCCGACCTTGTTAGGTCTGTCAACCAGATGGGCGAATGGTACAACATTGAAGCTCACCATATCAGCCTCGGCTTTAGCTATCCCGATTAGAAGCGCTGTACCGTTAAGGGAATTAGGCAATTTGAACTGAATGGTACCATACCCCTGGGAGTCGGTTGACCCACTTGACGAGAAAGTTGAGTTCCCCACCACAGTGTAGTATCTTATCTGACAGGATATGGGATAGCCATCCTTCACAGTCTGAGCCGTGAAGTTGTAGATGGTACCTCTATCTTGGATCTGGGAGGAGACCTTACTCAGCGCTAAGTTGAAGAGGGGTTCCACTGAGAGGCTGAAAGATATGTCGTCAACGCCAAGGGCTTGCCATAGTGTCGAATAGTTGACAGCGTAGTAGTTTGCGAGGTTCAAGCGGGTCACCTTGTCGATATCGAGACCGTATGGTTCATTACCAGAGGCTAGGCCAAGCTGCGTGGGAATCCCTCCACTCCCCCAATCCTGGGGATCTCCCCTTGATAGGAGTAGGTATCTCCCGATCTGGTAGTAGCGCTCGACGCTACTTGATTCTCTATCCAAATTAGGGGCGAGGACCATAGAGGCACCTGAGATTGCACCAATGGCGATCAGGATCATCGCGATGGATGCTAGGGTGAAGTCTATGCTTGCAGTGGGCATCTATAGTAGCCCCCCAAAGAGTATCGTTACAAGCTTAGAAGAGAGGATCAAGGTTAGGTAGGAGATTAAAGCAAGCAGGGCAGCGTATTTGAAGCCAGAGGCAAAGTTCCCTTCGCTCACCTTCCCGATAAAGAACCCAGAGAGCCAGCTGTGGAAGATGATACCCGCCTGGATGATCACCCCACCCATGGTCAGATCGACATTGAACTCAGGTACAGCGATGGATCCTGCTGCGAGAGGCGGGATCTGAGACATGGTTTCCAGTGTAAAGGTAATAGTAAAAGCCATCAGGACAGTCCAAACGAAGGGGAGAATAATGTACGGCTTGAGCATGTCCCTTTGACCTTTCTCAATTATCTGAGTCTTTTCGCTGTACTCAGCCAAGAGGCCCAAGGTGTCGGCTTCCCCGCCCCCGATCTCGATGGTTTCGACTAAGATGAAAAAGTCGACGATAACAGGCCAACTCTTGATCCACTCAGCGAGATCCGAGTATATCTTCCTCAAGGAGACGCCCCACGCGATCTGGTTGTTGATTCTCTGGAGGTCCTTGGTAAAGGGACCGTAGCCTCTCCTGTCCGTGGCGTGGACGATGCTCTTCTCAGGTGAGACACCAGTCCGCCTCGCCTCAGTCACGTCCCTTATGAAGCTAGGCATCGCGTTCTCGGCGGAAAAATTCCTTTTCGCTATCCGGTGATAAACCACAGCGGAGGGGATGCTAGCTGTAACCAAGCCTCCCATGACGAAAGCCGGTAAACCCACGGTCTCAGTAATCCAGGAGAACCCTGGTATGAAATGGGTCGCTACTAGTACTATTACCAGTAGAGCTAGGGGGATAGCCCCAACTAAGTAGGGTTTACGGACCCCTCTCAGGGTCCCGGGGCGGATGATGTTCGCTAGGTACATGAAGAAGAAGGAGAAGATCGGGATCACGTAGAGGACTAGGGGGTAGATGTAAGCGGAGGTATCAGGAAGACCGATGTCCCCGATCATACTGGTAGCGGGAGAGGTGACAGAAGATAGGATGTAGAAGCAGAATATGACTATGAGGAGCACCATGTATGCCTCGACCAAGGTCTCCAAGCGCTCCACTGAGTTCCTAGCCTTAGCTGCGTACTCGTCAAAGATACCCCTCAGCTTGCTTGTGAGGTAGTTGATGACGCTTCCACCGCTCCTCACCGAGGAGATATACCCCTCTAAGAAACTGGCGTATGGTCTCGAAATCGTCTTCTTGGCCCTCTTCTCCATCGCTGTGAGGGGGTCGTTGCCCAAGACCTCAACCTGCCTCACGATCTCGTCCCCCTCCTCCTTGAACTTGGAGAGGACATCGACCTTCCTGAGCCTCTTAAAGCTCTCATAGGGGGTGATCCCACTGGCGGCCATGAGTGTGATCATCATGGTAGCGTAGGGGAGCTCAGCCTCTAACTTTGGATCTGAATCACCCTCAAGGATCCGTTTGATCCTTCCTCGTATACCCTTATTCTCCATCCTCTCACCTTCTCAGATGCTCTGGGCCACCTTCCGATAGACGGCTTCTGGTTTGTTGTAATATTGGCTGAGGATCTCGTTGACACTCCTGTAGTCTCTAATGTTCATATCAGCCATCCAGACTAGGACCTCCTTCCGCCGCTCCAGCTCTCTCAATAACAAGTCGAAAGAGAGGTCCAAATTCATCGCCATCCGTTTTAGGATATAGCTCTCTTCAAACGTCTCGGTGAAAGTGTCACTCCCCGGCTTCCACTTGGACAGCTCCACGGTGTTCCCCGAGCTAGTGATCTCCGCCGTGTTTATGAATTTCCTAGTGGATCCTTGCTTCGTACCTGAAACGAAGGAAGGGTTCTTGACATGTTTCACCACGATAAGGCAGTTCATCAGCGGTAGGATGGACTGAGGGATATCCATAGGCGGCTGGGTGAGCCTCTTGAGAGCTATCTCGACGCTGTCCGCGTGCATGGTGCAAAGGCCCCCATGCCCTGTCGCAAGGCTCTGGAATAGAACATAGGCTTCCTCGCCCCTGATCTCGCCTACGATAATGAGGTCGGGGCGATGGCGGACTGCCGACTTTATCAGGTCGTACAGGGCAATCTCCCCGGCCCTCTCGATCCCGAACCCCGGCCTGGAGATGGTGGAGACCCAGTTCTCGTGGGGGAGATTGATCTCAGCTACCTCCTCGACTGTGATAATCTTGTAGCTGGGGTGGGTGAGACAGGCGATAGCGTTGAGGGCAGTTGTCTTTCCCGCTCCTGTGGCTCCTACTATCATCGCGGAGTACTTGTTCTCCATCAAGAGCCAGAGGTAGGCAGCCATCGAGTCACTCAGGGTCTCCATCCTGAGGAGGTCGATAATGGTGAGGGGATCGGTCCTGAACTTCCTGATGGTGAAACTAGTACCTGATGGCGTCACCTCTTTCCCATAGGTTACGGCGAGCCTATGCTTCCCCGGTAGAGTCGCATCCACAATAGGGTATGCAAGGCTCACATGCTTCCCCGCCTTGTGGACCAGCTTGATCACGAAGTCATTGAGCTCCTCCTCCCTGAACTGGATGGTGGTCCGGATGTTCTCGTGGTCCCTGTGCCAGAGGTATAGGGGCTTTCCAAAACCTGTGCAGCTGATGTCCTCGATCTGGGGGTCGTACATCAGGGGATCAATCTTACCGAATCCTGCGATGTCCCTCTCAAGGTAATAGATGATCTTTTTAAGCCCAATAGGACTAAGGTTTGCCACGAGTTTTTTATTGTCCTCTATGATCAGGGGCACTTGCTCCCTGAAGGCCCCTAGGAGCCCCTGACCCTCCCTAGGGGCTTCCAGTTCTTTCTCCAGAACCGCCCTGAGCTCTCCATAGATCTCCCTCTCATCCATATCCATTGGGAGTTCGTCGATGATGAAGATATTCTCTGAAGTCCGTTTGTCTCTTGCGATGATGCAGTAGGAGAAGGGCGGTCTGAGTGGATAGCTAGTGATCTCTTCATACCCCTCAGGGACCTTCCACCGATTTATCCCGAGAGCTCCGAGAAGATAGTTCAGGGGGACCCCGGGGTCCTGTTCCTCTTCCGTGCTACTCTCCCTCATCACAGTCATGGACTAACCTCCCTTCCATCTCCCTAAGATCAGAGATGGCTCCTCACCCTGGGTGGTGCAGTTTAGAGTCAGAGTCCCATAGCCCCCCCGGTATGTCCCTGAGATCGTTACATCCTCCGGGAGCTCAAACTTGAGATCTGGGTTCCCCTCCCATGGATCCCCGAATGCCCCTTCCACCCAAGCCCCGGACCCGTCAGATTGGAGCCTGACCCAGTATCGTCTGTAACCGATGAGGGATGGGGTGTGGATACTCACCTGCGATGTGACATTGGTTGCCTTGGAGAAGGCGATGAGTTCGGTAGCTTCAGAGGCGACTGCCTCCAAGATCCTCTTGAGTTCCTCCCTCTCCGAGGTTGTCTTTAACCCGACAACCTGGGTCTTAAAGGCGTTGGTGACCATCAGGGCGATGACCCCCATACAGACGATGGTGTAGAAATAGTTGGTGGCCTGAGAGGGCATCAGATGGGCACCCCTCCGATCTTGACATGACTGACGACTACTTCGATTCTCACCGTGGAACCTGAGGCTCCAACAGTGATTGGCACCCGGATCTCCCTTGTCATCCCGTTTAGAGTAGCCGAGATCGACATTATGGTGTCAGATGTAGTCCCGTTGTATTCGTGAAGGTTTGCCGTGACGTTGAGACTGGAGGCTTTGACATAGAATTCCCCTCCAGACTTGATCGACTGCGATGAGTTGAGATTGATAATATATATCCGTACATTGTTGATCCGGCGACCCGCGAACAGATCTCCGACCGATGAATGAGTGAGGGGGCGGTACTTGACGACGAGTTCTTGGTGATCTGTCCCAGTTATGACGTTCATCTGGGCTTGGTAGGAGGTGCTCAGGTTTACGATGACTCTTGGGTCTCCCCTCAGCCAGGTATCCAGATGTCCCGTTCTAGTGCTTGGGAGTTCGTAGATAAGTCGCCCCGTATTGTCGTTGAATACGGTTTTGTTGGTCGTGCCGAGGGTGATGTTGATCTGGAGGGGGTTGGCGTTGGGTTCGACCCGGAGTTGGCCGCCGTAGTTTGAAAAGGCTATAGTCCTAGAACTCCCGGGGTGCCATGCTGATTGGGTTATCGCTTCTTCGAGGTCCAGCATCTTCTCCTCGGCTGCTACGAGTTTCAGGTCCTCCTGTTGGGTGTTGATCTGTCTGAGGGCATAGTTGTAGACGACGGTTGAAACCAGAGTGAGAGAGAAGAGGATCAGCAGTAGGCTCACTGGAGCTGTGAGACCCCTTCTTGCTCTGAATCCCTCCGTTGATCCCTCATTATGACTGATGCTGCCCGTCTCACCCGTATTGGTTTGGTAGCGCCCTCCTCCGTTGACGGCTGCTTTCAGATGGACTTTGGACATCATATATCCTGACCTGGTTGTCTTCGCCTCTCTGATCTCATCTGTCTACGACTAGGCCTTTCTTTCTGTGTTTCCTTGGAGACGGTGGGGATATCTTGGTTTGTGTGTAGTAATCTACTACTGATACATATCGGAGATCAGTTAGAGAAGGGGATAAGGGAGCTCCGTTGTCGGCGGGGTTTAGTTGTCCCACAGGAGGTTGAACAGCATCCTCTGTGATTTCAGCATGGTCATATAGTTGGTCCAGATGGCGTATGGTTTTCCCTCGACTTCCTCGCCG
>JASFTK010000060.1:0-9633 GCA_050053595.1 Candidatus Bathyarchaeota archaeon | reverse complement strand
CTCCTGGGGTTGAGGGACATCGACTACGGTGTCCTCGGGATGAAATGCGGGTCCGTGGATGCTGACGCCCTTACCCGAGCGTACGAAGAAGAGTTCCTGAAACTCGGGGGCGAGATCAAGTACAACACTGAAGCGACAAAGCTCATCCTGATGCCAGAGCTAGAGCTGGAGATCCCCGGAGAGCCCTTCATCTGGCAGGAAGTTTTAGTTAAGGGTGCTGAGACCAGCCGGGGAGCCTTCGAGGCTGGGACCACTGTGGTCGCGGCGGGGGTCTGGTCTGAGAGGCTCCTGACCCCCATCGGTGTTGACCCCTTGATGAGGCCGAAGAAGAGGCAGCTCTTCGCCTTCAAGGATCCACGCCTTGAGCCCCTACTAAAGGTGGAGGGTCTCAATGATTACGGGACCATGCCCCTCACAGTCCTGCCTAAATCCAATATATTGTTCCGACCCGAGCTCAGCGAGGGTAGCATATGGTTGGCCTGCGCCGACGAACTGGGGCGCAAGTTCGAGCTGGAGGATGACCCTCAGGCCGAGGAGGATTACTACACTAATAATGTCTACCATGTCCTGGTGAAATATTTCCCGTGTTTTGAGGATGTAAGGCCCATGAACATGTGGGCGGGGCAGTATGCCATCAACAGCTTCGACGAGATCCCCGTTGTGACCTCTATCCCCGGGATGATATATATCGGCGCTGCAAGCGGTAGTGGTATCATGAAATGTGACGCTCTCGCCCGGGTCGCTGCAGCGCTCTACGCCGGTGAGGGGGAGGCGGAACTCTACGGTGGCCCCAGGTTCCCTGTATCAAACCTTGGAGTACATCACAGACATGTCGAAAGAGAGGGCCTAGTGATCTAATAACATATTCATCATAGAAGACCATGTTGAGAAAAACCTCGTCTGAATGTCTGGCGATTAGATTTTCGATCAGGGTGGAACGTTTGTGTCGTTCTTTGGAACCATGAACAAGGAAAGCCTCAATGCATACTAGCCTTTACCCTTTTTGTGAGAATTGGACGGATTAGTCGGCGGACACTTAGTGTATAAAGGTTTATGAACTCCGTCCATGTGTCCATACATCATTAAACGAGGGATTGATCATGGCAGAGACGATAGCCATAATCGGCGCTGGAGTGATCGGGAGTGCAGTAGCTCGATGTCTACGTGAAAGCCCCGCCTTATACAGGGTTATAGCCACCCGCCGGCAGATCGAGAAGCTCCGAGATCTGGAAGACTTGGGAATTGAGACTACCCGAGACAACGTCGAAGCTGCTTGCAGGTCGGATATAGTGTTTATGTGCGTTAAGCCCGGGGATGTAGCAGGGATATTGAAGGAGGTTGCTGAGGAGATTGAGGGTAAACTGGTGATCTCCACCGCTGCCATCATCCCCCTCGAATTCTACGATACAGCCGTCCCCAGGGCGCGGTTCGTCCGTACCATGCCCAACGTGGCAGCCTTAGTCGGTGAAGCTTTCACTGCCTATAGTTGTAACAGTAGAGTCACCAAAGAGGACAAGGCCGTCGTCAGACGCCTTCTCGATACTCTGGGCCAACATCAAGAAGTGGAGGAGAAGTATATGGATGCTGTGACAGGTCTCAGCGGAAGCGGGCCAGCTTATGTTGCCATCGTTGTGGAGTCTCTGATGTATGCTGGGCTCAAGGTCGGCCTCCCTAGGGATCTGAGCCTCTACTCCTCAGCCCAAGCAGTCCTCGGGGCCGCTAAGCTCATCTTGGAGGGGGAGCTTGATGCCTCCCAGATCAAAGACGCCGTCACCACCCCTGGAGGCACAACCATAGAGGGTATATACCAACTTGAGGATGGGAAACTCCGAACAGCCCTCATGAACGCTGTGGTCGCTGCCACGGAGAAGTGCACCAACATCCGGTATACTTGGAACAACGAACAGTAACCCTCATCTATCACAATAACAACGCCCCAGACCTTTCTCACATTCTTGAATCAGCTTTAGATTATGAACTGATCATAGAATCAGGTTTTTACTCTGATACATAGAGCCATCGGAGATGAACTCGTTCCACTGCAATAGAACGTGTACCCCATGCCCACGATATATATACAGAGGGAAATAGGATGAAGTGTTTTCCTCTTGTGTTCAGGTGGGATGACTGAAATCTAATTCCCTCGGTTCTCCAGCCCTCTGATGACCCCCTCGATCATCTTGTATACCGCTCGAAGACTCTTCTTCTCAGGGTCTTTATTGGCGGGGTAAGAGGCAACGCCGAAAGCGGCGGCTGAGGGGTGCTCGAATATCATCTCCAAGACTTTAGCCATCTCCCGACTGGAGGGGCCTTCGGGGACTGTTAAGCCATGTCCTGGGACCTCTGTGGGATCGAGGGCGTCCATGTCGATGTGGACATAGATGAGGTCTGTGAGTCTGGCGAGGCGCTCCATCTCAAGATCGATGGCAGGGGATAGCCTCTTGATGTGGTCAACGGTGAGGTGCTGGACCTCAGAGCGGTCCAGGAGCTCCTGCTCCAGTGGATCAGTATCCCGTACCCCCATCATGACGATGTACCGGGTAGGTAACGCCGGGTCAAGGCCACATTTCTCCCTCAACCTGTGGAGGCAGAGACCTGCGGAGACCGCCACAGGCATCCCGCCAAGCATTCCACTCAGAGTCGTCTCAGGGGTGTTGAAGTCCCCGTGAGCGTCGATCCAGACCAACCCAACCCGCAAAGGTCTCGGGGTAGAACAACCATGCTGGAGACCCCCTAGCATCCCCATAAGCCCATTGCAGTTGGAGAGGAGCCCCAGGGGGAATAGTCCCCGACGACGCTGGTCGGCCACAATCTCCGCCAGATGCCTAGAGGCGAGACCGAGCCTGTGCCAAGCCCCGTACTCCCTCTCCTCCTCGGGGGTCAGAGCGGCAAGTTTGGACTCAATTATACTACAACCCCTCTCACTCAGTAGGTCATAGAGACCCCCCTGCTCAATCACATCCGGTCCCTTCGCGAAATTAGAGGGATGCCTCGACCCGGTCTCCGACAGTTTTGCGATACCGATCTTGATATCACGCGCCATGGGCTTCACACCTAATCTCAAAGACGATATTAAAAAGGGTGCCATGAGGGACATCGCCCATATCCTAACCCTTACCTTTACTCCGAACCAGACATCAACCCAGTTACTTCAATGTGAGAGGGCATCCCTGTATACGGGGGAATCCCCTTGAACTGGTGATCCATGACCTCAGGGAGGAGACAAGCCGCACCCGTTTCTGATGTGAGGTGGAGTACCTCAGGAGGTCATTGATGAGTTACATTGAGAAACATCCTGAGTTGAGAAACTGATCCATGTCCTAGGTGTCCAGCCACTCCTGGACCTTAGACATGGTGTCTACAACAACGGGCACGAAACCTTTGTAGGGCCCCAACTCCTCCCGCATCTGGGTGACGATCTCGACGATCCGGGGTCTTTCCTCAGGGGTGGGGTCATCTATGTATCGATCGATAATGTCTAGAGCGGCGATTGCTTCCTCCACCCGCTTCCCGAACCACCTGTAATTCTCCAAGACCCTCTTGGACTTTTGGAGCTCCCCCTTCAACTCTTCGGTCAATGCATCTCGAAAAAGCCTTCATCAACTCTATGAAAAAGGATTGTGATCAACAGAACCCTTCCCGGGAACCGCTTATTTACCTCCCGCACGAGAAATGGGTGTGAATACTATGAACATCGACAAGGTCAGGGAGGACTTTCCGATAACGAGGGATAGGGTCTACCTGAACATCGCAAACCACAGCCCCCCATCAAAGCCTGTGCAGGGAGCCATCAGGGAGCTCCTGCTGGACTGGGACAGGCTGGAGAGAAATGGTGACAGGAGGGTCAGGGAGGCCTGCGACAGCTTTGCCCGCTTAATCAACGCTTCTCCTGAGGAGATAGCATGCCAACCCAACACCTCCCAGGGCCTCACAACCATCGCCGAGACCCTCCCCCTCAAGAGAGGGGAGAACATCGTCGTCAGCGACCTCGAGAACCCTGCGAACATCTATCCTTGGCTCGCTCAGAGGAGGAGGGGGGTCGAGATCCGGATCGTGCCCGGCGTTGGAGGTGCCATAAGATCGGGGGATCTGGAAGATGCTGTTGATGACTCTACGAGGGTTCTGGCAGTAAGTCACGTTCAGTGGTTGACAGGGGCGAGGAGCGATCTCAAACTGTTCGCGAACATCGCCCACGACCATGGGGCTTACTTCGTCGTCGACGCCATCCAAGCTGCAGGAGCGGTCTCCGTGGATATCAGACGGGACAATGTGGACTTTCTCGCCTGCGGCAGCTATAAATGGCTCCTAGGCCCCTCCGGCGCCGGTTTCCTCTACGCTAGGGGAGACCTCATCGAAGACCTTCAACCCCCTTTCTGGGGATACAGGTCTGTTGATAGGCACAGTCTCGATGAACCCGGATTCAAAAATAACGCCCAGAGGCTGGAGCTGGGAGAACCCAGTTACCTTAGCTTCGTAGGGACCAAAGCCGGTATCGACCACATCTTAAGCCTGGGGGTCGAGGAGGTAGAACAACAGGTGCTGAGACTGTCGGGTCTCCTCCATGAAGGTCTCAGGGAGCTCGGGGTTGAGGTGGTATCGCCAAGTGAAGAGGGAGCGCGCTCCGGGGTAGTCAGCTTCAGAGCCAAGGACACCCGAGTACTTTATGAGGGACTTGTCGACGCTGGATTCGTCATCTCTCTGAGGCCCTTGGGGATCAGGGTCTCCCCCGGGTTCTATAATACCCAGGAGGAGATCGAGGGGCTACTGGAGCAGATTGGGGAAGGCCTTTAATCGCTGACGCTGTTCATCTGATCAATATGTCAGATGTTAAGGTCCTAGGGGTAATGGGCTCCCCCCGTAGCGAGAGGAACACCGCTAAACTATTGGAAGTAGCCTTGAAGGCGGCGGAGGAGTCCGGGGCCGATATCGAGGTGTTGAGCCTCGCGGATGTGGATATACTACCTTGCACAGGTTGCAATACTTGCATCAGAGAGAGGCGATGTTCTCAGGACGGGGAGGATGACATGCCCTCGGTTAAGGAGAGGCTCCTCGATGCCGATGGGCTGATCCTCGCTGCTCCCAGCTACTTTGGCGGGGTGCCTGGGGTGATGAAGAACATGATGGACCGGAGCAGATCCCTCAAGATGGACGACCACAAGCTCAGAGACAGGGTGGTCTCTGTTCTCAGCCTCTCAGGTCTCCGCTATGGCGAGGCTGAGCAGGTAGCGGATCAGCTGGTCCGCTTCGGTCTGATGCACGGTATGGTGGTGGTGGGGGGCGTTGGGGACCCCGTTTCAGGTGGTTATTTCGGCATTGCTTCCCTTCAGGGCGATGAGGGCTGGCGCAGGGCTGAAGAGGACGAGATCGCCATGGAGAACGCTCGGGGGGTCGGCAGGCGGGTCGCAGAGATCGCCTGGGTAATATCAGGTAGGACGGAACAGTGAAGACCTCTGCGGTGAAAGGGACAGGCTGGACAGTTACTATCGGCGGCTTCAGGGGGGTCTCCATCGAAGATGTGGATGGCTTCCTAGACCGGCTGGGTGAAGCCGTCTCCCCCGCTGTTTTCCAGGTCTTTGATGCTTCTAAGGTGGCTGGTTGGGGACATTTGTACTACTCGGTGGTGAACGCAGTGGAAGCCCACAGGGCGGGGACCGCCATCTCACGGAGCCTAGAGATTGAGGTGCTTCTCTATGCCTCCTGCCAGGATCAGATCTCCCAGGCCCTAGACCTTATGGGGGTTAGACCTGAGACAGAGGAGGTTGCGTTGGTAGTCCTCTCAGAGGACAACTCCGGGGCTGAGGAGGCTTTCAAGCGTGGGGCCCGGATCTTGGGGGAGGGGGACGATTCGGCTCTCGAGGTTACTGGTGACAAGCTGGAGAGGTTGTTGGGGGTCTTCGGGATCTCGGCGAGGGCTTTGGGGGCGGTGGGAGGGCCCCGGGAGGAGGCTCTTACGAAGCTCCTCATCGAGAGGGGGGCTTTACTGCCCCTCCGCCATTAGCTTAGCCCGTTCTTTCTGGATGTTGAGCACCCCGTCACTGGGCACCACCGAGATGCCCGTCATCCGACCTACTATCTCCACTAGGACTATCCAGTCGTAGTCTTCCAGGTCTACCTCCCTGTCGATAAATTGAGCGACGGCGTCGATGACCTCCCGGCTCCTGAGGTTGGTCCTCCGTTTCTCTAGGGTGACCCTGAATGATTCCCCCTCGTCGATCTTGGCGCTCAGTCTCCTGGTTTCCTCTACCATAGCCTCTACCTTGGTGGGGACTGTGGTCTCGAGGGGGAGGACCCTGAGGAGGGTCCTGAACCCCCCTGGATCACGGCGGAGCTCGGCCCTTAGTCTGTAGATGGCTTCGAGGGGGTCCAGCTGGGTACTGGCGGCGATGAGGCCCCTGACTCGGGTGCGGTCTACGTTGGGGGTCTCGTCCCCGACGGCCCTGAGGAGCATCCATAGTTCACTGCAGGCTTCACTCTCCCTCCAGATCTCAGAGGTTGCGAGGAGGTTGGGGTTGGGGATCAATGGTGTTCGCGTATTGGGGGACCTCAGCTTTTTTATACCCATGGGATCTGATGCCTCTGATGCTTTAAGATGAAGGTTGGTTCTCGATGTGGCTTCTGTCTCCTCCACAGGGGGTACAGCCAGGTCCTCAGGGCTACGGAGGATGAGGGGGTCAGGAGGGAGGCTGTGGGCGCTCTTCTCAGGGTTATTTCCGAGATGTACTGTGAGGATGCGGTGCCCGCTGTCATTGGGACTGAGCGGGACAGGGTTATACACAGGGTCACGGGGTGCCCTGATCCTTACAGGGAGCTGAAGGATAGAGCGAATGAGGGGGCTCTTGAGATGCTCCCCGGGCTGGAGACCCTTGTGGATGCTCAGCCTCCAGGGCAGCGGCTCCGGATGGCCTGTCTTGTAGCGTGTCTGGGGAATATCATCGAGTATGATGTCCCGGGTCACAGTGCAGATATCGAGGAGGCTCTTGAGGGTCTGGAGGGGGAGGGGTTCTATATCGATGATATTGATAGGTTCAGGGATCTGTTGGGGGTTGGGGTCTCGGTGCTGTATCTCACTGACAACGCTGGGGAGATCGTCTTCGACCGTCTCGTGGTGAGGGAGTTGAGACGGTTGGGTTGCACGGTGGTGGTGGCGGTCAAGGGTGGTCCCAGTCTCAACGATGCCCTGATGGGGGATGCTGAGGCTGTCGGTATGGTGGGTGAGGTTGACCAGGTGATCACCACGGGGTCTGATGCCGTCGGTGTGAATCTGTCGGAAGCCTCAGAGGAGTTCAGGGCAGCATATGGGAGTGCGGATTTGATTCTCTCCAAGGGGATGGCTAACTGGGAGACCTTGACGGAGTATGAGGCCCCCTGTCCTACTCTGTTTCTGTTCAGGGCTAAATGTGAGCCTGTGGCTGCGGCTGTGGGCGCGGTCATCGGGGTGAATGTGGCGAAGCTGGTGCCTGAGGGTTGGCGTCTCTAGGGGCTCAGGGCTTTCTTTATCTGGTCAACGGTGATGGGGCCTTTCCTGATTATCCAGGGATTTACGCCGCTGAGGTCTACAATGGTGGAAGGGACTCCGCCCTGGCTTGGGCCGCCGTCGAGGATCAGGTCTACTTTGTCTCCCAGTTTTTCTGCTGCCTCTGAGGCGCTGGTTGCAGGTTTCTCCCCTGAGAGGTTGGCGCTGGTACTCACTATGACCCCGCCTGAGAGTCTGGCGAGTCTACGGCTTATCCTGTGATCGGGGACCCTGACGCCTAGGGTGCTGGCGCTGTGGGTTACCCAGATGGAGTACTCGACTTTTGCGGGGAGGATCAGCATAAGGGGGCCTGGCCAGAATTCACCGGCTAACCGGTCGGCAGCGGGGTTGAATGCGACGATCTGGGCTGCGGTCTCTGTGTCGCTGCAGGCGAGGGGTAGGGGTTTGTCGGCTCGGCCTTTGGCGTAGCAGATTCTCTTTGCGGCTTCGGGGATCTGGGGTGCGCAGCCGATGCCGTAGACGGTCTCGGTGGGGTAGATGACGGTGCCGCCGTTGCGGATGATTACTGCTGCCTTTTTGATGTTTGTGTCGGTGGCGGGGAGGGTTTTCATCGGTGTTTTTTCGGGGGGTTTGGTGTTTTAAGGTTGTGGTTTTGGGCGCGCAATGTTTATCCCGTTGTTCTGTGCTGGATCTATTGGTCGGTGAGCCGGTGGGCGGCTGCCGGGCCTTTGGCCTGAGGAAACTCCATCCACCGTGCAGGACCGCGACGCCGTGAGGTGTAGGGGGAGACCCCTGGCTCCGGACAGAAACGAGACCCCCCGTGGCATGCTATGATGCTTTGGAGGTTGAGGGCGCTACGGGTATGGGTGAGACGGCCGACCCGCGGGGTGTAAGGGCGAATAGGGATCGTTGATGGCCTGCCTGAGATCCGGGTAGCCCGCTCAGCTGGATGCCGCCTTGGACAGAAGATGGGTTACGGCCGGCACACCGACCAACCCTTGTGAGCAGGTGGCATTGATGAGACCCCCTTCCCCCCTATGGCATTAAGGTGGGTTTGGCTTGGTTTTAGGGGTTGTTTTGGGTTTTGGGGTGTTTTCCGGCTTCCTTTGGGTGTTGTTTTTCTACTGAACAGCTACTGAACTGCCTCTGAGTGGCTTGAAGCCTCAGCGTGTGCGGCTTCCGATTGCTTCCTGGTCTCCTTCGCGTGATTGGCGGCGTTTTCACCGTTAACTGTTATATCACTATCAACCATTTACGGATTAATAGTGAAGTCCAGTAGGTGAATTGATTTGCCCAAGGTTTTGGCTAACAACATCGAGATCAATTATGAATTACTAGGGAGAGGCCCCAGGCTGCTCTACATCAGCGGGACCGGAGGAGACCTGAGACATGAGGGCTCTAGATGTAGGCGGAGCTACCTAGCTGAACATTTCTCGGTGTTGGCCTTTGATCAGCGCGGTCTGGGGCAGACCAGTAAACCAGACATTTCGTACTCGATGAAGGACTACGCTGATGATGCCGCCTCGTTGATGGAGGCCCAAGGATGGGCGAGCGCCAATGTCCTAGGATTCTCCTTTGGGGGGATTGTGGCCCAAGAATTGGCCCTCAGATACCCTGATAAAGTGGAGAAGCTTGTGCTGGCTGGCGTCAGTAGTGGAGGGAAGGGAGGGGAGCCTTACCCGCTTAATGAAATATTTCATCTACCCAACGAGGAGAGGATCGTCAAGGCAATTGAACTCATAGATACCCGCTGTGATGAGGACTGGAGGAGGGATAATCCGGAACAATACGAAGCTATGTTTGCGTATTGGGAGAATTATCTGAGGACGGGTAGCGAGGATGAGGAGAAGGCGGCCGGGGCAAGACGCCAGATGGAGGCGGGGATTGGCTTCGATGCTTATGACCGGTTACCGAATCTCTTGATGCCTGTCTTCATCTGTGGCGGTAAATATGATGGAACAAATCCTCCAGCCAACCTTGAGAACATGCATGAACGGATACCGGGTTCAAAGTTGAAGTTCTATGAGGCTGGGCACATGTTCCTGGGTCAAGATCCCACAGCCATGGAAGAGATAATCGACTTCTTCAAAGCCTGATTCTGATCGCGCGCAGGCGGATTCAATAATTCAATGTTTATTTGGGATATCCTACCTTCTTTC
>JASFTK010000059.1:0-9716 GCA_050053595.1 Candidatus Bathyarchaeota archaeon | reverse complement strand
CGCTCACTACAAAGTTCAGGCCCATCATCAACATAATCAAGACCGCTGCTCAACTCGCTCTCAACGAGGGAGGCAACCTTGTGGAGGCGAGACACATCAAAGCGGCTGTCGCCAAGCACTGTAAGACGATCCATCAGCAGATCATAGAGCACCATGTCGGGGAGCGGGGGGCGTTCCTTGAGATTGAGCCCGAAGGAGAGTCGCTGGGGTCCATCTATGGTCTTGCCGTGGTCGCCGACGGTTTCAGCGGGGAAAAGACTGGGACCATTCTCAAGGTCAACGCCTTCATGCACAAGAAGAATCTCGATGATCTCACGAAGGGATTTTACAAGGTCACGGGGGTTGCTAGAGACAGTAGGTGGATCGATGACAGCATCGCCAAGGTACGCACAGTTATCAT
This sequence comes from Candidatus Bathyarchaeota archaeon, assembly GCA_050053595.1. Classification (GTDB taxonomy): domain Archaea; phylum Thermoproteota; class Bathyarchaeia; order TCS64; family TCS64. The sequence goes on along the minus strand of JASFTK010000059.1, from coordinate 9,316 downwards.
GAAGCGTCATCATGTTGACATCGCCCAGCACTACTTCACCCACATCGACTTCGCTCAGAGCCACGGGGTCGACGGTCCCAGCGCCGGGGTCACCATGACCCTCCTCATCAGCTCCCTACTGATGGATTGTCTCCTGAGGCAGGACGTAGCAGTGACGGGGGAGATCAACATCGGTCCCGAAGATGAGGTGAAAGTGACCGCTGTCAGCGGACTGTATGAGAAGATCCGATCGGCTGAGACCTGGGGGTTCCGAAAAGTGCTCATCCCCCAGAAAAACCTGGAGCACAGCATTAACCCTGACGACTTTGAGATAGAGGTAGTGGGCTGCGCTAACCTCGTAGATTACCTGAGACACATCTTAGCTGACGATGAAGGTGAGGGTTCAGGAGCAAAATACAACGAGGCGATAGCTGAAACGGTCCCCCACACATCCATGTGATAGTAGATAGGCTGCCAGACGGAGATTAACCATATTTTCAGGTCGCAGAGGATCAAAACTCGGAGAATTCAGAGTCAACCCATGTATTGTACACCCCCTTCTAAGCTGTGGTCTGAAACAGGGTCTACATCGCGGTGTCCCCGGGGAAGACGACCGTTAGATCCGCTTCCCTCTGTTGGGTTTGATTCGAGAATGTTTTATTCCGTGAGGTCAAATAGGTTATTGAGTGTCTATTATGAAGAAGATCAGCTTCGTTGCTACCGGTGACTCCCTCATCACCATGAAGCAGAGTGTCCATTCGGAGCCCAAGTTCTTGGAGATGGTGGAGCTTATACGGTCGGCGGATGTTGCTTTCACCAACCACGAGATGCTCCTCCACGACTATGAGGACGGTGTATGGCCCTCCGCTGAGTCGGGAGGCACCTACACACGGGCCCCCCCTGGGACCATTGAGGAGCTCAAGTGGATGGGCTACGACATCGTCTCCACCGCCAACAACCACAGCCTCGACTACCTATATGGAGGACTATTCAGCACAAAATACTATCTTGACGATGCCGGGGTCCCCCACGCTGGGACCGGGAAGGACCTGGCCGAGGCGAGAGCCCCCACCTATGTGGAGCTCCCCTATGGACGGGTGGCTCTCATCGCTGCGGCGTCCAGTTTCGCCAGTTTCGGCAGGGCTGGTCACGCCCGCCGGGATATGCAGGGGAGACCCGGGCTGAACCCGTTACGCTACGAGTCTTGGTGGACTGTAGAGGGGGAGACCCTTGAGACGATCAAGGCCTTAGAGAAGACGCTGGATATGCCCGAGGTGGTCCAGCCGGAGGACGGTTACCACTTCATGCGCCAGAAGTTCGTGGTGGGGGATGATGTCGGGATGCACACCAAGCCCCACGAGGGGGATATGGAAGGCAACCTGGAGTCGATCAGGGAAGCCGCACGACAGGCCGACTGGGTGTTCTTCAGCCTCCACGCCCACGAAGGGTTACCCAACGACAGGGAGAGGCCTGCGGAGTTCATAGAGGAGTTCGCCAGGGCTGCCATCGACGTAGGCGCCCACGCTCTTATGGGTCACGGCCACCACGCGATGCGGGGTATCGAGATCAGAGACGGTAAACCCATCTTCTACAGCCTGGGGGACTTCATCTTCCAGAACGAGACTGTCTACAAGATGCCCGCCGAATTCTATGAACGCTACAAACTCGACCCCTACAGTGGCACCCCCTCTGATGCCTTCGACGCCCGTCAGGATGCCCCACCGAGGCCCGGATGGCCCGAGCACAAATGGTTCACCAAGGACAGGAAATACTGGATCAGCGTCATCCCCTTCATGGAGTTTGAGGGGGACCAACTCAGCAGCCTCAGGCTCCACCCCGTGGAGCTGGGGCAGGACAAGCCCCGGAGCCAGAGGGGGCGGCCGATGTTCGTCGACGAGGAGGAGGGAGCCGAGATCGTGGGTATCATGGAAGAGCTATCGGAGCCATACGGGACTGAGATCACCATAGAGAACGGCATCGGGACCGTGAAGGTCTAAACTCCCTTTTTTTATTCAAGCGTTTTTTCGGTCCAGAAATAGTTTCCAGAGAAGAACCATACAGGCTTCAGGTTGGACCAGAAGATGTTTGATCTCTCTCTGATCTTTCTGCTGCCGAGTTTCTTGATGATCCCGTCGACGAGGTTGTTGAGGCCCATCCATCCCTCCTCGTATCTTGATTCCAGGAGCTTCAGTTTCGCTTCTTCGATGAGCCCCTCCATGTAGCCCTTGGAGATGTATCTGTGGTATATCCCAGTTCTGCACTTGGTCAGCCAGAGGCTCAGGCTGTTTCTGAGGCACACCAAAAGCCCGGGGAGCGCAAAGAATCCTCTGCCTCCGGGTATGAGCGATCGTCCTGCTTCCTCGATGGCTCTGTTCACATCTTCTCGGTATCGGAAGTGCTCCACGAGCCCCAGTGAGATATAGCCCCCCAGAACGTTGTCTCTGATGGGGAGCCAGGTGACATCCCCAATTAGGAAGATGGACTCCGCCCTGTTATGGTTTTTAATTCTTTGGGCGTGCTTTATCGCTTCAGGGACGATGTCGATTCCTATGGTTCTGTATCCTGACTCGTCCAATGCGAAACACCATTCGCCCTCGCCGCAGCCGCCATCTAGGGTCAATCCGTCTCTTCTGAAAAAATCGTGGAATATCTTGATCAGGCGGTTTCGTAGGAGGGTATCTCTCTCGTTGAAGAGGGTGATCTGGCTGTCGGTAGTGTCGATGTCCTGAAATACCTTCTCCCACTCTCTCTGGGTCGCCTTCACAACTCCCTCAATGGATTGTATGTTTATTATGTTTTTTTTTCCAAGTAATTTTTAATACGTCTTAATATGACCCCGTGGGTTAACACAGGCGCTGTAATCGGCTTTCTGGCGGGTGTGGGGGTTATGCTTCAGAATGGACGCTGCTAATATGCGCTTGCAAGAGCAAAGGGTAAATTGATTGAAGGCACTCCTTAACTGGGTGAATCGTTTGGACGACGTTGATTTCGGGGTGATGCTCCCCGTGATGATCCCCTCAAGCACCCAACCTAGGTCGCTCTACCACGTCCTCCAGTACAACTATCCCAAGCTGGATGTGGGGGTGGTCGAGGATGTGGCTCTGGAGGCGGAGAGGCTGGGGTATCATAGTATCTGGGTCTCGGATCATCTGAGTAGGGCTGCTTGCAGGGAGAGACTGGAATGCTGGACCACTATGACCTGGCTCGCAACCCTCACGGAGAGGATCAGGATAGGGAGCATGGTGATCTGCAACCTGTACAGGCATCCGGCGCTCATGGCCAAGATGGCCTCGACATTGGACGTCCTCTCCGGGGGGCGGCTTGAGTTCGGCATTGGAGCGTGCTGGTCGGAGGATGAATGCACGGACCGGGGCATCGAGTGGCCCTCCAACGAGGTCCGCCTCCAGATGCTGGGGGAATCGGTCAGGATCATCAAGAGCCTCTGGACAGAGGAGACGACCAACTTCAGGGGGAGACACTACCACCTCCAAGACGCCCCCTCCGAACCCAAACCCCTCCAGAAACCTCATCCCCCGGTGATGATAGGGGGAGGTGGGGAAGGCTTCACCCTGAGGCTCGTCGCGAAATACGCTGATAAAAGCAACTTCGGGGGGACATTACCGGATATAGAGAGACGGATGAAAGCCCTACGTAGGCACTGCAGAGCCGTCGGGAGGGATTACGACTCCATAGAGAAGACTACCAACATCGCCGTCGTCCTCCACCCCACCCAGCAGGAGTACCACAAAGACATGAGACGGAGATGGCAGGCCGACGGGAGCCACGGGAGCTTTGACGACTGGCTCAGAGAAGCCGAAAAGCTCTATATTGCGGGCACCCCCCAAGACTGCGCTGAACAACTCATATCCTACATCGACCTAGGCATCAACCTTTTCGTGATACGCTTCGGCGACATCCCCAACCTAGAGGGCTTAAAACTCTTCGCGCGCGCTGTTTTACCGAGAATATGTTGAAGAGGAACAAGAAGGAAGAGGAGGGCGCCATAGACATCTACAAGAAGATCATAAAGAAGAGCTGGGACAAGGGGGATCACAAGAGCCACCACTTCTTCAGGCAGATCATGGCGGAAGAGGAGGACCACCACGACACATTCACATTGCCTCCAAGAGGCAATGTGGCAAGAAAAACCCATTTTTCATTCTAAAAGCTAAAATAAACATTTATTTCATTATTAAAGTAATTGTTTTTATGTCTCCATTCTCAATAAAACTTAGGTGAAAAGATGCCCTTTGTTAGAAGATATAAGGACATGGACACAAACCTGAACGCGTTATACAAAGACATAGTGAGCGAGCTCCAGAATGAAAAGGAGCTTAACATAGGCGCTGAGCTTTCAGGTGAAGTCAACGACGTACCCTTCATGAGCGTTACAGCTCAGAGGTCAAGCGTACCCAAAGCCCTAACCGGCACTCTAAGAGAGGTCACCGTCACCATCTCAGGGGAGCCAAACGACTACCTCATCGAGATGCATACGGGCGCTTGGCTGAGCAACATGATCGTTCCAGGCACGGGAGCCCTGCTGATCGCCGGACCAGTGGGTGGGGCTGTAGTAGCCGGCACCACGGCACTGTTCGCGGTGAATTACCAGAGGATGTTCAAGAACAGGCTCAAGGAACTGATAAGGAAGCACAGCAAGAAGCCCTACAGAGAGGATAAGATAGAGACATTCACATAGGAGACACTAGTTATCCTCCCATTTTTTTATTCGTACAGGAGGATGTCTCATGTCGACGGTTTGAATTATTTTTTATATCGAACGAACATATTAGAAATCACTGGTTCTTAGGGAGGAACTGATGGTGGGCTCAGAATCTAATAAAAGAAGCCCGAAGATCAGCATGCTCGAGATTTCTTGGGTGGCCTCTAGGGTTATCCTCCTAGTGATCCTCCAATTCGGGCTGGAGACGATATATAAGATCGGATGGTTCGAGGTCTTGGGATCTCAGGAGATCCAGAGGCTGGTATTTGACATCCTGAAGAAGGGGCTGCTCACCCTCTACCTCTGGCTCTTCCTCTCCATCTTTAAAAAGTTCATCCTACCCCTGATTGCCATACTATTCACACCCGTTGTGGACAAGATCGTCACAGATCCACAGACAAAGGCCAAACATGTGACGATGGTCAGCCGATACTTCATATATATAGCATACTTAGTCTCCGTGCTGGCCTTCATCAACATCTGGGTGTACTCTTATGTCGGGGTCTGGTTGGCTGGTACTCTGGGGACGGGGGTCGCCATCGCCCTCACCTTCGTCTTGGGTCTTTTCACGTCGAGCGTTCTGGGGAACGTGCTTGGCTACTGGGTGATCAACAACGTCATGGAGTTTGAGGTGGGGGACCGAGTCCAGATAGGGGACTCCTACGGCGACGTGATGGACGTCGGTGTCTTCTTCACAAGGATAAGGACGATCAAGGACGAGACCATCAGCATACCTAACCTCCTCGTGGTGGGTAGGGAGATCAAGAACTTCAGCTCCAGAGGTATGGTTTTGATCCATGTCTCGGTCACCCTGGGGTATGACGTGGATAAGGAGAAGGCAAAAGCCCTATTATTGGAATCTGCCCGCGAGACCTCCGGGATCCTCATGGAAGGCGGAAGGGAGCCGTTCGTGCTCTTGACAGACTTGGACAAGTTCACCGTGACCTTCGAGATCAACGCATACACCGAAAAGCCCAACGAGCTGGTGGTCATCAAGAGCACACTCATCGATAGGATCCTTGACAAGTTCAGAGAGGAGAAGATAGAGCTTCTCTCCCCAGATCACGTCTCCGTGAGAGGGAACATAGAGAAATGAGCCTACCTAGTTCGTCCCCTCTGATGCAGATTTCGAGGTTATCTGAATCATCTCACAACGCAGCCACCGAAAAGGGATGGACATCGCTCAAGGTAAACTTCTCACGTCTCAGGGATACGATGAGGTACCTCTTCCTGATCTTGTTATTAGCATCTGTCCACTTCACCGCCCCCGCTGCAGAGGCGGAGTCCGATGTGGAGAGGGTCATCATCATCTCGGTCGACTCGATGAATAACAACCTCCTCTTCAACGAGTACAACAACCCAGACTTCGCACTCACCCCCAACATCGGAGCCCTGGTCATGAACGGCACAGCCTTCACAAAGGCGGAGGCGGTGATGCCCACAAAGACCCAGATCAACCACGTCACCATAGTCTCAGGGGCATACTCAGACAGCATAGGGATCATAGGCAACTACGTCTTCGACCCCACCAAGAGAGGGGCGGTCTTCTTCCAGAAATACGACTACCCTTGGAAGAAGCCAGAACTCATCAAAGCGGACACCATCTTCAAAGCACTGGAGAGGGAGGATCCCAGATACACCTCGGCAGTGGTAGCGGGGAAGAACTTTGTAGGAGCCCCCATCTGGGCTGACATTCAGGTCGCCCCCGCTTATACCTCTGAGAGCGCCGAGGCTCTGGGGATACTGAAATTCCCCGAGATCAACCTCTGGGACTCCCCTGACGACTGGGTGATGGACAACGCCCTCCTAGTCCTCAAGGAAGCGGATCCCGATGTCATGCTGATCAACCTAGGTTTTCTCGACCCTGTCCAGCATTCCTTCGGCCATGGCTCCATGGAGGCTTGGGCGGCCCTAGCCTGGGCGGACTACCAGATCGGTAGGCTTCTCCAGTACCTCACCGAGTCGGGGAAGCTCGGAAGGACCTTGCTTGTGGTCACTGCGGATCACGGCCAGAGCAACGCTTGGAAGAGGATACCCCTGGGGAAGATCCTCAGACAGGAGGGTATAGAGGCCAATGTGGTCGCGGATGGCTCCTTCGCGACCATCTACCTTAGAGAACTGAGCGACCTTGAGGATGCCGTAGGGATCATAGAACAGTTGGGCTACGCTGACGGGATCTGGTACGGCGACAGCCTAGATGATGTGAGGATCAGGACCCCCTATACAGGGGATATCGCGGTCTCCCTCAGCCCCCCATATGAAGCCTTCTCCAGGGTCCGACCCCCATTCCTCGGGATCCACGGTGGACTCCAGCAGCGCTTCGTCCCCTTAGTCTTCTTTGGACCCAATATCAGGAGAGGGGTCCTCATGGAAAACGCTTCTCTCACCGATATTGTACCGACGATCTGCGAGATCACGGGCTTACCGCTGCCCCTTGACTCCGAAGGCAAGATCCTCCCCGTAATAGACCGGACACAGGTCAAGGCACCATTGATACAGTATCGACTGGTTGAGTTCCCCTCCTACAGCCTGAGTTACATCCCCCTGATATTCTTCTTCCTCTCCGCAATTACCCTGATCCCCGCCCTTATCCTCAGGAGAGATTACGGTTTCTCGATCTTAGAGATCTCATCTGAGGAGCTCCCGAACCTGGTCCCTTTCATACTGATGACGACCAGCGTTGTCTCAGCCATAGGGGCCTCAATCTACTCCTACATCGTGAACCTCTATGCCATCCCAGGGGTCCAGCCCGATGCCTTCCTCGTCGCGATGGACTTCGGGATCTTAGGCAGCTTTTTGGTCTCCATCTCTATAGTTCTCATCTTCCTCTGGTACATACCCCTCGGGATAAGGGTGGCTCTCCAGATGATGAGGCGGAAACATTGGAGGATCAGGGCGATGCCTTACTCTCTCCTCTTCATCATAGCATCTCAGCTGTTTTTTACGGGGATCAACCTCATAGTCGAGATCCCTTACAATTACGCCTTCCACCTTTTCTTCATATTCTTCTTTGGAGGCTTGGTGATCTCCTATGCGCACAGGGCTAGAGTGATATACAGGTATGCCGTGAATAGAAGGGGTCTAGCCGTAGCCCTGACTATAACCTCGGGGGCCCTCATCATGATCTTCTGGTTTTTCCTAACCATGTTCCTGCTCTTCCCCAACTACCTTTACGAGCTAGGTATCCCCACCATTATTTGACGCTGTCAAAAAACTCACTGCGTAGTTTATCTTCAATAGATTAAGGTGAGGCGCGCAATGGGAATCAGTTATAGGCTCCCTCATCCATGCAGTAAAGGCATAGTTTCTCCTCTACGGAACCGCATACATCACAGAAACGGTCTCCACAAACACTGCACTTACTAAGTTGGGACGATGGTACCCCGCAGATGTAACATGTGGGTATCCCCCTTGGTCCTTTTCGCTTCTTTTTGGGACCTCTTTCTTCCCTTCGCCATGGGCCAGACTCCCGGCGTCTTTTAGGTGAAGACATCCTTAGAAACCAAATCTGTTGTAGGGTTAAATTATTATGGTGGCTCTCTGGCGGGGGGCGTTTGACCTTTGATATTTTATTTATATACCTCAATAGGTTCCCTGAACCTTCTTACTATTGAATAGAAGACGAATTTTTGATTAGTTCCTTAGAATGTTTTGTCGTTTTTAGGTAACAAAAAACATTAAACCTCTTATTTTATTGTGGAACTCATTTCATGGGAGATGACAATACCCGGTCAATTCGACGCGATATACAACATACTCATAGTAGTGACCCTTGTCATTCTGATAACTAGACAGTTCCGTTTCCCTTCATCCATAGCTTTCATACTGGCAGGTATCATTTCCACCATATATTCTCCACTACCTTTACCCAGTTTGGGTCCCGAGGTCTTTATGCTCCTGCTCCTTCCACCAATAATTTTCCAGGACGCGCTTCATCTCGATGTAGGGGACCTCATCGAGGACTCGGATAGTATAATGGCGTACGCTTTCGCCGGGACGCTGGTGATGCTAGCTTCAGTGGCAACCTTTCTCTACGTTTTCATGAGATTCACTATTGTCGAGGCTATCCTCCTTGGGATCATCATCTCGCCCACCGATCCAGTGGCTGTGATAAACACTTTCCATAATTTGGGGGTGAACAAGAGGTTCGAGATCCTGGTGACAGGGGAGTCCCTCTTCAACGATGGCATCGCCATCGCGATCTACTCGGTAGTTGTATCCCTGATCACTTTGGGTTCAATCTCTCTTTTCGGTATTGCTAAGATCGGCATGGTTGCGATAATTGGCGGTACCTTTTTAGGGCTGCTTTTCGGTTACGTTGCTCACCAATTTTTCTGCTGGACGGAAGACAAGTTCGCCGAGGTCCTGGTCTCTTTCATAGTCGCCTTTGGGGTCTTCCAGCTCTCAGAGAGCTTGGGGGCTAGTGGGGTGATCGCAGTCGTCGTTTTGGGGCTCATCATAAATTACAGGACCCGACGATATGGAGGGATGGGACGAGAGTCCGTCGAGATGCTGGAAGCCCTATGGGAGTTTGTCGGGTTCTTAGCTTCGAGCATCGCTTTCATCTTCATAGGGATGAACCTGAACTTGACGGTGCTACTCGCCAACCTCTACCCC
>JASFTK010000058.1:0-9820 GCA_050053595.1 Candidatus Bathyarchaeota archaeon | reverse complement strand
TCAAAGATGCCCGAGGATTCGACCATAGATATTATGAAGGGGTGAGCATCCTCGGGTAATTTTGACACCCATCTGTACTCTGAATGCTCGTCATCGATCTCCACATCATCCCCATCGACCTCTACGCGGAAGAAAGAGGTGACATAGTGAGTGTCTGGCCATATATGGCACATCGTGCCCTTCATCTCGATCTTTAAGGGTGTCAACCCCGTCTCTTCTGTTAGTTCTCTCAGGACTGTCTGTTCCAATGTCTCTCCATACCTGATCTGACCGCCAGGTGTGAACCAGAGCCCCCTCCCCGGCTCATTCCGCCTCTTCATCAGCAACAGCCTACCCTCATAGACGGCTAAGATGTCTACGCTAGGCAGGGGCATCACTTGTAATATCTTTTTAAAAAGGTCCTCGTCTATCCACCTTCGGTCTTTTCCGGAGATCATTGAGGAACACGCTCACCTGTATCCATTCCGATCCTGATGAAGGTTTTTAAAAAGCCGATCGCCAACCTCTACTGTGATCTCTTTGAAGGTTTACATGGACCATGGGGCGGGCCGTCCGGTGGACCCCCAAGTCTTGGAGGAGATGACCCCATACTTCAGCCAGTCATATGGGAACCCCTCCTCATTCCACGGTCTGGGGTTCGAGGCTATCAAAGCCGTGAACTTAGCCCGGGGACAGGTGGCTTCTCTCATCGGGGCCGAGGAGCAGGAGATAGCCTTCACATCTTCAGCCACAGAGTCCAACAATCTAGGGATAGGAGGGGCGGCGAGAAGGTACAAGAAGCGGGGGAACAGGGTCCTTCTCTCCAGCATAGAGCATATCTCAGCCCTCAACGTCGGGAAGGAACTGTACCGGGAGGGATTCAAAATCGACTACATCCCCGTAGACCAAGAAGGCATCTTAGACCTGGGCGAGCTGGAGAGGCTCATCGACGACAAGACAGTGCTGGTCTCGGTGATGGCTGCCAATGGAGAGATCGGCACAATACAGCCGATCAATGAAGCAGGCCAGATCGCCCACGACCACGGTGCACTCTTCCACACTGACGCCACCGCCGCCGCAGGCCAGATTGAGCTGGATGTCGGGGAGGGGATCGACCTGATGACCCTCTCCTCCAACGATATCTACGGTCCCAAAGGGGTAGGAGCCCTCTACATCAAGGAGATGATCAGAGTGAAGCCGCTGATTCTCGGCGGCGGTCAGGAACGGGGGATCAGATCGGGCTCAGAGAATGTCCCGGGCATAGTGGGGATGGGAGAGGCCGCGAAACTGGCCGCCCAAGAGATGGAGGACGAGTCGGGACGGCTCACAAGACTCAGGGACCGTCTGATCGAGGGGGTCCTAGAATCGGTTCCCGAGGCTTACCTCAATGGACACCGGACCAAGAGGCTGCCCAACAATGCTAACATCAGGTTCAGCTATATCGAAGGGGAAGGCCTCATCCTCAGCCTAGACCAACTGGGTATCCAGGTCTCCTCGGGCTCTGCCTGCACCGCTAAGACCCTTCAGCCCTCTCACGTACTCAGGGCGATCGGGCTGAAACACGAGGAAGCCCATGGCTCCCTCGTATATACGTTGGGAAAGAGTAATAGGGAGGAGCACATCGAATACGTTGTGCAGAAAATGCCCGAGGTTGTGGGGAGGCTAAGGTCCATGTCCCCCCTCACCCCAGAGGAGTTGAGATAATGTACTCGGAAAAGGTGCTCGACCATTTCAGGAACCCGCGGAACGTCGGGGAGATCAAGGACGCCGATGGCGTCGGAACCGTAGGGAACCCCGTCTGCGGCGACATGATGTCCGTCTATATCAAGGTGGAGGACGATAAAATCAAGGATATCAAGTTCAGGACATTCGGCTGCGGCGCAGCCATAGCCACCACCAGCATGACCACGGAGCTGGCTAAAGGGAAGACCCTCGACGAAGCCATGGAGATCACAAGGGAGAAGGTCGCCGATGAACTCGATGGTCTGCCCCCAGTGAAGATGCACTGCTCCAACCTCGCGTCTGATGCGCTCCACGAGGCCATCAAGGACTACAGGGAAAAGAAAGGAGAATGAGCACGAAAAAAACCATTCAATGCCCGATCTGTAAAGATACAATGGACATTGAGAACTGTAATTTCGTCACCGTCCGGAAGACTGAGGAGGGAGAGACAGTTATTAGCTGCTGTCCCGTCCAAGTGAAAAAAGTTAAAAAAGAGTAGTAATCTAACCAGAACATAAACACCTCGGGGTAAGGTCATGGAGAAGAAAAGATTAGCCAATTTTATATCAGCCGCTATGAACGCCCCGCTCATAGCTATCCTGACCTTCACCCCCCTCATACTGACCCAGAGCCATCCCTCACAGAACCTCCTTATAGGGGTCACCACCCTCTTCGGGGCTTTACTGCCCTTATCCTCCACCTACTACCTGGTACGCAAAGGCATAATACCGGACATATACGCATCAGACAGGTCCACCCGGACAGAGCCCTTCCTATGGGCAATGGCCTCCTATCTCCTGGGGGTGACAGCTCTCCTCTGGCTCGAAGCGCCCTTCGTAGTCACTGCTTTGATGGCATGCTACTTCGTCAACGCGCTGATAATGCTCTGCATCACCCTATACTGGAAGATCAGCATCCATGCCGTCGGCGTCATGGGCCCCCTCACAGCCCTCATGTTCCAGCTGGGGACGCGGATCACCCCGCTGTTCCTCCTCATGCTCCCCGTCGCATGGGCCAGGATAGAGCTCAAGGCTCACAACTTTAAGCAGGTCCTCGCCGGCGCAGTGCTCAGCACAGTGCTGACCTGGATCCAGATGGTCTTCTACGTAAATTTCCTGCTCCCCATGATCTGAGCACCCCCCATACATCGTCAAGTTGATCTATCTACAAGGTACAATAGATAATCAGATGTGAAGAATCCTAAAAACAAAAGATCGCTATTTGAGAATCTTCTTGGACAGGTTCTTCCCAAACTCCCTTGCCTTGACTAGTTCTGAGTCAGTCGGTCTGAACCTGAAATCAAGTCCGCTCTCAATTAGATCGATCTTGGCGGCTTCGAGTTCTGCTTCGACAGCTCTCCTGGCACCCCCGCCCCAACCATAGGAACCAAAGTATGCCCCGACCTTGTTTCTGGGTTTCAGTCCTTTCAAGTACGCGAGGAAGGAGGCGACTGTGGGGAAGAGACCGTTGTTGAGAGTGGGGGATCCGACGAGGACAGCTCTCGCCTCTAGGATGTCAGCTACGGCGTCGCTGTTGTGGGATGCTCCGAGCTTGTGGACTTTGACCTCGACGCCCCCGTCGATAAGTCCGCTGATGAGGGCCTGGGCGATCTTGGCGGTGCTCCCCCACATTGTATCGTAGACCACCACAGCCCGGGGTAGGGTCTCCCCTTCCACCCATCTAGTGTAGGCTTCAAGGATCTTACCTAGATCGCTCCTCCAGATAACACCGTGGCTGGGGGCTATCATCTCTACCTCCACCCCCTCAAGGGCTTTCATCGCCCTGCTGACGCTGTTCCAGAGGGGCATCAGTATATTGGCATAATAAGTGGTCGCCTCTTGCATAAGGACCGCCATGTTGACCTCGTCGTCAAACCTCCCGGAACTCGCTAGGTGTTGACCGAAGGCGTCGTTGGATAGTAGTAGTTTCTCCTTAGGGATGTAGGTGACCATAGAGTCTGGCCAGTGGGCCATGGGGACGGGGACAAAATGGAGAGTCCGTTCCCCCAAGCTTATTGAGGGCTTCTCCTTGATAGATGTCACATCCAGGTCCTCCCCGTAGTAAGCCTTCAAGTTCCTGACGCCAAAGTCGGAGGCCACCAGCTCCGCGTCAGCTGCTAGGTCCATGAGCTTTGTGATGCAGCCGGAATGGTCGGGTTCAGTGTGGTTTGAGACCAGATAGTCTATCTCGGAGGGTTCGATGATCTCCTGGATCCTCTGTAGCATCTCGGGGAAGAATTTATCCTTGACAGTGTCGACGAGGGCTACCTTCTCTTCTATTATGAGGTAGGCGTTGTAGGTGGTCCCCCTGTGGGTCAGATACCCGTGGAAGTTCCTTATATCCCAGTCCACGGCTCCCACCCAGAAAATTCCTTCCTTGACCTCGATCAAATTATTCACCATCAAACCGACTTTGGAAGGATAGAATAAAAGGATTAGTAAAGACCCCGTCAGGAGGGCTAAACCTCAAAGGTAACCTGTCCCCTACTAATTGATCCTATGGAGATAGCAGTCTCTACCCTGTTCAACCTACCCCGTCCCTTCGAGGAATCCATCAAGGTGATCCCTGGGCTCGGGACCAAGTGCTTAGAGTTGGTGGACGCTGGCCCCCACGCCCTCAACCACATCAGGGTCCAGGAGCTCCTTAAACTCAAGGAAGACCACGGCCTCAGCTACTCGGTCCATGCACCCTTTACAGATGTGAACATCTCAGCATACGACGACGGGGTCAGGGAGGCCATCCTCAAGCGCCTTAAAGCCTCGATTAAGTGGACCTCAGAGCTTGGGGGTGAGATCTTGGTCTTCCACCCCGGTAACTCCACAGTCCTTGAGAGGGCTATCCCCGATGAAGCCTGGCAGATCAACTTAGAGTCGGTAAGGGACCTAGTAGCCTACGCTGATAAGATGAGGGTAAGGGCTCTGATAGAGAATGTCCCCGATCCCTATCCCTACGTTTTGAAGTCTGTGAGGGACTTTGAGCGCTTCTACGAGGAGATAGGGGTGGAGGTCGGGGTGGTCCTTGATATCGCCCACGCGAACCTGAGGGGGGAGGCACTGGATTTCATCGAGCGGTTCGGGGACCTTATAGCCCACGTCCATGTCAGCGACAACCAAGGGGATTCTGACACGCACCTCAGGGTGGGTGGCGGCTCCATCGACTGGCCTAGGATCATGGCTGCTCTGAAGGACTCCCCCTTTGAGGGATGGATCACCATAGAGTCCTACAATGGCGTAATGGAGAGCCTTGAACTCCTCAAAGCTATAATGTGAGAAGGTTCACAACTCCAGTTCAAAAAGATCCTCGGCAATAACCGTCTCGGGAAATATGGCCCTAGCCGCTTTCAGGAGGGGGCTTGGGTCCGGGTACCTAGAGCTTATATGGGTGAGGACAAGCCTCGTTGCCCCAGCCTGTCTAGCGATCTCTGCCGCTTGGGAGGCAGTCGAGTGCCCGTTCTCCTCAGCCCTCTCATGCAGAGATTCGTCGAAGGTGGCCTCGTGTATCAGCAGATCCGCCCCCTCAGCGGCCGCGGCGAGACCCCCGTTAGGCCTTGTATCCCCGCTGTAGACGATCTTGAGGCCCCGACGAGGTGGATCCACTACCTCCCTAGACTCGACGATCCTGCCATCCTCCAGCTCAACATCCTGGCCTTTCTGCAGCTTCTTCCAGAGGGGACCTACGGGCACACCCAGCTCTTTGGCTCTCTCAGGATGGAACCTACCGGGGCGGGGGTGCTCTTGTAGGACATAGGACCAGGCGGGGACATCGTGATCCGCCTCGATGGCTGCCATGTGGTATTCCTCTGTCTGGTAGACAGTACCTTCGGAGGCGATCTCGTAAACCTCGACGGGGAACCCTGGGCTGCCCAGGGTGTCGCTGAATGCCTGGATGAAGGCTGCTGTCCCTCCTGGGCCGTAGATACGGAGAGGGCGCTCCCTCTGGAGAAGGGTCATGGATTGGATGAGACCGGGGAGGCCGAGGACGTGATCGCCATGGAGGTGGCTGAGGAAGATCAGGGTCCGGCGTCTGAAGCCCACACCGGCCTCCACCATCCGGCGCTGGGTACCCTCCCCGCAGTCGAGGAGGATCACCTCACCCTTCCTCCGAATGGCGATAGCTGAGGGACCCCTGCCCTGGGTCGGTATACTCGCGCTTGTCCCGAGGAAGACTATCTTCATACCAGATACTCAAGCTCCCGATCAGCCTTGGATGATGAGAGAAAGGGTCTCGGGACTTAAATACTGTCTTTCAATCCCCACAAAGCATAGGGCTCAGAAGGGGAAACATTGTGAACTTAGATTACCGTTCTGATCCCCCTAGCCCCTAGCCACCACTACTGCCCATCTCCAAACCCTTAGGGGAGCTAGGCGAGCTAGGGGTTCAGTCAGGCTATAACGATTGAGCCCATGTCTCAAGGATGTGGGATAGTTGTTACTCCCGACACATAGAACACTCCAAAGATAGATTCAGTAGGGAGATAGACTAAATTTTAGCGGGGTGCTCAGAGCTTACTGAAAGAGAGTGTGCCATCTGAGATGGTGAGCTCGTATAGCTGGTTGGGGTAGGGCTGGAGCTTGAATGACTCTAGTTCCTCTGCGGTCAGTATCAGGGTGAGCTTCCTCACATTATAATCCTTGGAGCCGCCGCCAGGGAGGACCTTTTGGACCCCCTTGCTGATCTGGACCACCATCTGGCTGATCTCCTCAGGCACCTCGGTGGGTGTCATAGTAACCATCGGCGGGCGGGGTCTCACCTCGACGAAGTCGATCTGATAGCCTTCCCTGTTCTCGACGTCTTTGATCGATTTAACAGACTGGACCTTGATCTTGATCTTGGTACTCAGCATTTCAATACCACATAACTCGCTCATTGCCTAAATATAATAGGTTCCGGTGGGCGCTCAGGGGCTTGATCTCGTCCTCAGATAGTCAACCAAGGGACCTGCCACGGTGACATGGCTTAGGGGGGATTGGACTGTGTCTGTGGAGAGTATGATATCAGCCCCGGCTTCCCTGATACGGTTCTCGGCGTCTCCCATGAATAGGCCGTGGGTGCATGCAGCGGCTACCCTGGAAGCCCCCTGCTCCTTGAGGCCCCTCACCGCTCTTGCGGTGGTCCCACCGCTGCTCACGATATCGTCGAAGACCACGGCATCCCTCCCCTCCAGGTTGATACCTTTCACCAGCATCTCGATCTCACCTGTCCTCCTGTCTCTTTTCTTCTCGAAGAAACCTGAGCCGCCTCCTAGAACCTCCGCTGCCGCCTCTGCTAGGTTGACGGCTCCTTGGTCGGGGGAGAGGCTGTACGCCCCCTCGAATCCTTTCGCCTTTAAATACTTGGCGAGGAGGGGTATGGCCGATAGGTTCACAGTCTTCATGTCCCCCCCCTCAAGTATCGTCTCCAGTGATTTTTCGTTGTGGACATCAATGACTACGAGCTCGTCTACTCCTGCCGCCTCTAGTAAACTTGTGACGGTGTCAAGGCTTACAACCTCCCCGTCGAGGAACCTCTTGTCTTGGCGGGCGTAAGCGAGATAGGGGACGATGCACACGATCTCTCCGGCCCCCAAGTCCCTCACTGCGTCTACCATGAGAAATAGCTGCAATAAAGACCGGTCCGTTTCAGGGAAGGTGGTCTGGATTACGACGGCGACCTCCCCCTCGACCTGGGTGGTGATCCTGATATAGCTCTCTCCGTCTGGGAAAAGCCGATGGTCCACTGGGTGAGCCTCGACGCCCAGTTTCTCTGCGATCCTAGAACCCAGTTGAGGGGAGGAGGGGCCTGGGATGACCTTCATATCGAACGTATTGTTCTCCTCCCCGCCTTATTTTATATGTCGCCTATATCGAGGCGAAGACGTAGATGACGGCTGCTGTGGCGGTGGCTGCGACCCACGCCCTCCGGTCCCAACGGAGGATCTTGACGCCGTCAAAGACGCCGAAGGGGATGAGGTTGAAGAGGGCGAGGCTTGAGTTGATGATGATCCCGAGATGGGCGAGGCTCCATACGAGGGAGTTCATGGCGGTCAACCTGATGGCTAGGAAGACCAGCGCCTGGACGATGTTGGTGATAGGACCAGCGAGGGATATCTTACCATAATCGTCTCCATACATGAGACCTGAGATCATGACGGCTCCCGGCGCAACAAGTTTGAAGGGGGAGATGAAGGAGAGCAGTGTGATTAGGAGGCCAAATTTGTTGAGTCTGTATTCAGCCCAGTAGCCCAGCCTCTGAGCCATAAATTTGTGGGCGAGTTCATGGAACAGGAAGGCTGCTGCGAATATCAAGATCGCCCCCACCCCCACCATGGGATTCCGGAATAGGTCGTTCCCGAGCATCATCAAGGGCAGGGCTGAGATGATGAGTAGGCTTATCCCGAGGTGCTCCAACTCTTTGTCGCTGAACCTGAACAGGGTCTTGATGCTGGGTCCCGGACCGCCACTGTAGGATCTATCCTCGTATCGGGGGGCTGAGCGCTCCCATCTCCTGCGGGCGCTGGTCCTGTACTGATAGAGACCAGTACACTCGTGGAACTCGGGTAACCTGTGCTCAGAGCAGAAATATCCCCCGCAGTAGTTACACCTGAAGGGGAGATCGACATCCCTCCCACACCTGTCACACTCGACCATCGGAAGACTCTCGTTCCATTCGGGGAATAGAGGCTGATGCGCCTATTTAGGGATTTCAGATCCCTGGGACCGATCCTTAAGGCTCAGTGATAGGGGCAGGATGAAGGTTGCGAGGGCAGCCAACAGGACATAGAGGATGGAGGGTCGGAAGGCCTCGGCGATGGCCCCGCCCACAAAAGGCCCTACACTCATCCCCACCCCGTAGACACACTCGTGGAGGCCCATTGCTGTCCCCAGGGCTTTCTTGGGGGTCCTGTGAGCGATATAGTCCAAGATGACAGGGGTGATTATACCACCAGCGAAACCGTACACCGCCAAGGGAAGGACAAACTCCAGGGTCTCTCCCGAGAAGGCGACAAGGAACAACGCCACGCTCATTGAGATCCCAGCCAACCACAGAGACCGCTGTGGCCCCCATCTCACCCATCTTTCCGAGTTAAGGAACCCCACGCCCCTGACGCCGTTGGTCATGGTGAGGAGGAGGCCGATCGCCGAAGCGGATAACCCGATGGCCCCCATGTGGCCCGGGAGGATCGCCATGTAAATCCCCAAGATTATCGCGTATGGGATGAGGGTTATGTAGGCGTTGAGGATGGACCTGATGGCTGAGAATCTCCCCCAGGCCGTACGGGTTGCGTTCTTGAGCTTGAGAGGCGTGAGCTTCACAAACTGGATTAAAACACTGAGGAGGTTGAACGCGGAGAGAACCATGAACAGGACCAGGAACCCATAAGCGTCAGAGACGAACCCCCCCACGAAAGGTCCCACGACAAACCCCGCTATCCAGGCGACATTGTACCTCCCCACAGATTGGGTGAGTTCCTTTGGGGGGGAGAGATCAGCGATGACGGTGCTCGCAGTGACCCAGAAGGTCCCTGAGACGATACCCAGAGCACCCCTCATGACTATGACCTCTGGGACACTGTCCGCTAGGCTGAGCGAGAATATCATGCCAACACCCACAATCGTGAAACCCAGGTATAGCCTGACCCGCTCATATCTATCCAAGAGGACCCCCGTTAACAGGGTCATCACCGTGTAGACGATGGACCCCACGGCACCCATGAGGCCCAGTTGGAAGTATGAAGCCCCCAGCCCCTCGGCATAGACTGGTAGAAGGAACGTCACGGTGCCATAGGTCGTTGAGGTCACGAATACCGTTGCATAGAGGTACCAGAGCAATTTCCGCCTATACTCCAACGACAACTTAACCATATACGGCCCTTCAACTGAAGACATATGAATAATTAAATAGGCTTATCGAGGACCGGGTGGAACTTCAGGTCTCTAATCCGGTTTGAGGACGGCAGTATCAGTCTTAAATTGGGCGGTCTCTGCCGGGAAATCCCCACAGTGACGCCCCCCATGAGGGTATCGGCTCCTATGTGAACTTTAGCCCCTGAAGCTCCCAGCCGCTCATTTTTCTCAGGGTATAACAGCTGCACTACTGGGGCTCTGTAGGCGGTCTGGCGGGTCATGGATATGGGGTCAAG
>JASFTK010000057.1:0-9940 GCA_050053595.1 Candidatus Bathyarchaeota archaeon | reverse complement strand
TCGCCCTTGTGAGGCCGGTGGAGCAGCTGGAGAAGGTCGCCGTCAGACTCGAGAGGTTCACCAAGAACCTCCCTGAGAAGGTCCCCAACGCCTACCCCTAACCCCTTTTTTTACTAAACATTACCCAAAAAACCCGGAATCATGGAGCCAGATAACTCGAGGGCGCCCTGTGTCAGGCCTCTTCGATGATCTCAATGTCATGCTGGAGCATATCGAGGAGGATATCTAGGTCTTCACCGTCTTCGGGCTCAGACCCGGGTTTTAAGACCCAGGGTTCCAATCCCGATGCAAAGAATAGCCTAGCCAGATATTTCATGGTCGAGACCAGACGCGCGATGACCCCTCTCATTAACATGGGTTTGTGTGGGGAGGATTTGAGGTTGATGGAGTATGATAACGGATGTCTAATATTTTCACACTATACCGTTCACAAAGGTATAAGGTGAGGAGGATCAGCTTGGAGCAAATTTCTAGCCTCTTCCCCCAAGCCTCTCAGCGGCTTCTGTCGCGGCTTCCAACGGAGGGCCAAGGTCGACTGGTATGGGGCTCTTGTAGGTCTTACCCTTCAGCTTGGCTTCATGCTCCTGTTTAGCCCTCTCAATTAGGGCTGGTTGGGTTATCAGGTCGAGGACGGAGCCAGCGATGACCTTTGCGGCGAATAGGAGGCTCTTGTGGCCGATACTCATACCGCTGCATGCGACGTGCTGCCAGGAGTGGCCGGGGGATCCGAGGACGAAGGCGGTGGTACCGAACTCCATGGTAGGGGTATTCCAGCTGATGTCAGCAACATCCGTTGAGCCCCCACTGGTCTCCCCCTCATCCCATGGGTCAAGGATATCCCTCACCAAGTCGACATCGACATACCTCTCCCACTCGGGGACCTCCCTCTTCCTCAGGGCGTCGATCTTCTGCTGCCTGGGGATGGTCTCCCCGATCTTCTTGGCGAATCCGAGTTCCTCCTCAGTGTACTCTGGGGCCCCGATCTCCCGCATATTGTCAAGGACCACCCCACTCAGGGTCTTGCTCGGCAGCTTGTTGTAGATACCGCCCAAGAACTCCACCTCAAGCCTCGTGCCTGTCATCAGGGCCGCGCCCTCCGCTATCTTGAGGACCCAGTCGTGGATATGGTCCACCTGATCCCTCTCTGGAGCCCTGATGTAGTACCATACCCGGGCGTAGTCGGGGACGACGTTGGGTTGTCCTCCACCCTCCTCGATGACATAGTGGATCCTTGCCTTCTCGATAATGTGCTCCCGCATATAGTTGACGCCCATGTTCATCAGCTCGACAGCGTCCAAGGCGCTCCGCCCCTGCTCAGGGGATCCAGCGGCGTGGGCTGTCTTGCCGTAAAAATGGAATTTGACAGAGTTCATAGCGTTGTTGCTACCCAGCCCAGCGGTGTTCATGCTGCTGGGGTGGTGGCTGAGACAGGCGTCTACGTCGTCGAAGATGCCCGTCCTAGCCATGAATACCTTCCCATCATAGTTCTCCTCCGCCGGGGTCCCGAAGAACTTGAGGGTAGCCTCTAGGTCCAGCTCCTCCAAGGTGTACCGGAGGAAGATGGCGGCAGCCATCCCGGAGGTCCCGTGGATGTTGTGCCCGCACCCGTGGCCTGGCGCCCCCTCTCTCAAGGGGTCCTTATAGGGGACTGCTTTGTTGCTGATGCCTGGGAGGGCGTCGTACTCCCCCATGATCCCGATCACGGGCTTTCCTTTACCCCAAGTGGCGTAGAAGGCGGTGGGCATGCCTCCCACGCCCCGTTCCACCTTGAAGTTGTGGGCTTCCAGCTCGTCTGCTAGGAGCTCCGATGAGCTGTGCTCCACTAAGCCCAATTCGGCGTACCTCCAGATCTTGTCGCTGATCTCGATGAACCGCTCCTTGTGTCCATCTATCCAGCCCCAAGCCTTCTCCTTCATGGGGACCACTGTCATACTCCAAGAGGGGGCGGATACGCTAAAAAAGGGTGGTGGGTGTCAGTTGAGGATGGCCTCGTCGAGCTTCATCCTCTGGGACTTGATGGGGGCCTCATCGGACCAGCCTACCACGATATGGTTGCGGCTGACCATCTCAGGGTGGAGGTTGAAGTGCTCCCTGAGGCGTCCCTGGGTCTCCTCACCGTGGGTAAGCCAGCAGGCACCGAGGCCCAGGGCATGGGCCATGAGGCAGATATGGTCGGCGGCGGCTGCGGCATCGTAATAGATGTTCTGGGGGACAAGCTCGTCGAACTTCAGGGCCTTGTACATCCTCATATCCTGTATGACGACTATCATGACGCAGTTCTCCAAGGGGATGTCGCTCCTGACCAGCTTCCAATCCTCTGGGTCCCTCAGCACCAAGAACCTGTTGGCGCCTACGTTGCAGCCCCCAGGGGCGTAGAGGCCGGCCTTGAGGATCCTACGGATCATCTCCTCCGGGACGGGTCTGGGCTTGAACTGGCGGATGCTACGCCTCTCGAAGATGAGCTTGTCGACGGTCTCCATCCCCTCTTCGGTGAAGGGCTCAGGTAGCTCGGTGCCAAGGTCAAGGTCCCCTCCACTCCTCAGCATCCTGGCGAAGCCTACGTAGTTGAGACACCACTGGATGTCAGGGGCGTCAGTGGGGAGCCCCCTCTTCCTCCAGATGTCGACGAGGCGCTCAGCGGTCGCCCCAAAGTTGGGGGGCATACCCCTCTTGCCGGCCAAGATGCGGTAGATGTTGACCTCTATTGTGTGGTGGGTCCTCTCGTGGAGTATCGCCCGTAGGATGGCGGGGTCGACCTCCATGAGCTCTTCCTCGGTGAATCCGTGCACAACAAATTGTCCGCTCAAAATGGATCACAGGGAGATCTAGGCTTGGATGCCATATAAGTTGAGTTGGGGGGGACTCAGCCGAAGATCTCCTTGAAGCGGTCGACGACCAGCTCCTCGTCGCCGTCTCTCAGGTTGAGGGTGTTTATGATGAAGTCGTTGCTGTTCCTCCAGTACCTGACCCAGATCTCGGGGTCGTCCTCCCTCATCTTCATGACCAGTGCATCGACCTCATCAATGGTCCTCCCCTCGAAGGTGAGTTGGAGACCGATGGTGTGGTAACCACAGCCCTCTCCGCTTGTGGGATGATAGCTGAACTCGACGTCCTCGAGGCCCTTCAACCCTCTGATGTTGTCTTCAATGTACCTGACCTTCTCCCAAGCAGGCTGGAACCTCTCCTTCTCATGGTCCATCTCAAGCCAGCTTTTGAGGGCGACGACCAGGGCGATCACCTCCTGCCTGTCGAGCTTGGAGCCCCGGCCAATGCTCCTGTAATAGCCACCTTTCTCCTCAGGACCTGCCTCAGCCCCGATGAAACTGTTGAGGGAGATGCCCTCGATGAGATCCTCCCTCCCCTGGACCCACCCCGTGGAGTTGGGGCCTCCAAGGTACTTGCCGCCGTAGCAGACCAGATCGACCCCCATCTCAGTGTACTTAGTTAAACCATCGAGGGGCCAGGTCTTCCCGGCGGCGTCTAGGATAACGGGGACTCCGTGGTCGTGGGCCAGCTTGACGGTCTCCTCGATGGGGACGTCCCATCTCCCGGGGGCACTGGTTACATAGTGGTGGATGGCTGCGGTCTTGTCCGTTATGGCGGCCTCCATCAGCTCTGGGGTGCAACCCCACCTCTCGTCCCCCACGAACACGAACTTGCCGCCGGGGACCTCCATGCTCCTGTCGTATATCCAGAGCCTGTGACCCCTCTGGATGATGAACTCGTTCTTCATACCCTCAGTCCTTGGGAGGCGCCTCATCTTCTCAGGGTCTTTCCCTGCTATGCAGGCGGCGGCGCTCAAGACCAGGGCGTTGAAGGCGCCTGAGGTGACCCAGGCCGCTTCGGCGCCGTTGGTTTCAGCGATAAAATCCCCCGCCCGCTTGATGAGGTCCCACATGTAGGCGTAGCTCGCGTTCGCCTCCTTTATCGTCTTGAGGACCTCCTGCGAGAGGATGCTGCCCCCCAGCCTGGTTAGGGCGAAGGAGGCATTCACCACCCTCTTGACTCCCAGTTCTGAGTAGACGCTCATTGACCAATCCCTGAAAGGTGCTTGGACAGGGTTAAAACGTTTTTCGGCCCCAACATTTTTCCCAGATGCACTGTAAGGAGGAACGATACAAGGATGAGGGAAAGGGCAAGGGGATTTGGGATCCAGGTGGGATCCATGGAGACAGGGGAGTTGAACGCGATCACAGACGTAAATGGTGTCGGTGTTGGCCACTCGACTGTGATTGAGGGGGACCACGTTAGGACCGGGGTGACCGCCATCGTACCCCATCAGGGCAACCCCTATGAGGAGAAGGTGACCGCCGCTGTGGATCTCTTCAACGCCTACGGGAAGGCGACTGGGCTCCCACAGATAATGTTCGAGGGGGTCCTAGAGACGCCGATCCTCCTCACCGAGACCCTCAACACCTGGAAGGTCGCTGACCGTGTCCTCGACTACTTCAAGGAGGGATACGGTGGGTCTCCCAGATCCGTCAACGTCGTGGTGGGTGAGACCAACGGCAGCTACCTGACCAGAAATTATGGGAGACAGGTGGGGAGGCGAGAAGTCTTCGAGGCGATAGACACTGCGAGGAGCCCCAGGGGACGGGGGGAGGTCCCTGAGGGGAGTGTGGGGGGTGGTACACCGATGACTGGTTACGGGTTCAAGGGGGGGATAGGCACTGCCTCCAGGGTCTTTGGGAACTTCACAGTCGGGGCGTTGGTCCAGCTCAACTGCGGGAGAAAGGAGGACCTCATGATCGACGGGGTCCCCGTTGGTCGGGAGATAAAGCTCCCTGGCCCTCCAGAGAGGTCTCAGGGTAACTCTATCATGATGATAGTAGCCACGGACCTTGCGATGGGCTCCCGCCAGCTCTGGAAGGTTGCGAAGAGGGCTGCCCTGGGCCTAGCCCGTACGGGGTCCTATGGGGGGAACACCAGCGGGGACTTCACCATCGCCTTCACGACAGGGCAGAAGAGCGTTGAAGGGCTCCTTGAGACTGCCCCCGAGCTGAGAAGGCGGTATGTCGGGGACAGGTTCCTCGATCCGGTCTTCAGGGCTA
The DNA here is from genome assembly GCA_050053595.1 of Candidatus Bathyarchaeota archaeon. Lineage (GTDB taxonomy): Archaea > Thermoproteota > Bathyarchaeia > TCS64 > TCS64. The sequence goes on along the minus strand of JASFTK010000057.1, from coordinate 4,889 downwards.
CTGTCGAGTCCGTCGAGGAGGCGATATTGAACGCCCTCTTCATGGCTGAGACCATGGTGGGTCGGGACGGTAACACCCGCTACGGTCTACCCTTAGACCAGGTCGTGAGGGTATTCGAGGGATATGGGCGCAGTGTGGGGGTTTAGGTAGCCCCTCAGCCCTCGTAGCTCTTGAAGAACTCCTCTGTGGCGGCTAGGTATTCCTCGACGTCAGCGGCTGTGTGGGGCTCCCCTATGAAACAGTGAGGGAGGGTCGGGCTCACATATGCGATGTTCCGGGAGAGCATATAGGTGTAGAAAGCCCTGGCGGGTCTCGTATCATTCTTCGCCATCTCCCGGGCGTCCCTCGGTCTCTCCTTCTGGAAGTGGATGGCGAAGGCCGAGCCCACCCCGGTGAAGGTGGCCTCCAATTTGCTCCGGCCGATGATGTTCTCCAAGCCATCATAGACCATCTTCCCGAGGGAGTTGATCTTCTCGTGGACCTCTCCACCCTTGAGGGCGTCCAGGGTGGCTATCCCCGCCACCATACTGACAGGGTTCCCGGTGAAGGTGCCGCCGTGGAAGGACCTCTCCTGCATCTCGGGATACTTCCGGTGGTCGAGGTGCTCGAAGATATCCCTTCGACCGCAGAAGGCCCCAATGGGGAACCCCCCGCCCATGATCTTACCGATGACCGTGACATCTGCATTGACCCCCCAGAACTCCTGGGCCCCACCAGGGGCGAGCCTGAACCCCGTAATAACCTCATCGAAGATGAGGAGGGTCCCGGTCTCGTCGCAGACCTCCCTCAACCCTTCAAGGTACCCGGGCTCAGGCGTCAGGAACCCAGCTGCTCCCATCATCGGCTCGACTATCAGACAGGCGACCTCCTCGCCTCTGAGGGCCTCCCTAGCGGCTTCGAGGTCGTTGAAGGGTATGACCAGGGTATCCTCAAGGGTCTTCGGGTTGAGCCCAGCGGACTCTGGGACATCGAAGGGCGTATGGACGGCCTTGTGGAGGCAGTCGTAGCCCCCGTGCCAGCCCCCCTCTATCTTAGCAATCTTGAGCCTCCCCGTGTAGGCCCTTGCGAGGCGGGAGGCATACATATTCGCCTCGGTCCCCGAGCTTGTGTAGCGGACCATCTCGGCGCTGGGGATCAGTCCGACGATCCTCTCAGCCAGCTCCACCTCCAACTCGTGAGCGAAGCCGAAGTGGGTCCCCCTCCCGATCTGGGCCTTCACAGCCTCGACGATACTGTCAGGGGCGTGACCCAGCAGGAGAGCCCCGTGACCCATCCAGTAATCGGTATAGACATTCCCGTCCACATCAGTGAGTTTACACCCCTTCGCCTCAGCGATGTAATAAGGGTGGGGGGTGATGTCTCTGATGGCATAGGAGACACCGGCGGGGAGGACCCTGCCCGCCCTCCCATAGAGTTCCTTAGAGCGTTTGGTCTTCTCCTCATAGCTCCTCAAAATCTGACCCTTCTGTGGATAGCCTATTCTACGCGGTGGGGTAATAGATTTACCGTCGCGCGGCTCAGAGGAAGTACTCCGGGGCCAGGGCTGACTTCCCGGTCTCGGCTTTGAGGACCTCAAGCTCGGCCTTCTGCTGGCTCAGTATATCCCAGAACTCCCGGGGCATGTTGGGCTCCCCCCTGAAGACCTCCTCAATCCTAGCGATCTTCTCTATGTGCTTGTTGATGCGGATGGAGAACTGGGTATGGTAGTCCTCCAGTGAGTAGTCCTTGTCGAAGACCTGCCTGAAGAGCGCTTTGAGGTCCTTATACTTGGGGAGGTAGCCTAGAGGGGTCTTGATGGCCTCATAGTCGCCGTGGACCCGTCCCTCAGCCCAGAGGACCCAGACCTTCTTGTCGGGGATGTCGTTGGTGTAGACGCCTTTATGCTTCAGGAAGTAGTTTGTGGCGAAGACCCTGGGACAGTTCTCCAGCTTCCTCCCGAACTCGATGTGGCTGGATAGGTATGTTCCCAAAGGTATCACGAGGAAATCCATGTTGGCCATGGGGTTTGACTTCCTCACCCCCTCCTCCCCGAGGGTGGCCGAGGTAGTCTCGGACTCGATTGTAGCCCCCATATAGACGCCGTGCTCCCAGCTATGGGCCTCCGTGATGGGGACATTGGTGTCGGAGTCCCTGCCACCATAGAATATGCCCTGGACTATGACGCCCTCGGGGTCGTTGACCTTGAGGTCGGCGTTCTCCAGCTCACTAATACGCATGGTGTAGCGGGCGTTGCTGTGGGCGAAGGGTATCTCGTTGCCCTCCTCATCCATCTTCCCCTCCCACCACTCCCCTGAGAAATTCACACCTTCATCCGGTACGTCACGGGGACCCATCCCCTGCCAGTAGGGGACGCCATCGGCGATGAGGACATTGCTGAATATGAGCTCCCTGGGACTGGTGAGCGCCCTGTAGATGAGGGGGTCATCGTCGGGGTTGACATCCTTGATGATCCCGAAGAGCCCCGACTCGATATTGGCTGCCCTGGCATTACCCTCGCCATCAGTCTTGATATAGGCGATATCGTCGCCGACTATGGTCTGCCCGGGGATCATGGCTGTGCTGGTCTTACCGCAGGCACTGGGGTAAGCCCCAGTGAAGTAGGTGACCCGGTCCCTGTCAGGTGGGTGGACCCCCATGATCAGCATGTGCTCCGTGAGCCAGCCCTCATGGTTAGCCTTGTAGATGGCGAGGCGGAGGGCGAGCTTCTTGAGGCCTAGGCTATTACCGGCGTACTGGTTATTGACGGAGTAGACCTTACCGTCGAGGAAGTCGATGTAGATGCGGCGCTCATCGATATTAGCACTGCAGTTCCTTTCGTCTAGCCCCCCAGCACTATGGACGAAGGTGAAGAACTCTGGGGAGCCCTGGATCCTCTTGAACTGCTCATACCCTGTCCTGTACAGTAGATCCTCGCTGTGGGCGACGTATGTGGAGTCAGTGATCTGGAGGGCGCATATCGAGAACCTTGAGTCCGTTGGGCCCAGGCTGAAGAACCTCACCAACATCTCCTTCCCCCTCATGATCCCATCCAGTATCCCCAGGACCTCCTCCAGGCCCTCATCTCTCTCCACGGAGACAATGCCCCGGCTCAACTCCTGTCCCTCTGGGAGGAGGACAGCGGTATGGGTCTTGTCCCGAGCCTGGTCGTGATAACCATCAAAATGGACAGTATGGCCCTCCATCCTGAGCACCCGCTCCTCGCCGGTCTCCAGTGCGAGCTGGCGGACATAATCTATCTCCTCTGGGTCATCGGTTATGACCGTGACCTTAGCGGGGGTGCAGAGGTCGATGAACGCCCTCACCTGTTTCAGGATGTAAGGGTTCTTGAGAGCGACCAACTTCCGTAAGTTATCGCCTTTGAGAAGAACATCTGAGAGTGGCATACTCTTGCCTCTCAAACAGAGACCACGCCCGTTATATAGTCTTTCTGATCGTCCTGAGAACTAACGAGCCGATGTAATGTTCTCTGATAACTGCTCCGGAGATAGGTGATCCGACGTGCCGAAATTACCAGACGGGGCAGTGATGTGGCGGCTGTTGAGGGGATAGAGGGTCGACAGTTGAGAGTCAGTTACTGGTTACAGGATATGTACCCTGGGGTACGTTCCTGTACTTGAAGACGCTGGTGTCCGCCGGGCACTGACCTGGGGCGTCAACTATGATGATCTCCTCCCCCACCTCCTCGTAGACAGCCCTGAAGTGGGTCTTGGACTTGGAGACTATGATATCAAAGTCCTGGGTCTCGTAGCCGAACTGTATTATGGGATCCTCGTCGATGAGGCTCGCCTTGCGGCTGACCAGTTGGAGCCAGATCCCGTCAACGTCCAGTATGGCGGTGGGTCCATGGTCGATCTCCTGGTTCACCCTCATCGGACCGGTGCCGATGTATTTCCCCTCCCCAGCCCAGAGGACGGTCCCCGCCACCTCAACTGGGCCCCCGTCCCTCCAGCCCGTGCTCCCCCCGACCTCAAGCTCAACGACGCTCCCCTCACCCGCCTCGACGCACGCCTCCGCCCCCTCTGGGCTGAAGAAAACGGGTAACGCGGCGTTCTTCACCCCCTGGGCCATCAGCTCGGCCAGGACGAAGGTGGTGTCGTTGGTCCTATCAGCGTGGTCCAAGATGATGATGGGCTTCGAGGCGGCCTTGGCCCTCTCGACGGCGAGGGAGACCCCCTCCTCGACGCTGTACAGGGATACGTCTCCCTTCCCTGTGAGGTACTCCCGCTTCTCCCAGGCCAGGTCAGCCAGATCCTCAACGATCTCCTCCGCGAGCTCGGGATCATCGTCGGTGACGGCGATCATCGACATCCCCAGCTGGTGGACATCAGACCAAGTGAAGCCGAAGAGGGCTGTGACGTCGACGACCCCCTCCTTCTCCTCCCATTCTAGGACCCGGTCTATGATGTCCTTCCCCGGGGAAATGACGGTGGCGCTGAAGACACTGGGGACCACAACCCCCGGTTTGGCGAGGGCCATGGTCGGTCTGATCTCCCCTGCGAGGGTGGCGACCATCGCCCGTGCGGCCCTCCTGCCTGTCTCGCCGGCATCGACGTGGGGGCTGCTGTGGTAGCCGAAGACCCCTGTGGCCTCCTTTATGATGGCCTCATCCTTGTTCCCGTGGAGGTCGAAGGTCACCATGATGGGCATATCCCTCCCCACCAACCGCCTCACCTCCCTCACCAGATCGGTCTCAGGATCCTCCCTGCTCTCCGTGGCCATAGCCCCATGGAGGGCTAACAGGACGCCGTCAATACTGTCCGCCACCTCAGCGACCCCCTCCAGGATATATGGGACGTAATGGTCGTAGACCTCATCCGCCACCGTGGCTGTAGCCCCACCCCTGGCAGCGCAGAGGGGGACCAGATCCACATGGTTCCCCTCGCAGACTT
>JASFTK010000056.1:0-10313 GCA_050053595.1 Candidatus Bathyarchaeota archaeon | reverse complement strand
TGAGTCGGTCACAATCAACCCATCTTGGATCCTCAGGATCCTATCAGCTACCCGGGAGACTGTAGGGTCGTGGGTCACCATCAACACCGTCTTTCCCATATCCTGATTCACTTTCCGCAGATATTCCACCACGATCCTGGCATTGGCCGTGTCCAACTCCCCGGTCGGCTCATCCGCCAACACTAAGGGCGGGTCGTTTGCCAGGGCCGCCGCGAGGGCCACCCTCTGCTGTTCCCCTCCACTCAGCTCCCCAGGCTTGTGGCCCATTCTCTCCCCGAGGCCGACTATGTCGATGAGCTCCTTCACTTTCTCACCCCGATCACCCTTCGGCATACCTAGAGCGACCATGGGGAGCTCAATGTTCTCCGCAGCAGTCAGCGTCGGGATAAGGTTCATGGTCTGGAATACATGACCCACCTTACTCCGCCTATACTCTACAAGGTCCTTCCTTGAGAGCCTGGTGATCTCTTGGTTGAAGACCTTCACGCTCCCTGCGGAGGCCTTATCGAGGCCCCCGATAACATTGAGCAGGGTGGTCTTCCCAGAACCTGAGGGACCGACCAAGGAGACCATCTCCCCATCCTTCACCGCGAGGTCTAAACCCCTGAGGGCTTGGACCTCCAAGTCCCCCCGAGAGTAGATCTTGACCAAGTCTCGTACTATGATGGACATCCATTCATCCTCCTGTATTCATAAATCATTCTTGGATCCTCCATGTGGGGTTCTCAGATACGTGTCTCACAGTCAACAGGATGGGGGCAATGGTCGAGACGATCAGGAGCCCCAATACAACCAACAGCGAGAGCTGGGCTGATGGTGAGAACACTATCTTTCTTTGGATTGATGCCGAGAGGGCTGAGTTGAATATCTCGGTTTCGCCGTGGAGCATAATTAATCCGACCCCGATCCCTAGGACGATAGATACAAGGGTCATCCCCAGATTCTCCACTAGGAGTGTGAGGGTCAGCTGCCAGTTTGAGAAGCCCCGGATCGCCATCACAGTCAGCTCCTTCAGACGGCTCCTCATAGCTGTCGTGACGACCAGGAAGATCCCCACCGACGAGACCAGAGCCGCAAAGTAGACCCCCAGTTCCTCGATCCGCCGGGCGCCAGCTAGGAATATGTTCCCCGATGACGAAGCCACGACGGTGTCAGCCACATCAACCCCTTGGATGAGAGGGTCTAGGGCCTCGATCTCTCTCTCCAACCTCCTCTCGTCAATGCCTTCCTGGAGGCTGACGAGGATCCGGGATATTCCAAGGTATTTGTCCTTCACATCGTACTCCTTCGATATGTATAGAGTGGGGTCCTGGATCTGCCAGTTGGGGCCCGGTGGTTGACCGAAGAAACCGACCAAGGACAGGGTGTGAACTCTGTCCCCCAGCTTGATGAGCCATGGGTCTCCCAGCATCACTCCGCTCTCATATCCGGCTCCCATCTCGAGGAGTGCGTTGGAATCCCTATCGCTCATGACCTCGAAGGCCTCCGGGAACAGAATCCAATCCTCCTCCCTGTACGCAATCTCCCTCCACTCCAAGGGGTCGATGATCCTGACAGGTATAGTCCCTAGGGTACTCTCTGCCTCAAACCATGTCTCCACCGTCGCTGCTTCAACCTCCTCGACCTGGAGAATCTTCTCCTTTATCGCCTCTGCATCCTTACCATCGAAGAGCCAGACCGACGCGTCCGCCCCTACCGTCTGGCGGGTGAAACGCTCCAAGAAATGGTCAGTGCTGGTGACCCCCCCGATCACGGCTACGCTATATCCCACGATGAGAGCGGCCATGAATGTGAAAGCGGCTGTGCGCTTGGCGTGTCGCCTGGCGCTTATTGTTGAGAACATCCCCACATCCCCGACGAGTCCTTCAACCAACCTACTTAGGAAGTTGTGGACCCACGGGAGGTACTGGACGAATAGCTTGGTGAATCCCCAGAAGAACAGGATCGGAGCGATGTAGTTGAGGATGAAGTCAGTCCCCCACCATGTCGAGTAGAGGAGGAATACGATGAGGTTACCGGTATCGGGTCTGAACTGCTCTACGGTCACTCCCAGAACCAACATCGTTACCCTGTAAGCACCGAGGACTAGAGCGAGGGCCGGTTCCTTCCAGTTCCCGGTCTCAGGTTCCCCCTGATATTCCCTGAGGCTGTCGATGACCTCAAGGTTCACGGCTTCTTTAGCCGGTTTGTAGACCGCGATAAGAGCTAGGGCGCAGCTGAAAGCAATGGAGGCCGCCACCGTGACCGGTGAGACTGAGGCGAAAGACTGGGAGATATTCATCCCAGGCATCACTAGAGGTATCAGGGTGGCCCCCAGGAGGATGCCGGTGAACCCTGCGAACAGGCTCACGATCACAGCCTCGAATAGGAATATGTAGAAGACCTGCCTGTGGGTGAGTCCTCGGGTGAAGAGGAGGCCGATCTCTCTCCTTCTCAGAGCCAAGGCGATCTCTGATATCGTTACACCCAGATACCAGGCGGTGAAGAATACGGGAGCCACCACGAGGAGGGTGTTGGTCTTCATCTGGGACGAGACTGAGCTGATATAGTTTAGGAGTTCGGCCAAGTAGTTTACAGGGACGAACTTGAACCGGGCCCCTAACCCGTTGATCCTCTCGTAGACCTGTCTCACATTCTCAATGGAGCCCTCCAGATTCCAGGGGTTGAGAAGTGTCTCTCTCTCAAGGCCGATAACCGTCTCGGCAACCAGAGCCCGGGTATGCCTTCTCCCCTCAGCATAGATACTGTTCATCCAATCTAGGAAGCTCTCCTCGCTGATGATCACAAGTTGGTAGGGAGGCCTCTTCCCCGTGTTACTCTTACCGCTGATGAGGGAGACCAAGAAGTCTTCGTACCGTCCATAGGCGATAGAGAAGAGCCTGTTGTCGATCTCCACAACGCTCCCAATGGAGTATTGGACATACCGCTTCTCGATCTGGACGAGGGCACCTCCAGGGATATAAGTCGGGACTTGAAGTGTGACTTCATCCCCCTCTTGGAAAACGGATGCATTCAATGAACCCTCCACAACATACATTTTCCCGGGCTCTAGATGCTCCATACCCGAGATCCCCTTGACGAGGTTTGAGTCGCTGTCGATAGCTACCACAGTGATAGGAAGGCTGTCATTGAGCCCAGTGATATTAACCTCGATACCATACCTGGCAGGCTGCTCAACGCTCCTTATGAGGTGTTCCACCCAGGCGACGTTCTCCAGGTCCGCAATGGCATCCTCCACCTCCACAAGGGAGGTCTTAGTGAGATTCCTCTCCTCGGCAGAAGAGACGATGTCGATGTCGGTGGCATCAAGAGCCCTATTCAGCATCGTAGCTCCTACCGCATCGGCCCCTTGGAGGATCCCGGAGAAAAGAGTTGCAGCCAGTGCTACGCTTAGAAATAGGGCTAAGAAGATAGATCTCCCCCTGATGAGGCGCTTCAGTGCGTAGCTGTACATTCAAGATATCCTTTCCGAGGGCGAGACATTAAAAGACTTTTCTTGAGCGCTCTCGGACGAGGGAGTTGAAGATACCTCCGCCCATTTACTGCAACCATCTGAACATTTATAACATGGAAATCAGCTTCAACAGCAGTGATCTACTTGTACCTCCAAGTCGCCCAACTTTTCCAGGAACAGAGTGACATCGGCATGATCCTCCAGACCCTCTTCAGCCTCAGCTTCATCATCTATCTCTTCTATGCCCAGAGGATCCAGGCCATGAGCATGCTCAGGGCTGTGGAGGGAACCCTGAGGAAGGTCAAGCGGATCAAGGACAGAGGGCGTGAAGTCTCCATTGAGGTGGTGAAGGAAGCAGGAGGGAACGAGAAAGACCCCTCAGCCGATGTCGACCGGTTCCTAGAGCACTTCCTAATCCCCCCTACCAGTCTCGACCCGGCTGGTATTGTGGGCAAGCTGGGTCAACTCCTTAACGTCCGGGAGAACACCTTCGAAGCCGAGGTCCGGGCCATGGCCCCTGAGGCTTCTGACAGCGAGGTCAACAACATGGAGAACCTCCTTGAGGCCTCCCTCGCCCTCAATGTCTACTATAAGGTGATCCGCCACTACTACCTCTTGGGGAAGAAGACCATGAACGTATACATTATCATGCAGATACACATGATCCTCCCCATGTTAGTCAGGGAGATCGAGGCCTATAGCGCAGCCCTCCAGGCTTTCAAGAACGGGATGCCCATCGGAGACAGCGTTGGAGCCTTGGTTGCCGCGAAACTGATCCACGGTCAAAAGTGGGAGGACATAGCGAAGGAGATGGTGGTTGCCGAGGTCCCCTACAATGGGAGGACCCTGGTTGTAGCCAAGGCTAAGGGTCCTGGGGGGGCTGTCGGGAAGCCTGGCGACGCTGTGGAGAATATACTTAAAAGCCGAAAAGGGGAGAAGGCGGTCAAAGCCGTGATAATGGTCGATGCTGCTGGAAAATTGGAGGGAGAACCCGCTGGAGCTGTCGCTGAGGGGATTGGCGCCGCGATCGGGGGACCCGGGGTCGAGAAGTACAAGATAGAGGAGGCCGTCAAGGCACATGATATCCCGATGTACGCCATAGCGATAAAGCAGGATATCACGCACGTAGTGGCCCCGATGGTTGAGGAGCTATACACAGCCTGCGACACAGCTGTGGAGGTTGTGAAGAGGATGGTGGACGAGAAGACCCAGGAGGGGGACACGGTGCTGGTAGCTGGCATCGGTAACACGGTGGGGGTGGCACAATAGTGGAGCGTGCGGCGGGGACTAGCCCCGACAACCCCATGATGAGCCTGGGCTGGGTCACCCTAGCGGTCGTGGTGGTTATCGGGATATTCAGCCTCTTGAGCCTCTGGCTCGGGTTCCAAGCTTACGGCTCAGATAACCCTGATCAGGCCATCTACTACATCGTCATCGGAGCAGCGGGCATTGCAGCAATAGGGTATATGTTCTTCAGGACCAAGGCAGTCTCCTCGACGAAAAAACCCGATGTCCCTGAGGTCGAGGTTGTCACAATATTAGAGTGCCCCAGTTGCGACCTCAAGAGAGTTAGAGACTTCAAGCGGGGCGACTACGTCTACAAAGACGATGAACCCTGCACACGGTGCGAGGGCACCATGGTCATAACGGGGATCCATAAGCGTGCCGAGCCCAAGAAGGCTAAGCGGTAGTCACTAAACACCCATCATCTTTCACGATTACTGTGTGCTCGGCCTGAGCCACTGGAGCCCTACTTTTCTCCACGAGTTGGGGGTAGGCGTAGACACATTTCGCCTCCACTAGTTCCTCAAAAGCCCTAACTCCCTCGGCGCCCTCAAATTTCCTGAGGATCCAGCGGGATGCGAAAGGTAAGGTCCTGTAACTTTTCTGGATGAGTTTGAGCATCTTCTTGGCGGATTTGCTCCTCACCTTCCTCTTTTTCTGGAAACGGTAGATGTTGCTGGGCGGTCCGTCTATGACCAAGCCCGCTGCGTTGGGGGGGACTGCGAAGGGTTCAATAGCGTAGACATCTCCATCGTGCAGGGTGTGCCCATCCGTGCCGCCGACATTAGGGATAGATTGACCCGCGTGGACTATGAAACGGCTCATCCTGTGACCTGTGAGGTTCCTGATAGGGGAGTAACCCTTGGACCTGATAGCACTCTCAATTGCGGACCCGACATCCGATGCCGCTACACCGGCTCTCACAGTCTTGATAGCCGCCTCAAGCCCAGCCTCCGCCGCCTCCACCATCACACCGTACTGCGGGGCGAAGCAGATAGTGGTCGCTGTGTCCGCTATGTACCCCTTGACATGGACCCCGATGTCGACCTTGACCAGTGAGCCCTCTGGGATCACCCTCCGGTCGCCTACGGGGGAGGTATAGTGAGCTGCGACCCGGTCGATATCAACATTACAGGGGAAAGCAGGGGCGCCCCCGAGCTCACATATGTTGTCCTCTACAAAGTCACAGATCTTGATGATTGGCATACCAACCTCGACATAGTCCTTAGCCTTCTCCCTAACCTGGGAGGCGATATGCCCTGCTTTCATCAGTCCATCTGTAATCTCCAATATTGTGCCTCTACCCCTAGTTTGGATATAGTGAAAAAAGGGTTACCCTAGGGCGCTTTACTTTACGATAAGGATAGGTCTGGTGCATGAATCGACTACCCTGCGGCTGGTGCTGCCGAGGATCCAACCGGTGTATCCCCCGATACCCCTACTCCCCATTACTATCAGGTCTACGCCATCATTCTCGGCTATATCGGTGATGATCGCTGAGGGCCTCCCCTCCTTGAGGACAGACTCGACTTCCAGTTCTGGGTGCTCCCCCTTCACCTTTGTTTTGGCCTCATCGAGGACAGTCTGGTAGATCTCTCTCATCTTGTCCTGGTACTGGGCCATGTCTTTCGCAGCTGAGAGAGGTACCCCTCCGAACCCCTCGTTAGGGAATATAGGGATCATCACCCTCTGGACCACTGCTAACATGATCAACTTCGCATTGAACTTTGTAGCGATGTCCACCGCGTGGCTCAGAGCATGGTCCGATGGCTCAGACCCGTCTAAAGCGACGAGTATCTTCTTGTACATATTTCCCCTCCGATCACATCGCCGTGTAGTTTATAAACCCAATCGTGGTGGGAGAGAACTCCAAACCCTTGAAAAGTCTGATGAAAGGCCAAATTAGGGAGAGAGATCTCCCCCCTTCGTCTGTAATTTCTTCAACGGTCCGTAGCGATCGACGATGATCCCCCACTGCTCTTCGTCGTAGAAGCCGCAGAGCTCCTTTCCGAAGGCTTTAGCGACCTCTAGGACGAATCTCGAAGCCTCCTCTATATCGGTGATTTGACTGGCCCCAGTGGCGCAGCCAGGGACTGCGGTCTCTGTCGTTATTGCGACGCCGACAACAGGGGCGTTGGTGGCTGTGGCAGGCTGCATGATGCTGTTGATATGGTCAATACCTGTCCCGTAGGGAGTTATATCCTGTGTGGTTATGGGGCAGACCCTGGGGGTGCGTCCTGTGACGATCTCCATGATGTCTAGGAGGTCGTCGCTCACCTTGAGCACCCAGCCCTCCTTTACCGTCGGGGTGATCGCGAAGCCCCTCCACTTCACTATCCTATTACCCTTAGTCGTATCGATGGAGAGGATCGCGTCCATACTTCCATCAATCTCCTCCTGGTTCATCACAGCGATATCCACCGGGGAGCCCATGAAGGGGACCGGATCATGGGGGATTATCGGGGAGCACGGGCAGATATGGGTCGCGACCACCACATCCCCTTTCAACCTGTCACCTTTCTGCATCATGTCAGCTAACTTCAGGGCGACTGAGAGAGCCGTCACCGCACCGTCCCCATCGGAGACGAGCCCCACCATCTCGGGGCGAGCTCCCACCCCTCCAAGCCTCCCGACCGCCCCTAAGGTCGGGGCGGAGCCCCCTCCCAATTTCCCGTTGGTGCCGGGCACGCGGATCTTTATGAAATCGGTCTGACCTTTTTCGCCCTTGATGGTCTTGACTGATATGTCCTCTAGTCCTCTGGACCTCATGAGAGATGCGGTCTCTTCCCCTGTGACCACCGGACTGTCTAAAAGCTCGTAAACCTCGATGACCTGCTTCAACATCCTGACCACGGATTGATAATCTCCAGTATAGCTTAAGAAACTGATGAGGCGTTTATCAGCCTCCGGGTACTAGGACACCCACAATATAAAGGAGGACGAGGCCCAAGATCATTGACACAAGCTGCCCCACGGTGCGACCTAACCTTTCTTCGGAGTGCAGCTCGGGGATCAGGTCTGCGCCAGCAATGTAGATGAAGTTTCCAGCAGCGAAGGGGAGCAGGAACAGTTCAACCCTCCCGATATAAGATTCTAGGAGGCGGGCTGAGGCCACTCCGAGGAAAGCCGTGAGAGCGGTCAAGAAATTATAAAGTAAGGCTCTCTGCTTGTTGAAGCCAGCATAGATGAGGACCCCAAAATCCCCCATCTCTTGGGGGATCTCGTGGAGGCATATGGCCAACGTCGTTGCGATGCCTGTGGGGACGGCGATCAGATAGGCCGCCCCAATAGAGATCCCGTCGATGAAGTTGTGGACGGCATCCCCGAAGAGATTGATGTAGGCAAAGGTATGTTCATGTTCTTTGGTGGTGGGGATGTGGCAGTGCCTCCACTTTAGGATCCCCTCAACAAAGAAAGAGCCGAGGATCCCAAAGAGGATCCAAATGGAGACCTCAAGGCTGAACCCAGAGGAGCCTGTGGCCTCAGGGATGAGGTGGAAAAACGCCCCGCCTAAGAGCCCCCCCACCGAGAAGCTGACAAGGTAAAGTAGAGAATCCTTACTGAGCTCCCTCCATACCACGAGGATGATTACACCAATGAGGGAGATCGCGCTGACCAAGGCGACGCTGAGGAGGGAGAAAGCCCAAGATCTGAGCATATGATTGAAAGAAGGCGTGTACAGTTTAAATCTTGTCAACCTTGGAGAGGTCACTATGCCTTTACGATTATTGCGAACCCCTCATAGTCATACCTACGGATCTTTATCCCATTATAGATCTGTTCCCTATATTTACCCCCCTCACCATCCCTGATCCCCTCAGATGCTTCGAGGACCCTCCCAAGTACCCCCTTCTCAATATAGGTCTCATTATAGCCTGGGAGGAGCCTGTCGTAGAGGGGGGAGAGCTCAATCATCTTACGGTAGCTCCTTATGAAGTCCCCGAGGTCCGTGGTCTCTCCATAGAGGTAGATAGGGGCGTTGTAGAAGATGTCCCCCGTCCAGAATAGACGGGCATCCCTGTCTAGAAGGCAGATGGAGTCAGGGCTGTGCCCCGGGGTGTGATAGACCTCAAGCATTCTACCTCCCAGATCTATGGAGTCACCCTCTCTTAGCCATCGGGTCACCTCGAAGGGTGGGATGTGCCATTTTTCCGGATTGAAGGACTGTGGTAGAGGCTTCCATATCATACCCTCTTCCAGCGCCCTCTTCAAGCTCTCGTGATCCCTTCCCTGGTTAGCATTCTCCCTTGAGTATGGACAGTTAAATACGGCTACTTCATCGAACTCACAGTTCTGTCCTATATGGTCTGCATGGGTGTGGGTGGTCACCACTGTGATGGAGAGGTCAGTTAGCTTCTCGCACAAGCTCTTGATGTCTCCCATGCCATAACCGGTGTCCACAAGGGCTGCCCTGTCCTCCCCCAAAGTGAGATAGGAGATCACCTCCTGGAACTGGCCCGGCTCGTAGATGGCATAGACCCCGGAAGGGAGTTCATAGACCTCGAACCACGGATGACCGGTCTTTACCCGCTGGAATCTTCCCCACGAATCCCGGGGTAGGCTGTCATACCATCTCTTCGAGACAACTAGGTCCCCAGATTCACCTGATATGATATCCTATGCTCAACATAAGAGCATATTACCCTTCTGTAACGTTCCCTACTGATGTAACCGTCCCCTCTCACCTTGGGTTACACTCCTCCTAACTTGGGTTCCATCGATTAATGAAAATTGAATGTAACAGGGAGCTCCCATTGGACTATCAAGACCTCGATTTTGACAACCTTCTGCTATCTACAGTCAAAAGGGTCTTCGTTGATGTCCTCGGTAACACCGGCTCTCAATATATCTTCTCCAAACTGGAGAGCCAGTACGACTTGGAGGTAAGAGCTATCCCCCGGGAGATAGAACGTTTCGTTGAAGCTCTCGTCGAGCTGTTAGGTACGGGTGGTGGGGCGATCCTTAGCATTGTTATAAAGGAGATAGCCGATGAACTCCACGTGAACCCCCCTCAGGAGGGGAGAGTTGAGGAGCAGTTCCAGATTTTATGTGAGAGCTGTAGGGAAACAACCCCCTGAGTATGGTATTTGGGGGGTGTCAAAGAGTAAACCGTATTAATGGATAAACCCCCGATAAATGATCACCATGGACTGCGACATCCTCGTCATAGGAGCGGGCATCTTGGGGCTAAGCACGTCCTACTATCTGAAAAAAGAGAACCCTGAACTGGACATCACCGTCATAGACAAGTTCGGGGGAGCCGGACAAGGCAACAGCGCCAAGAGTGAAGGAGGATTCAGAAACCTCTTCACCTCGGAGACAAACTTCCTCCTCGCCGACTCCACCATCGAATGGTTCAAGCATATGGAGGAGGAGATGGGCTATGATATCAGCCTAAACCACATTGGATACCTCTTCCTCTTGAGCGAGGAACAGTACACGACCAGCAAGAAGGCTTGGGAGACGATCCGGGACTGGGGTGCTGAGCTGAGGATACTAGAACGAGAGGAGCTGGAGGAGAGGATCCCCGCCCTCGTGACTGATTTCAAGGAAGATGAGGAAGCCGAACTCCTGG
>JASFTK010000055.1:0-10406 GCA_050053595.1 Candidatus Bathyarchaeota archaeon | reverse complement strand
CGCCCGCTTCTGGGCTGAGAAGTTCTATGAACCCGGTAGAGGCCAAGAGGCCACCTGTCTAGATAAGGAGTTCCTCAGGGAGTGCCTGAGGCGCAGAGGTTACACCGGTGATGGGCCTCCTCCGGCTATCCCCACCCCCGTTGTAAGGGAGGTCTCTAAGCGGTGCGTAGCTTCCTATCAGGTCATCAGCGGGAAGAAAGGTCTAGATGCATTTGATCTCAAGACGGTAGACGAGGTCATGGAGGAGCTTGGGGCTCAAGCCTGAGGGAGAATCGCGGCCGTAAAACCGAAACGCACTTACCGTTATTTCCTTGAGTGGGGATTGGAGGTGTTAACCGTATGCCCATTACGCCGAGGGTGAAGATCTGTTGCATCTCCAGCCCCGAGGAAGCGCAGATCGCTATCAGGTATGGAGCCGATGCGCTGGGGCTGGTCTCGGAGATGCCCAGCGGTCCAAGGGTGATACCTGAGGGGTTGATAACTGAGATCGCCGCCTCAACGCCCCCCTTTGTCTCATCTGTTCTCCTCACCTCCAAAGAGGATCACCAATCGATAGTCGAGCAGCACGGGTTATGCAGGACCAACGCAATCCAGATCTGCAGTGACCTTGAGCCCAGAAGCCTAGAGGAGATACGTAGATCCCTCCCCGGCATAGACCTCATCAAGGTCGTCCACATAACAGATGAGGCTTCTATCGATAGAGCGATCTCTTTTGCTCCCTACGTCGATGCCGTCCTACTGGACTCAGGGAACAGGTATGCCCCGGTGATCGAGCTTGGGGGGACGGGGAGGACCCATGATTGGGGGATCAGTAGGAGGATCGTAGAAGCCTTGGATACTCCGGTGATATTGGCCGGTGGCCTGAACCCCGGTAATGTCACCAGAGCTATAGATGAGGTGAAGCCCTATGGCGTGGATGTCTGCAGTGGGGTGAGGACAGACGGAGGTCTCGACCCCGACAAGCTCCGCTCCTTTATCAGGCAGGTTAAGGGAGACTAATCCCCTATCTCTCTAGCCTCTCCTTGAGAAGCCCAAAGATCGCTTCTTCTATCTCCCCGGGCACGATCTCCTCGAGTTCATACCGGACCCTCTGGACGGGTTTGTCCACTTTGAGGTACCTGCTGATATCCGTGGGGGTCCCAAGGAGGACCAGGTCGCAGGGGGTATCATTGATAACCTCGCTCAGCTCTCTCATCTGGTGCTCGCTGTACCCTACAGCCGGGAGGACATTCTCAAGGTGGGGGTACATCTCGAAGACTTCCTTGATGGTCCCCTTCGCATATGGCCTCGGGTCCACCAGCTCCGCCTCAAGCTCCCTCGCCTTTATGGACGCAGCGCCGTAGCTCATCCCGCCGTGGGTGACGGTGGGACCGTCCTCGACTGCAAGCACCCTCCGCCCAAGGATCTCCTCATCCCTCTCAGCGGTGATCGATATGTTGGCCTTGAAAATCTCTGCGCCTGGGTTTATCCCCCTCACGTTCTGGATGGTCTCCTCGACCCTCTCTGGGTCCGCGGTGTTCACCTTGCTCACGATGACGGTATCCGCCATCCGCACATTGGTCTCCCCGGGATAGTAGCCGAGCTCATCTCCCGCCCTGTGGGGGTCCACAAGGACGATGTGCACGGTGGGCTTGTAGAAGGGGAAGTCGTTGTTCCCTCCGTCCCACAGGATAATATCGGCCTCCTTCTCAGCCTCCTCAAGGATCTCGCTGTAGTCAACCCCGGCGAAGACGATGGCCCCCCGCTCCAGATGTGGCTCATAATCCTCCCTCTCCTCGATGGTGCACTCGTGCTTATCGAGATCCTCAAGGGTCTCAAACCTCTGCACCCTCTGCCTCAGGAGGTCGCCGTAAGGCATCGGATGCCTAATCACCACGACCTCGTCTCCTCTCTCCTTGAGCTTGTCTAAAAGCCACCTTGAGGTGGGGCTCTTACCGCTCCCTGTCCTCGCAGCGCAGACCGAGACGATGGGCTTGTTGGACTCAAGCATCGTGGCATCCGTCCCAAGGAGGACGAAGTTGGCCCCCGACGCCAGCACCCTTGAGGCTTCATCCATCAGGTATCCGTGGGAGACATCACTGTAGGAGAAGACCACTTCATCGACATCCTTTTCCTCGATAAGCGCCTCAAGCATCGTCTCAGGGTAGATCTTGATCCCCTCAGGGTACCCCTCACCTGCCAGCTCCGGGGGGTAGACTCTGCTCTCAACCCCAGCCCCCGTGTCTAGTTCCGAGATCTGTGCTGCCGTGAATGCTACCACCTCGTACTCAGAGTTCCCTCTGAAGTAGGAGTTGAAGTTGTGGAAGTCTCTCCCTGCGGCCCCCATGATGATAGCCTTCTTAACCATCAAATATCACTGAATGGAGATCACCCAGACACCTGATAAAACCTTGGAGAAGAAGACAGATTTCTTAAATCACCTCAGATACTAGACAACGAGCATGTCAAAAGTATCACTCATCTTGGGGAGCGAATCCGACCGGGAACTCGGGGACAGAGCGGAGGCGATCCTCAAGGATTTCGGGGCCGATTACGAGTATGTGGTCCTCTCCGCCCACAGGAACCCCCAAGCCCTCAGGGAACACATCGAGAGCTCGGACTCCTCGGTCTTCATAGCCGTCGCCGGTCTATCCGCCGCCCTTCCCGGGGTCATAGCAGCCCACACACTGAAACCCGTTATCGGGGTCCCTAAGGACGCAAAACTTGGCGGTCTTGACTCCCTCCTCTCCATAGTCCAGATGCCCCCCGGCGTCCCAGTGGCCTGCGTCGGGGTTGACAACGCCAGGAACGGGGCGCTGCTGGCTCTGGAGATCCTGGCCCTATCGGACGAGGGGCTGAGGGAGAAACTGGAGGAATACCGGCGGGAGAGGGCCTCTAGAAGCTCTTCTCGACATAGTTGACGACCGACTCGAAGAATATCCTGCCGTCGCCGTACCCATCCCCTGAGCCCTCCTTTGTCCACTCTGGCATCAGGTAGCCATAGTACGCCCTCTCAGGGTGGGGCATCAACCCCAGAACATTCCCCTCAGGGTTGCAGATCCCCGCTATATCGTGGAAGGCCCCGTTGGGATTTTCAGGCCATTCCCCTTCCGCATAGGAACCGTCGGCCCTGATATATCTGAAGACTATCTGGTCGTTCCCGTAGAGCCTCTCCAGATACTCCTCAGCCCTGCCCTGGGGGAGGATGAACCTCCCCTCGCCGTGGGCTATGGGGGAGGCTATGATGTGGCCTTCCGGGACACCTTCCAGCATATCGCAGTTCCCCCTGCCAACATTCCTCATCCTGACCCAGCGGTTCTGGTAGCCGTGGTTGTTGTTCGCCAGCGCCACCCGGGGCTCGGGGCTCCTCCCCTCGAAGCCTGGGAGGAAGCCTGTCTCGACGAGGACTTGGAATCCATTGCAGATCCCTATGACGGGCCTGCCGGTCTCGACGAACTCTATCATCTCCCGGCCTATCCTGTATTCGCACTCTTTGGCCCAGACGGCACCGCTCCTGATATAGTCGCCGTAACTGAATCCTCCAGGGAAGACGAGGATGTCGTAGTCGAGGAGGTTCTTGGCCCTGAAGACCCGTTGGCTGTGGACCAGGTGGGGGTTGGTCCCAAGGTCCCTGAAGGCCCTTATGGTCTCCAAGTCGCAGTTGGTCCCAGGCGCCCTCATCAGCAGTATGTCGATCTCCCCCCTCCTCATCGCTCCACCTCCAGTGGGGTCTTCCAAGCCGCCATCAAATCCCAGTTCGGGATCTCAAGGAGAACCATGTCAGCTCTCTTCAGCGTCAATCTTCCCCCTCTCTTCACCACCCCTAACCGGGCGAAAGTTGAATCACCCATCACCCCCTCGAACTCGTCACTGTGATCCTCGGGAACCTCGACCAGCAACCGTCCGTTGGACTCTGAGAAGAGGAGGAGATCGTCTCTAATCTCCTCGGAGACCGGGACCTTTGAGATATCCAGCTCCAGCCCGAGACCTCCTGTGAAGGCCATCTCGGCAGCCGAAACGCCGAGACCCCCCTCGGAGAGGTCGTGGCAGGCCCTGATTAGGTCTCTATCCATAGCCTCGTTGAGCCGTCTGTAGGCTATGATGTTCCTCTGGGGGTCCAGCCTCGGTACGCTGGCCCCCAGCTCCCCGTGGAGGGCGTAGTACTCTGAGCCCCCTAGCTCGGCCTTGGTGACTCCGACGATATAGACGGGGTTACCGGGCTCCTTGAGTTCCATGGTGGTTGCTTTCCGGATGTCCGGGACGACGCCGAGGGCGGTGATCAGGAGGGTGGGGGTGACGGGTCCTAGGTGGCTCTCATTGTACAGGCTGTCCTTCCCTGAGACGAAAGGGGTGCCATAGATCCGTCCGACATCGTAGCAGGCCCTAGAGGCGTAGACCAACCCCCCAAGGCGGTCCCCGTACTCAGGGTTACCCCAGGTGAAGTTGTCCAGCAGGGCGATTCGCCTCCCACCGACGGCGACATTGTTCCTCACCGCCTCATCTAAGACCGATGCAGCCATCCAGTAGGGGTCTATAAGGCTGTATCGTGGCTTTATGCCGTTGGAGATCGCGATACCCTTCCAGCTCCCGTCTAAGGGCTTGAGGACTGAGGCGTTGTTCGGTCCAGCGTTCCATCCTTGGAGGGGTTTCACTACTGTCTGGCCTTTCACCTCCTGGTCATATCGCCTGACCACCTTCTCTTTGCTCGCAATATTAGGAGCCCCAAGCAGTCTGAGCAGCACCTCCCCCAGTTGTTCAGGTTCCGAGAGGTTGGGCTCCTCCATCTTTGGGGGTCGCCAGTCTGTGGTTCTAATGATCTTCGGGGGGTTGAAGAGGGAGTCCAGGTCTAGTTCAGCAACCTTTTCCCCTTGGAAGTAGAGCAGCGCTTTCCCTGTACTCGTGTAGCGGCCGAGGACTGTGGACTCGACTTGCTCTTCACGGAATACCGCTATAATTTCATCGAGGTTCTCAGGGGGGATGGCGAGGAGCATCCTCTCCTGGCTCTCCGATACCCAGATCTCCCAGGGGGCCATATCTGTCGCCTTGAGCGGGACCCTGTCGAGGTGGACCTCAACCCCGAGGCCGTATCGGTCGGCTGTCTCGCAGACCCCGCAGCTGAGGCCGCCGCCGCCGATGTCGGTGATCCCGGAGCCGAGCTTACGGTCACTTATCTCCTTGAGGGCTCTCTTGATCTTCTCCTCCTCGATGGGGTTCGCGATCTGGACTGCGGGCCTTGAAACCTCCTCAGATTCCTCTGTGAGCTCCGCGGAGGCAAAAGTGACCCCGTGGATACCGTCTCTCCCAGTCTTACCCCCGACTAGGACCACCTTATCGCCTGCCTTGACTTTCCTGATGTACTGGTCCTTGGGGATGACCCCTATGCAGCCAGCGTAGACCACCACGTTCCCTGTGTAGCCCTCGTGGAATACAGTGGCCCCATTTACCGTCGGGATCCCAATGCTGTTCCCGTAGCTCCCAATCCCATCCACCACCCCCCTGAACAGATAACGCGGGTGTTTGACCCCCTCAGGCAGCTTCTCGTAGGGATAATCTAGGGGGCCGAAGCATAGGACGTCTGTGCAGGCGATAGGGTCCGCCCAGACCCCGAGTATGTCCCTGATCACCCCCCCTAGGCCTGTGGCGGCACCACCAAATGGCTCGATGGCTGAGGGATGGTTGTGGGTCTCGACCTTGATGGCGACGGCTACGTCGTCGGTGAGGTCGACGATGCCGGCGTTGTCCTCGAAGACGCTGTAGCACCATTCGGGTTTGAGCTCGTCGATGAGGTTCATGAAGTAGGTCTTGAGTAGGCTGTCAACCGTCCCCTCCGGGGTGTGGATGGTCGCCTTGAAGGTTTTGTGGCTGCAGTGCTCGCTCATGGTCTGGTCGTAGGTCTGGAGTTCGACGTCGGTAGCTCCCCTCTCCTTGACGACATAGTGGTCCCGGATGTACCTGAGCTCCTGCAGGGTGAGGCCCAACCCAAGTGTCTCCGCTATCCCCTGGAGCTCCCCGTCGGTTGCGTTGAGGAGGTCTATGTTGTAGTGCTCGAAGGTATGGGGGCCTCTTACGATGCGCTTCATATCCCTTCCCGTATCTCGAAGCTGTAGTCGTCCTTGGTGGGGTTGGTGAGGAGCCTCCTGCACATCTCGTCGAGAGCGGCCTCCGCCTTCTCCATATTCCCGGCCTCGAAAGCGACCTCGTAAGCCTTGCTGGCACGGACGTCGAAGACATCATATCCGAGGCCTCTCAGGGCGTCAGCAGCGGTCTCTCCTTCAGGGTCTGAGTATCCCTTCTTGAGGCTGACATAGACCTTCGCGTTGAACTTCATTTCTCAGACCTCTCGGGGATCTTTCGGACATACCTTGTATAAATTATGTTGGGGGTGGAATCTGATCCCATGGCTATGTATGAATTTGTTAAATTTATAAAATTTATCAGAAAATAATTAACATAAATTGTTAATGTTTCACGGAAGTGTAACGTTTTATACTAGAAGTAATCCGTGATCTTCCTCTGGGCGAGGGTCTGTCTCAGCAGGAACCCGGCGTCCATCCAACTCTCCAGAGGTATGCTGAGCCTACCCCTGAGCCTTGACAGAGCCTCTTCCATGGTGTCATAGACCAATGGCGGCTGTTGCATAGCGTTCCTGACATTCTCCCTGACCTGCCACACCCCAACCGGTAGGATGTAATCAGGGTAAGCCTCTCGTATGATGAAGACCCTGGCCTGCCGTCTTACTTTTATGAGGTGCTCTAGGACCGCCAACCTCCCCGAGTAGTAGCAACCTCCCATCGATGCGTATTTACTCCGTCCATCGTAACCCTCCCAGTCTGTGATGATCGCAACCCGGCTTGACAGTGGATTCCAGACTGTGCCAGGGTACCAGGCTTCATACGCTTCATAGGCCCAGGCGTCTGGGACTAGGAGGACCTCGAACCTGTTCCCTAGGTGCTTAGATTCGTAGACCTCGTAGTGGTTGATGAAGGGGAAGGCCTTGACCTGTCGGGCCATGTCCTTCCCAAGGATGTCGTCGACGGCTGTGATACTCCACCGGGTGGGCACCAGCCTGCGGTTCTTCTCTACGCCGAAGCTCCCCATGCTGAAAGCCCGCATGATCTGGTTCACGGGGATCCCCTCATTGTAGAGCATCTGGGTGGCCGTCGCGGCTTTGAGATCTGTGTCGTAGTGGGCTTTCTCCATATCCCTGTCCCATTTGATGTACCCTATCTCCATCCTATCAAGGGGGGCGGTGGGACCGATGGGCTGGACATCGGCGTCGAGCCTGAAGCTCCTCCTGGGTCTTTTCTTCAGCTTCATATCGGTCTCGACATAATGCTCCGCCAACGACAGTTCGCGGGTCATATCCAGGATCCTCCCCGCCCTCTCGGGCTTATGGACATTGACTCTGTACATCCCCCTCACCAGCTGGGACCTGAAACCGATGATCTCCTCGATGCTACGCCCAAGCCACTGCTCGGGGGCGTCGAGTATTGATGTGTCCCCATAGTAGTTGGGGGTGAGCGGGCCGATGTTGACATAGGGGTAGCCGAAGCGGCCTACGAAGACGCTGGGGGGAGAGGAGCCGTCGATGTTACGCCCCTTGATGTTCCTCCAGAGGTTGAAGTGGGAGGAGGCACGGGCGACGACAGGGCAATTAGACCTACCGCAGAGCATCTTGGAGCCCTTGCAGACTGTGCAGAGGCTACCTGATGGGGCCTGCATCCTCAAGTAACCGCTTGTATAATCCAGGTCCTCTCCAATACGGGGGTCACCTGAGAGCATCTCCCTGAGCCAGATATTCTTAGGCTTCTTCACCCGCTTGGTTATCCTCTTGGGCAACTCGCAGTTAGATGGCATTCATCTCGTTAAATATATTGAGGTGGCTGTTAGAGGGGAGACCCAGGTGAATATGCCCCTCAACATGCGATAAAGGTTCTAACCTGAAAGGGCTGACAAGTAACCACCGGTCCCGATAACGTCCGTGCATCCACAATTCTCCGTATTAACCATGAATTGCCCCTCCAAAATCCACTGAAGTTTTTATACTGGTTCTATGGTTGTCTACCGTATTACTTGGAGGAGGGGATAAGGGGACTGTGGAGAACCAGGTGAAGTTCTTACTCAAGATGCCCTCTCTCCTCCTTGGCCTCAGCCTTTTCGCAGCGGGGGTCGTCGCAAACCTCTACTCGGGCCTCGGGATGATGCCTTGGGGCGTCCTGAACGTCGGGGTGGCGAGACTGACCCCCTTGACCCTCGGCCAGGCCAGCCAACTCATAGGCTTCATCGTCCTGGTCTTAGGGTGGGGTCTGGGCTTCCCCCCTGGCTTGGGGACCATCGCCAACATGTACTTCGTAGGCCTCTTCATTGACCTCATCATGCAGAACGACATTATCCCCCGACCCACCAGACTCCCGGGGCAGTTGGGGCTGCTACTGCTGAGCGTCATCCTGATCGGGGTGGGATCCCTATTCTATCTCAGGGTCGAGCTTGGGGCCGGCCCAAGGGATGGGTTGATGATGGGTCTGGTCAAGAAGCTGGACAGGCCCGTCGCCCAGATCAGGGCGTCCATAGAGTTCTCAGTGATAGTACTAGGCTACCTCCTCGGCGGACCGGTGGGCGTCGGTACCCTAATAACCGCCCTGACTGTGGGCTACTCTGTTCAGTACGCCTTCAGGCTGGGAGGGTTCGACCCGAAGAACGCTGATCAGTTAGACCTCTTCGGGCTGTGGGGTTTCCTCAAGGGTCGCAAAGAGTGAGGTATTCACAGGATAGTGAGGGCTTCGATATCCCTCGGGTAGTAAGTGATCATCTCGTAGCCGTCATCGGTGATCACCGCTGTATCCGAGTGGCGGAACCCGGCGTATCCCAGCTCGTAGATCCCTGGCTCGATGCTCACCACCATCCCCGGCTTGAGCTCGGCCTCATTGCCTCTGTCAAGCCACGGTGGCTCGTGCCCCTCGAGGCCGATGCCGTGACCCGTGTGATGCCTTATCAACTCCTGATAACCGGCGTCCTCGAAGACCTTGGCTGAGGCCTTGTCAACCTTGCTGCAGGGGACCCCGGGTCCCAGAGCCTCGATAGCGGCGTCCTGGGCCTCGACCATCACCCCAAAATACTTCTCCATCTTCTGTGTCGGTTCCCCGACGATCATCGTCCTCTCCAGCTCGCTCTTGTATCCGCCGACATCGGATCCTGCGCCTGTTACCAGGACATCCCCTTCCTTGATGGTCTTCCCGATGCCCAAAGAGTGGGGCATAGCCGATTTCCAGCCGACCTGACCACGGAACCCCGCAGAGGCCGTGGCCCCCCTCCCCCCGATGGGCTCATAGTGAGGACCCAGAGCCTTCTTCATCATGGACGAGGCATCGAGGGAGGCCATGAGACTGACCTCTACATCCCAGAGCCCCGGCGCAGTGTACTCCTGGAGGAGCTGATGGGCGAGGTTCCCCCATTTAGCGCTCTCCTTGATTAGGGCGATCTCTTCCTCTGACTTGCAGAGCCTCATCGCCCAGATGATGTCCCCCGCCTTCTCGAACTCTGCGTCAGGCATCTTCTCAGATAAAGGAGGCCCAGTGTAACCCATCGCCCCCGTCGCCCCTGCGGGGTTATCAGCCCCGATCTTGGCCTTGCCGTAGCCCAGATCGGTGAGCCACTCTGCGAAGAGCTCTATCGGGTGCGTCTCCCCGGGGTAGTCGAGGTATGTCCTGACCTCGCCAACAAGCTCTGTCTGGTGCTTGAGGTGGTCGGCCTCCAACATTGGTCCTAGGAAGACCAGGTCGCCGTCTGGCGGGATCACTAGGACCGCAGGTCGCTCAGTGGTGATGTGGGTGAAATGGGAGAGGTAGAACATGCTCTTACCGTTGGTGAGGAGGAGGACGTCCAGTCCCCGCTCGTCCATCGCCCCCCTGACCTCTGCTATCCTCCTACGGTACTCTCCCCAGCTGATCCTAAGCTTAACCAACACTCACACCTTCGTGAACCATTTACTTTTAATGATTAAAGCACTATCGACCCCCACAACCCTTTTAGAACAGAGGGGGCTGAGATTCTCTCCATGCCCGCTTACGGTATCACGTCGGAGAGTGGATCCCTCAAACGTGTCCTGGTCCACCACCCTGGAAGGGAGCTGATGCTCGCCAACACCGACCAGGAGGAGCACCACTTCGATCAACCCGTTGATGTCAGGAGGTTCCAGAAAGAACACAGGAGCATGATGGAGGCCATCGCAGAGGCAGGGGTCGAGGTCCTGGATATCGGCGACCTCCTCAAGGGTGATCCAGGCCTCACAGCTCAAGTTGAGCGGTGTCCAAATCTCGTTTTCACCCGCGATAGCAGTTTCGTAACCGACGCCGGCGCGGTCCTGATGCGGATGGGCCTCCCATCGAGGAGGAGGGAGACCCCGGTCGTTGAGAAAGCCCATGAAACCA
>JASFTK010000054.1:0-10482 GCA_050053595.1 Candidatus Bathyarchaeota archaeon | reverse complement strand
GACATGCTCCACCGTAAAGGCTTTGTAGTCGTTGGCGGAGAGCTTCTCCTCTATCAACTTCAAGTCGAGAGCTTCTCCCCACCTGAACTTGACTCTATCCACTATCCCCCCATGAGCTTCCACAATCTCCTCCCACTTCTCACCAAAGAATCCGTTCTCTACACAGAGGACCTTATCACCTTTCTCAACGAGGTTAGCGATAGCAGCCTCCATACCCAGGGTCCCGCTCCCAGCGAGCATGAAAGGTGTCCCTTCGGTCCCGAATAACTTCCTCTGTAATTCAAGAGCCTTGATGTATCCTTCGACGAATTCTGTGCTCACATGGCTCAGGACAGGCTTTGCGAGGGTCCTGAGGACCCGGGGTGAGACCATGGTCGGCCCAGGGATCATCAATAATTCCCGTTCGTTTCCCAATAGAACGCACCACTCACAAAATCACCCACCGTTAAATAACATTTCCGAAACAGACATGTATTGAAAATGGAGAATTACAGTTCTCTAAAACTTGGGTGATACTGGCTTATCGATTCCTACTATTAACCTATATAGACTTCTAGGATGTTATCGACAATATTTTGAAATGCCCGTTATCCATCTATCACAAGGATCTTCACAGAATACCCCTCATTTTCGCCCTTGTTCTGCTCACAAATTAGGCTACAGATATAACCCGACTTGGAACTCCTTGTATGGTGTTTTGAAAATCTGTAACTAATCGAAGTATTAAATAATATCATATCTGATGATGCATAGCTTACCCTATCAGAGGCAGAGATCCATTGGAGACTGGTAAAATCAAGGTTCCAAACAGACAATGGCATGGGGATGAACCCTTGACATTAAACTTCCCCTCTGACTGGAAGGTCACTAGATGCGTGATGGCATGTGAAGCCCAACCTCCTCTGAATGAGAACGAGATCAAGGTAGCTCTGGACAATCCATTAAATTCTAAACCCCTCAAGAAGCTTGCTGAGACAGCCGAGGAAGTGGTCATAATTTTCGATGATATGACTAGGCCCACAAAAACATATCAATATGCTGTGCCCATCCTTGAGGAGCTGAGGGGAGCTGGGATCCCCCCTGACAACATCCGGTTCATAATAGCCCCTGGTACCCATGGTACGTACGGACGCCTTGACTTCGTAAAGAAACTTGGAGAGGAGATAGTGGATGGATACCAAGTCTTCAACCACAACCCTTACGAGATGTTAGACTATCTCGGGGAGACGAGCTACGGAACTCCGGTATACATAAACAGCGAGGTAGTAAGATGTGACCTCAAGATTGGCATAGGAACGGTACTATTCCATAGGCTTATGGGTTATAGCGGTGGGGGTAAGATCATAAGCCCCGGTGTTGCCGGTATAAAGACCATAAGGTACAACCATGGGCCTCTTGGTGGCTTTGGTCCTGGGCTTACACCTCATGACTCAACGGGTTATCTGAGGAACGATGACAATGTGATGCGTCTCGATGCCGAGGAGACCGCCCGTATGGCGGAGCTTGACTTCAAAGTAGATACAGTTCTCAATTTGAATCGGGATCCATTGGAAGTCTATGCCGGGGACTTTGTGGAAACCCAAAGGAGGGCATCCAAAGGGACACTGAATTGGCACAGTTGCAAGTCACCTGAGGCTGAAATAGTGGTAGTAAACAGCTATATGAGGGAGAATGAGCCTTATCTCAGCTTCTGGCCAGCTTACAACTCCGTGGTCGAGGATGGCTCAGTAGTCTTGATTGCCGGTGACCCGGACGGTGACATCAACCATTGGCTATTCAACCATCACGGGAAGTTCACGGGAGCTACTCTCTGGAGTGGTAAGCCCCGAGAACTGAAGCGGGGTAAGAGACTGATCGTTTTCGGTCCTAAGTTCCGGAGCCTTGAAATTAGACTTGGCCCCCCTGAGACCACCACTTGGATAAAGGAGTGGAATGAGGTTATCGAGGAGCTTAAAAACTATCATGGACCAGGGACTAGGGTCGCTGTCATTCCTGATGGGACATCTGCGATACCCGAGAAAGCTATAGGTGAGATGAAATGAAGAAAGCGATACAGATTGATATCAAGGACAACGTAGCTACCGTCACATCTGAGGTAGCTGAGGGAGAAACTGTCGAGGTGCTCTCCCCAGAAGGTGAACTCGTCGGGAGCCCTAAGGTTTTATCAGAGATCATTTTTGGACACAAGATCGCCTTGAAGTCTTTCGACGAGGGTGATGAGATAATAAAATATGGTGAGGTGATGGGTGGTGCTTCTATGCCTATCAAACTTGGTGAATGGATTCACACCCACAATGTAGAGAGTGTAAGGGTTCCCACCTCCAAGTGGGGGGAGTATGGGCCTTGATTGAGTTCTTGGGGTATCAGAGGCCTGATGGTTCCGTTGGCGTTAGGAACCATCTATTGGTCATCGCTCCTATGGATTGTAGTATAGAGCCGGCTAGGAAGATTGCTGCTCAGGTGGAGGGGGCAGTCGCAGTTACACAACATCATGGCTGCAGGAATGATCCAATGGTCGCAAACACCCTCATCGGGGCTGGGAGGAATCCAAATGTTGCGGGGGTCTTGCTCGTGGGCTTGGGTTGTGAGTCTATCACCTGTGAGGTAATAGCTGAGGGGATCTTGCCGTCAGGTAGATCTGTAGAATCATTGGTGATCCAGGAGGAGGGAGGGACCGTTAAGACCGTGGAGAGGGGAGTCCGGATCCTCCAGGGGATGGCTCAGGAGGTAGCCGAGATGAGACGGGAGTCCTTCCCTGTCTCCGAGCTGACCCTTGCTGTGGAATGTGGGGGTTCCGATGCCACCTCAGGACTCGCAGCTAACCCTGCTGTGGGCATTGCTGCCGATCTGCTCATTGACGAGGGAGGGACAGTGATTTTCGGGGAGCCTCAGGAGATGACTGGCACCGAGCATATCCTTGCCCGTCGTGCGGTGAATAAAAGTGTCGCAGAAGATATCATTGGGATGATTGAGCGGCAAGAAGCCCGTATGAAGGGGCTGGGGATTGAAAGTCGGTTCATGTCTAAGGGGAATGTTGAAGGGGGCCTCACTACAATCGAGGAGAAGAGTCTCGGAGCTATCCGGAAGGGGGGGACTAGATCTATCCAGGGGGTTCTCAAAAACGATAGGGACGCTCTGGACACCCCTGACCGATCGGGCTTATGGCTCCAGGACGGCACGGGATGGGATGTCCCCTCTGTCACTCAGATGGTAGCGGCTGGAGCTCAGGTGGTTGCCTTCACCTCGGGGAGGGGGTCGACGACGGGTCACGCCATTGCGCCGGTGTTGAAGGTCACTGGGAATCCGGAGACTTACGAGATGCTCAAGGATAATATGGATATCAACGCCGGGACTATCTTGGACGGTAGCGAATCCCTGTCCTCTGTTGGAAGGAGGATCTTTAACGCCCTTATTGAGGTAGCATCAGGGAGGGAGACAAAGGCGGAGGCTCTTGGGTTCCAGGAGTTTATAGTCTATAAGACAGACCGGGCGGCGGAGCGACTCCTAGGCCACTGCTGAAGATGGATGGGTCTGGTATGCGGTGGGGTGGGTATAAGATCGAAGTGGTTGCGACTGGGGATGAGATTCTCTTCGGGAGGATCATGGACACTAACTCTGGTTGGATAGCTAAGAGGGCTGCTGAGGTTGGAGGCCGGGTCATGCGGATCACCTGCGTCGGTGACGACCTGGAGGAGATATCCGGGTTCGTGAGGAGAGCGCTCACAAGGGGGGTTGATCTCCTTGTCTTCACAGGGGGGTTGGGTCCCTCTGAGGATGACCTCACAGTCGAAGCGATCGGTAGGGCAGTTGGGCGGAGGGTGATGCTGGATCCGGTTGCAGTGGAGAGGATCCGGAGGGTTTACGAGGAGCGTGGGATCCATCTGACGACTCGGGGGGAGAGGATGGCCCGGGTGTTGGAGGGGTCTAGAGCGTTGGTGAACCCTGTGGGGATGGCGACGGGAATGGCGCTGACTGAGGGGCGGACAACCCTCATGGCGTTCCCGGGAATACCAGCAGAGATGAAGGCTATGTTTAATGCCCATGCGGTGCCCCTTATTGAGGAGGGGGCATCCTCGAGGTTTGTGGCGAAAACGGTCGTAGCCCAAGTAGTATTCAGGGACTTTTTCCCCGTTTACAGGGCGATGCAGAGGGACTACCCCAGTGTTTACATAAAGAACGCCGCGACACCGCCTGAGGCACCTGAGGAACGGTTGAGGGTGAAGGAGATCAAGGTGGATCTCGTGGTGGAGGGGCAGACCTGGGAGGTGAGCGAAGCGATGTTGGAGGATGTTTTGGGGGAGTTCCATCGGAGGCTTGTGGAGGTAGGGGGCAGGCTGCTCCCTGATTGAATTGGTGTCCTCCGGGATGGCTTGAACCCTAAGATTTAAGATTGCAGTGACTTTTTTCTGGTAGGGTTGTCTATGTGGAGGCTTGTAGATCTGGGGCCGGTCGATGGATATACTATGACAAATCTTTACGAGGCTGTGGGGCAGGCTGTGAGCAATGGGGCTGTTCCGAACACTGTGATCCTCAATCATCCGGCTAAGCCCTTCGTTAATATCGGTTTCCACCAGCTCATGGAGAAGGAGATTGATGTTGGCTACGCTAGGGGTATGGAGTTTGACCTTGTGAGGAGGACTATAGGGGGTGGGGCGATCCTCGATGGCCCGTGGGAGCAGGACTATTTCTTCGTGGTGGACAAGAAGTCGGCGGAGTGTCCTGACACAATGGAGGGGTTCTATCGGAAGTTCTTGGGTCCCCCGGTGCTAGCGTTGAATAAGTTGGGGTTTGAGGCCTCTGTCCGTCCGCCCAACGATATTCTGGTTGGGGGGAGGAAGATCTCGGGGAATGGGGCTATCACAATCGAGGGGGCGAATGTCTTGGCGGGAGATCTATTGCTGGATGCGCCATCGGATCTCATGAGCAGGATCATACAAGCTCCCAGTGAGAAGTTCCAGGATAAGCTTGTTGAGTCGATGGGGGAGTGGTTGACCAGCATCCGGGGTGAGCTGGGGGAGGGGGTCTCCAGGGGGTCTGTGAAGGCAGCTTTGATAGATGCTTCCGGTGAGTCTCTGGGGGTTGAGTTGGAGCCTGGGAATTTAACAGAAAGGGAGGAACTGTGCCTGTCTGGTCTCATCGAGGAGCGGAGACAGGAGGAGTGGATCTTTGGGAAGGACCTGGAGCTGCAGAGTCTGGTTTCGGGGCCCGTGGCGACGAAGGTCCGGGGCGGTGTCAACGTC
Source organism: Candidatus Bathyarchaeota archaeon (assembly GCA_050053595.1). Lineage (GTDB taxonomy): Archaea > Thermoproteota > Bathyarchaeia > TCS64 > TCS64. The sequence goes on along the minus strand of JASFTK010000054.1, from coordinate 5,242 downwards.
TCGGAGGCAGTCTATAAGGCTGGGAAGTTGATCCGTGTCACGGTCGTTTCTGAGGATGGTCTGATCCGAGGTGTGTCCATAAGCGGTGATTTTTTCACCGTGCCATTCATGGGGGCTGTCTCGGATTTGGAGGATGCATTGGTGGGGGTTCCGTTGGAGGAGGAGGCGCTAGGTGAGGCTGTGGCCGAGGCCTTTGAAAGGCTAGGTTTGAATGTTTTCGGTGCTGAGCAGGGGGATATAGTGGCGGCGTTATTAGAAGCTAAGGTCTAGTCTTAGGTGTTATTCTAGGGGTTCTCCGAGGTCGGGGAACTCTCTCCTATACTTGAAATAGTCTCTTAGCCTGGGGGCTAGGTGGGATATGGGGGTCTTGACCTGTTCCCAGGTGTCTCGGTCTCTGACGGTGACCACGTCGTTCTCCATAGTATTGTCGTAGTCGATGGCTATGGCGAGGGGGGTCCCGATCTCGTCGCTGCGGGCGTATCGTCTGCCGATGCTCCCTCCCTCGTCATAAATGGTGGTGAACCCGGCGTCTTGGAGGGTCTCATGGATCTGTCGGGCTTTCTCTGGGAGGCCGTCTTTATTGACGAGGGGGTTGACCGTGAGTTGGATGGGGGCGAGGTCTCGGGGGAGGTGGAGGATGTTCCGTTTCTTGCGGCGCTCATAGTTGGATTCGAGGGTGACGAGGAACTGACGGCCTAGGCCGAAGCTGGGTTCAACTACGTGGGGGGTGTATCGGGTGCCATCTTCTCTGAGGACGGTCATGTCGGTGTCGGCGCCTTTCTGGTGGGCTTTGAGGTCGTAGTCTGTCCGGTATGCGTGGCCTGCGACCTCCAGCCATCCGAAGCTGAGGGTCTGGACCTCGTGGTCGTAGGTCTGCGCGGAGTAGTGGGCTCTCTCGTCGGGGAGGTGGGCGCGGAATCTCTGGCGTTCTGGGGGGATTCCGAGGTGGGTGATGAATCTTTTTGAGACGCCCATGTAGTAGCCCTGCCATTCTTGGAGGATGAGGTCTTCCTGGAGGGCGTCCTTGATTGTGGCCTCTAATGGCGTTCTCTCCTCTTCCCGCTGCATCTCCTCGGTGAGGAGGGTGATGGTTGTGTCCTCTACGTCTTTTAGCAGGGGGCATTGGGGCTGTTGGGGATCGAAGAACAGCTCCAGCTCCATGATAGTGTACTCCCGGACCCTGGCAAGGCCCCGGCGGGGGCTGATCTCGTTACGCATTACCTTGCCTGTCTGCGCCAGGGCGAAGGGGAGTCTCTCCCGGGCGTGCTGGTGGCCTCTTTTGAAGTTGATGAACATGGATTGGGCTGCTTCTGGTCGTGCGTATCCTGTGAGACCTCCGGTGGCCCCGATCTCAGTCTTGAACATGGTGAGGATAAGGGTGGGGTCTCTGAGTTGGCCCCCGCAGCGGGGGCATCTGATCTTGTGTTCTTGGAGGAGTCGCTTGATGGTCTCTCCTCCGAGGGCTTCGACGTTCTCGAGGTCTGTCTTGTCCTCGATGAGGTGGTCGGCTCTGTGGCTGCGCCCGCATTGGCTGCACTCCGTTGAGTGTTCTTTGAAGTGGGCTAGGTGGCCTGATTTTTGGAAGACTATCTCGGGGTTGATGATGGGGGCTTCTATCTCAAGGGTGTGCTGGTTGTGGGTGAAGTGTCGACGCCATAGGGATTCTATGTTGCGTTTGAGTTTGGTGCCCAGGTCTCCGTAGGTGATGTAGCCTGAGAGGCCTCCGTAGATCTCGTAGCTGGGCCAGTAGAATCCTCGGCGTTTGGCGATGGCGTTTAGGGTCTCGATGGTGGTCCGGGGCATCTTGATCGTCCTTTGTTTGGTGGTTGTTCTTATAAATCTGGGTGATGCGCGCGACGGTAACATGTGATAAGGTTTCCCGGGTTCTGTATTATCCGTGTGAAGGGGGACGGTTCCAGGGGGTCATGGCTCACTGGCATGGTTGGAAAGTGCGCGCAAGCGATGATACCCATCGTACAGGGTTACGTAAGGCCTATTTTCCTGCGGTTCTTGGGTGTGTCTTTGTACACCCTCCACTCTGAGACTTTCCTGTCCCGTACCCTTGCGCTCCATAGCGCCGGTCCGTCCAGTGGATCATATGAGCAGGTCGAGTGCCCTGCGATGGCCACGAAGTCTCCCTCCACCTGAACATGTGTGAACACGTTCCGGTAGTCGGGATAGTTTGCGAAGAAGCCCCTCCACCCCTCCTCCATATCGTCGTCCCTCTCCCCTTTGCTGTCGATGAAGAAGTGGTCGTCTGTCATCATCGCTACCAAGCCCTTCAGGTCCCGGGCGTTGATCCTCTCGTTGAACCGGAGGACCACCATCATAACGTCGAACTCGTCCATGCCGATCAATGAACGGGGCAGTAAGTATGAAAGGGTATTGCCTTCTTCACGGGCTTAAACCACATTCACTGGATCCCAGATTAAGTTTATAGTGTTGTAGAAAGTTGCGCCAGTGTGAAGTCAGTCCTTCCCCTCGGATATGGACCGAGGTAGCTTACTCGATGACGGGGCGGAACTTGTAGCCGTACTCGATTATCCCTGAGGACCCGTCCTCCTTCACCCGCCGGAAAGCCGCCTCGACTCTCATCCCGGTCTTCACTTCGTCGGGTTCGATGTCCACCAGCTGGCTGAGTACCCTGGGGCCGTCGTCGAGCTCAACCAAGGCCACTGTATAGGGTGAGTACTTCTGGTAACCCGCCGGGGGATTCCTGACAACCGTCCAGCTCACCACGGTGCCCTTGTCGCTGAGCTCTAGCTCCTCGAGGTCCGCTGAGCCGCATCCGTCGCAGACCCCACCCCTGGGGAACATCGCCCTGCCACAGTTTGCGCAGACCTGACCGATCAGCCTGTAACGATACTTTGTCTCCCGCCAGTACCTTGGTACACTCAACTTAATCCCTCCTCAGGATCGTCACTGCGCATGTCGAACCCAGCCCCCCGAGGCACGAGGCGAGGCCCACTTGGGCTCCTTCCACCTGACACTTCCCGGCCTCATCCCGTAGCTGGAGCGCCACCTCCCCCACCTGGTAGAGTCCTGTCGCCCCGAGGGGGTGACCCCGGGCTTTGAGGCCCCCAAATGTGTTGGTGGGGATCCCGTCCCCCTCCCGGCTTGTCAACCCCTTGGCGACTGCCGCTGCGCCCTCTCCTTTCTCGGCGAAGCCTAGGTCCTCAAGGGTTATCACACCCGTGATTGTGGTCTGGTCATGGACCTCTAGGACATCGATGTCCTCCGGCTCCACCCCCGCCACCCCGTAAGCTCTCTCCCCGGCTGACTTCACCGCGTCTAGTGTGAGTATGTCTTCTCTCCCGGCTAGGTAGTAGGGACCTGTCGCTACAGAGGTCGCCGCGACCCCAACCCCATCCGGGGTGTCTTCCTCAGGCACTAGCACCAGGACCGCTGCACCGTCCCCAACCCCCGCGCACTCGAACATGTGGATGGGGTCCGCCTCCATCGGGGAGTCCATGATCCTCTCGATGCTCAGCCTGAATGGGTACTGCGCGTGGGGGCTCCCCACTGCGTGTTCGTGTCCCCGCACCGCGAACATGGCGATTTCCTCAGCTGAAGTCCCGTATCTTTCCATATACGCCCGGTGGAGCAGTGCGTCCAGCCCGGTGCTGGTCACTCCAGTGTAGGCAGTATATTCCTGATCCTCCGCCATCGCGAGGGTCGAGACCACCTCCCTGGGTAGCCCATCGCTCATCTTCTCCACCCCGCCGACCAGGGCGCAGTCGCTGAACCCCGACGCCACCGCCTTCACCCCCTCATGGAACGCCACCCCGCCCCCCGCCGAGGCTGCTCCTACACTCGACGCCGGTAGCCCCCGCCTCCCCAGGGCATCCGCCATCATAGCCCCCAGGTGGAGCTGTCCCTGGAGCATCGGGGCTCCCATGTTAGCGACGTAGAGCGAGTCGAAATCCTCCCTCCCCGCGTCCTCTAACGCCTTGAAGGCCGCGTCCACGAAGAGATCTCTCAACCCCTGCTCCCAGTGCTCGCCGACCTTGATGAGGCCGACACCGGCAACGGCGACCCCCCTCATTTCAATAACTTACCCCTGAGCTTCGAGTAGACGCTGTAATCGATATACCTCTTCCGAGTCACGAAGCGTCTCACCGCGGGATCCAGCCGCCTCTCATTCGTAATCGCATCCTGCACTATGAAACTGAAAGCATCGCTCCCAGCCCCTGAACCATAACTCACCGCCAAGATCCTATCCCCAGGTTCCGCCACGTCCAGAGTCGCTGCCAGACCCAGAGGCGTAGAACCTGCATAGGTGTTACCCACAAAGGGCACCACCAACCCAGGCTTGATCGAGTCCATGCTGAATCCAAGTGCCCTCGCCGCTTTTATGGGGAACTTGGTGTTCGGCTGATGGAAAATTGCGTAATCATAATCCCCAGGCTCCGAACCCAGCTCCCCCATCAACCCTTTCGCCGCCCCGATAACATGCTTGAAATAAGCAGGCTCCCCCGTGAACCGACTGCCATGCCGGGGATACATCTCCCGTCCCCGCCGCCAGAAATCCGGCGTGTCCGTCACATAACTGTAGGAACCCTCAAGATCCGCCAAAGTCCGGGACGGTCTCTTCCCGAAGATATAAGCAGCCCCCCCGCAGGCTGCAGTGTACTCTAAAGCGTCAGCTGGTCTCCCCTGGGCGGTGTCCGCGCCGATGGCCATCGCGTACTTGACCATCCCGCTGGAGACAAGACCGATACAGGTCTGGAACGCCTCGGTCCCCGCTTTGCACGCGAACTCATAGTCCGCAGCGGTGCAGTCTGGGGTCGCCCCGATCGCCTCAGCTACTATCGTCCCCGACGGCTTGACGGCGTAGGGCTTTGACTCCGTCCCGACGTAGACCGCCCCGATCTCCCGGGGGTCGATCCCCGCCCTGCGGACAGCGTACCTTGCGCACTCCACCGATATCGTCACGGCGTCCTCGTCCATCGAGACCACCGACTTCTCCTCCACCGGGGCCCCTGAGCCCCCCCAGACCCTGTTGACCTCAGAGGCCCTCAGCCGGTACATAGGGATATAGGCCCCGTAGCCTACGATGCCGACACCTTCTACGGTTCTCACAGCGTTCCCCCTGAATCGAAAAACGATGCTCCACTCGCTATTTAAAAACTTCGACACGGATCGAAGGAAACTTCGACAAACGACGAAAAAACAAGTACCCTACAGGGAAGAACGGACACCCATACACATATGCAGACTATAAGGGTATCGGCTACTCAGC
>JASFTK010000053.1:0-10561 GCA_050053595.1 Candidatus Bathyarchaeota archaeon | reverse complement strand
CGCAGTATTAAAAATGGTTCAGACGCCCGATGAAATAAATACGCCTTTGCCCGTATTCAGACAATTAAATCAAAAAGCCCTAACCGTTGGATGTGGCGGGTCCGGAGGGATTCGAACCCTCGGCCAGTGGCTTAAGAGGCCACCGCTCTGCCTTGCTGAGCTACGGACCCTGTTCGACCAACTCTTTCGACCAGACCAGATTTAAATCTTTCATGGAGGGACTTTGTATATTTTTATAGCTGAGGTGATCGATCGTCGTAACATCTGAAACCGGTTTTTATCAGTCTAATCCCAGTTTCTGTACGATGTACTCCATCAGGTCGAGGACCTCGATATCGCCGCCGTCAGCTCTGACGGCGTCCAGGAAGGTTGTGTTGCACGCCGGGCAGGAGGATATGAGGGTCTCGGCGCCGACGGATGATGCCTGTTCAAGACGGTATTTCGCGATAGAGAGCCGCAGCTCGTTGTCCGTGGCTTGGAGAAGGCCGCCTCCGCCGCAGCACCTAACGTCCATACCGTGTTCGGGCATCTCGACGAAATCAGTAGCATAGGCTTTGAGTATCTCCCTTGGTTCGTCTAGGATGCCCCCCAGCCTGGACAGCTCGCATGGGTCGTGGTAGGTTATCCTTTCAGAGGAAGCGATGGGTGCGAGCTTCCCCTCGTTGATGCGCTGATGGATGTGCTCTATGCTGTGCTTTATCGTGAAGTTTAGCTCCCTACCGATGAGCTCGGGGATTTCAAACTTCCACATCCTGAAGCAGGAGGGGCACCCCGTGAGGAGGGTCTTGACCCCCTTCTCCTCTATCTCTGTGATGTTGTGCTCGGCGAACTCCCTGGCCGCCTCCATGTCTCCCGCCATGATCAGGGGGCTCCCGCAGCACCACTCGTCCTCCCCCAGGAGTGTCCAGTCCTCCTCCATGTGGTTGAGCAGCGTGGCGGTAGAGAACGCTGTGTTATGGTTTACACCCTTAAAGGCCGTGGTGCACCCGACGAAGTAGGCGATCTCCGCTTCGTCCTTAAGGGGCGCGTCCTCAAGGTCCGTGTAGTCAGCCCAGTCGAGGCGCATGTCGGCGTCGAGGCCATAGGGGTTCTTAGTCTCATCCAAGTTCTCAGCTATGGAATTTAGGTTTCCGGGCCGCATCCCGGAGAGATAGACCTCTGCTCGGGCGGTGGTCCAGAGCCCCATGGTGTCTAGGTCGGTTTGGCAGATCTCGTGGCACCGGCCGCAGAGCGTGCATTGGAATAGCCTATTGACGAAGTTCTCGTCGATCTCGATGTTTGGCCTGAGGAAGCCTTCGGTGAGGATCCCCTTGATCCAGTACAGCTTACCACGGGGGGATGCCGACTCCCAGGGGATCTCCTCGTATATGGGGCAGATGTCCACGCAGTACCCGCACTGGGCGCAAGAGTAGAGCTCCTCCTCGAGGTTTCTTTTCTTGATCTCCATCATCTTCACTTCATGCACCTCAGAAGTACCTCAGGATCCCTAGGAACGAGGTGAATATCTTGAAAGCCGTTCCCCAGAGGGGGATTCCATACTTAGTCCTCACCTGGTACATCTTCCCTGGGTTCATGATGTTCCCAGGGTCCATCCTTCCCTTCATGTCCTTCATCTCCTTAACCCTCTCCTCGCCATAGACATCCTTGAGGAAGAAAGCGTTCCATATGCCGAAGCCGTAGGGTCTCCCGCCGGCCTTTAGCCCGACGCGGGTGATCTCGTTCACCACAGGTAGTAGCGACATGAACTTCCACCTTTCCCGCTCGTCGGTGAGATACATAGGCATGTAGAGCACGGTGTCGTCGGCGACCATGAAGCACTTGATGCCTAGCCTAAGGCCGTGTTTCTCCTTGATCTTCCTAGTCTCGTCCACGACGTACTGGAGCTTGGAGAGGTCGTGAGTCACCTCCCCTGCCAGAAGGGTTGGTCCGGCCTTCCGGATCTTCATGGGATAGAACCGCTCTTCCCAGGCCTCCTTGGCTTCCTCTATGGAGAGTATCGACCCCCCAACCTCGGAGATGATGCCTTTCAAATCCTCTATGTCTTCTTTGACAGCATCAGCCGAGCCTTCAAAGATGAACAAGGCCATCGCCGCGGCCTCGGGTGCATGCAACCCCGTGGACCTCATGAGAGAAAGATAGTCACTGTCCATCATCTCGATGAAGAAGGGCTTCCTAGGCTTCTCGACGATCTTTGCGATAACGTTTTCCATCGCTCCGATGTCTTCGAAGGAGGTGAGTTGGGGCGAGACCACCTCGGGCTTGGGATGTATTTTTAGGGTGGCCTCGGTGATGACGCCTAGTGTGCCCTCAGAGCCGAAGAAGGCCTCGAAGGTCTCGGGTTTATTCTCTCTTGATAGCGTAAGACATTCTCCAGTCGGGGTTACGACATTGAGTTCCTTGATATGCTCTTTCAGGTGCCCGTATTTCAATGAGCCTATGCCGAGACCTCCGGTGGCGATCCATCCGCCGATGGTGGCTGAGGGGGTGCTGGATGGGTAAGCGTAGACGGCGAAGCCTCGTTCATCTAAATATTCTAGCAGTTTTCCCCAGCGCAGCCCCGTCTCCACGGTCACAGTCATGTTTTCCTCATCGAGGCCCAGTATCCCCTTGATTTCGGTCAGCTCGATGACAATACCTCCGTTCGTCGGGATGGTACCCCCGTACCCCCACGAAGACGCCGCCCTCGGGACGATCGGTATCCTCTTCGAATACGCGTACTTGACGATCTCCGAGACTTCTTCTGTTCTCTTGGGCTTGACGACAACATCTGGAACCGTCTTGAATATAAGAGAAATTTCAGAGGGAAGGGGAGCTATGTCGTGATCATAGAGCCTCCTCTCGTAAAGGCTATCGGAAATGTATTTTTCACCAACAATTGCCGCTAGATCGATCTTTAATCTCACTGACATATTATCATCTCTCTCCTCTGTTATTCGAACTTCTGCAACAATAGATATTATGACACATCAACGATCCCCCAAGTCCGAGACTTATAAAATCTTTCATATTCCTGATAAAAATTAAAAACATCCATTATCGTCGGATGTTCTCTGGTTTCTGTCTCCATCGCACACGATGGTTGACTGATGTTTTTTCGAGGGAGATCTATATTCATTTCATCGTTTTGGCTTAATGAGCAAAATGGTAATAGTTCCCGTCAGTGTAAGTGTTGCGAAGATGGAAAAGTATGGTCAAGATCGATAGTAACGAGTTTTTTGAGGACCTTTACTACCACAGGGAGCACATGTGGGTCGAGGAGGGGGATCAGGTCCGAGTTGGCTACAATGACTGGGCTCAGAAGGCGGCGGGTGAAACTCGTGAACCTGAACAACTGGAAGGTCAGGAGGAGCGTCAAGTGGGTCGGTCCCCTGAGGGGCCTTGTCTGGGGCGAGATAAAGGAGCTCAACGAGGAGGTGCTCAAGACGCCCTCCGTCATCAACGATGACCCGTATGGAAAGGGGGAATAGCCATCATAACACACAAGACCTCGATGCTGAGATTGACGACCTGATATAAGGTTCAGCCAGGGAAACGCTGGAAGCCCGGCTTAACTCTGAGAAGGAAAATCACGCTGTCTAAAAATTTATTACTCTTTTTTGTGTTGAACCAACATGGAACGATGGAGACTGCTGGACTTAGGCTACAGTGAGCCCCTCGTGGCCCAGACATTCTATGAGGCGGTGGCGGAGGCCGTCCATAGGGGCGAGTCACCTAACACCCTGATACTGTTGCAACCGGCTAGCCCTTACGCCTGCTTGGGATACCATCAAGACTACCGGAAGGAGCTGGATACAGAGTTCCTTGAAGAAGCGGAGTTCCCCGTAATCAGGAGGAGTCAGGGAGGAGGTGCCACATACCTCGATAGGGGTCAGGTTTTCTACCAGGTTATCTTCAAAGAGACAGATGTCATTCCAAGGGACATCGAGGGGATGTTCAAAAGACTCCTCTCCGTGACCGTGGAGACCTACAGACGACTCGGGGTACCAGCTGAGTTCAAACCCCTCAACGATGTCATAGTCGAGGGGAAAAAGATCTCAGGGAACGGCGCGGGTATGCACGAGTCCGCTTACATCCTAGTAGGGAATGTAATCCTAAGCCTAAACTACGAATTGATGGCTAGGGTCCTAAGGGTCCCTGACGAGAAGTTCAGGGACAAGATGGCGAGGAGCATGAGGGAATGGGTCACGACCCTCAACAGGGAGTTGGGGGATCCCCCGACAGCGAGGGAGGTGAAGGAAACCTATGCAGAGGCGTTCCAGGAGGCCCTCGGCGTGGAACTGGCGAAGTCGGATCCCAGCGACCTTGAGTGGAGAATATTCAGAGAAGAGACGAGACCTAAGCACACCTCGGATGAATGGCTGTACATGGAAGCTCCTCTATCGCAACGGAGGGAGGGCAGGGCGGTCAAGATCGCCCATGACATCAAGGTGGTCGAAGCCGACCACAAAGCTAGGAAGCTCATTAGGGTCAGGGCTGAGATGAGGGGAAGATTTATCCTCAACGCCCAGATCCGGGGTGACCTCTTTGTGATACCCAAAGAAGCCCTGTCATCCCTTGAGGAGATGCTGGTGGGCGTCGAACTTGAGGAGGATGGGTTGATGGAGGTCATCGATAGGTTCTACCGTGAGGTGGATGTCCAAACCCCGGGTGTCAATATAGAGGATTTCAGAGACGCCTTCATGAAGCTCGGGGAAAACCTTTGAGGCGCAGAGATAGCAGAAAATCAGCATAATCGTAATAAATCTAGACCCCTTTTCCTTCATGAAAGGTGAAATCCATGTCTAAGATAAATGGAAACGAGTTCCCAGAGGAATTCTATTACCACAAAGATCATATGTGGCTCAAGGTTGAAGGAGACAAAGTCCGGCTTGGTTATAACGACTGGGCACAAGAGGCCGCCGGTAAGCTTGTCAACCTCAGCACGCGCAAGGTTGGCAGGAAGGTCAAGGCCGGGAAGACCCTGGGAACCGTGGAGAGCGGTAAATGGGTAGGCCCCCTCAGGTCCCCCATAACAGGCGAGATCCTTGAGATCAACCAGAAGGTCCTAAAGACCCCCTCCGTAATCAACGATGACCCATATGGTAGTGGATGGGTGGCCCTCATTGATCCCAGCGATCTCGATGCCGAGCTTGGAGAGCTCATCCAGGGCTCGGATAGGGAACAGCTTGAGGCTTGGCTGAGTTCAGAGAAAGAGAAACACGCAACTTAGACAGCCCAACACCCTCCAATTTTTTATAAATACTGTTTTTTCTCCCGATATCCTGCTCGTACTGAGCTACAAGGCAGTAATAGGGGATGCCAAGTGTAGTAGGTCTGCCGATATCCTAGGTATCGTATTCTAAGATTCTTGCATAAACGAGGGGGTTGGAGTTACTTACTGGGTCATTATCCGTTATCTTTGAGGTTGAAGGGCCTCCCCCCCTCAAGGATCTTCTCGGGGATGAGTTTGCGCCACTTCTTCATCCACTCCAAATCTTTCTTCTCTTCCCTGAGGTCATCAGGGAGCATCTCAGGTATAGTCTCGACAGAGCTCCCGATGGGATACCACCTACCGCACTCGCTGCAGACGAGGAGCCCGGTTTCGACTTCCAGCTGGTTTAGATACCTGTGTAAAGTATCGATGTCCTGAGAGTGCTTCTCTAACCGTTCTCCCTCGTTTTTCTCTGAACTATCCTCCAGCCGAGAGAGAGCATCTAACGCAACGGCGAGGAGTCTCTCTGAACCTTCAGACCCGGAGGCATCCTTGATGTGCCTGATAGCCTGAGGACTGATTGTCCCGTCGCCAAGTTGTTTAGAGAGCTGTTTATAATTTTTCTTAAACTGGTCTTCTGGGAGTCCTGCGTTATCGGCGTTCTCTATTATGTCCTCTTCATGCGTCTCCCATGAGAAGAAGTATGCCTCTAGGGGGTGATGCTTGTCGATGGGGCAGGCCAGTATGTTTAACAACCAGGGTTTCATATCGTCCTCGATCTAGTTGGTTAGTTTGACGATTTAAAACCTCTCAGTCTCGGAACATCCTGAATCTGCTGAGCCGTGGCCACCCAGATTTGGAATATTTGAGTTTGGCGGGGTTGCGCTTCAACCACCGGAACATATGCCAAAAATTCTTCCCCCACTTCTGGGTCCTGTCAGGTATGGGTTCATACCCCAAATTCCTGATCTCATCGACATAGGCGGTCTCGATAAGCTGTTGAGCCCTCCCCTCAACTTTCACCCGTTTCACCCTGTCTTCCCCGTAGGCCTCTGTGAGTGCTTCCGCCGCTTTGTCCAGGATGTCCCCCCTGCACAGTCCTATGCTCTCCCCATCCTCCGGTTCTAATCTATTCACCAAGTTCCTTGCGATTTTCTTCGCCTCTCTGAGATATTCTTTTTTCTTGAACCGGGGCTTCTGGAAGTACTTGACATCAATAAGGTCATAAACGAACCTATCCGTCTCAGACCGATAGGCCCCGATAACAACTCCGTGAAGTAAGTCTCCATAACCCGCGTCATCGATGAGAATTGTCATTTAAAAAAACTCGTATATTAGGCCTTGAGTCTTTCCACGATCTCTTGAGCTTTATCGAATCGTATCTCCCCTGAGGTCACCAGCTTCTCAACGGCCTTGGTGATCAGCTCACCCTCAGCCCCCGCCATAACCACCAGATTACGGGCGTGGAGACGCATATGGCCGTGCTGGATTCCCTCCTGGACCAGGGCTCTTAGCGCCCCGAGGTTCTGAGCCAGCCCCACAGCGGCCATGATCTCAGCAAGCTCGATGGCCTTTGAGACACCCATGATCTTAAGGGCGAGGCGGGCCATGGGATGGGTCTTGGTGGCCCCCCCCACGATACCGACGGCCATGGGCATCTTGAGCACGCCTACGAGGTCGCCATCGTCGTTCTTGGACCACCTGCTGAGAGCCCTGTACCTCCCGTCTTTAGCGGCATAAGCGTGGGCACCAGCCTCGAGGGCTCTGTGATCCTGGGCTGCGGCGATTGCCACGGCTATAGTGCCGTTCATAATCCCCTTGTTGTGGGTAGCTGCTCTGTAGGGATCTGCATCTGCAAATGCCCAGGCGTTGACCACATCGTCAACCACCTCCTCACCACCCAGGTCCTCTTTACTGACGATGCACTTGGCCTCAACCAGACGGTTGTCAGCGAGGTTTGATATTATTCTAAGGAGGGACCGGCCGCCGGTGAGGTCGCTCACCACTGGAGCCAGTTTTTCACACATGGTGTTGACCGCGTTGGCGCCCATGGCGTCCCTGCAGTCCACGAGGAGGTGGACAATCATCATCTCACCGGCCTCAGTCTTGATACGCCTCAGCTGGATATCCTTGGCTCCCCCTCCGAACTTGACGAGGATAGGGTCTTGTTGGTTGGCCAACTCTAGGAGCCGGTTTTTCGAAGTCTCCAGCTCCTTTATCGCTGCGTCCATATCGGGGATCTCCAAGACCTGGATCTGCCCTATCATGACGGGGTCGGTGCTTTTGACCACAATCCCCTTGCCCTCCCTCATGAGCCTGGCCATGTTACTGGCGGCGGCGACGACTGAGGGTTCCTCTATCACCATAGGGACCAGTCTATCAACACCGTTGATCCTGAAGTTTACCGCGACCCCCATGGGGTAGGCCATGGAGCCGACGACGTTCTCGATCATCCTGTCAGCCACATCCATACCCAGTCCGCCGCTGGAGGCGAGTAACCTCAACTCCTCATCGTTGAGCCCCGATTTCTCTGCGATGATCGAGACCCTTTCATCGATGGGGAGTTTATAAAAGCCCGATATTCTGCTGCTTATCTCAACAGAAGTCAATATAAAACCCCTGATTCGGTCTAACGGGTGAACGTCATTATATAACGGTTTCGAAATATCCCAATCCAGGGGTTCTTATTTTAATATAGAGATAACCCCCATTAATCTCTTAAAATAGATAGGGCCGGGGTAAACCTTTACTTTATAAACATCTAGAGTTACATCCCCGATGAAGCCGAGGGAGTATAACGAGGAGTTCATCTATACTGTTATGTTGTATATGATTAAAGGTGGCTCATTTGGATAGGAGACTTAAACTTATCACCGTTGGTGGGACGTTCGATGTCTTCCACAAAGGCCACTCCCTCCTGCTTGAGGAAGCCTTCAAGGTTGCGGAGAGGGTCATCATAGGGCTGACCACAGAATGTTTCGCTGAGAGACTCAAGAAACCCCACAAGATCGACTGTTATGAAAAAAGGCGAAAGGACCTGAAACGTTTCCTGGCGGAAAGAGGTTTAGAGAAGAGGGCGGAGATAGTACCTCTCTCTGACCCTTTCGGGCCTACCATCGAGAGTGATGAGATAGAGGGGATTATAGTGAGTGAGGAGACAGAGCCTGGAGCCCTTGAGATCAACAGACTCAGGGTGGAGGAGGGGAGACGCCCACTGCTCATTGTAGTCTTCAAGATGATCCTCGCAGAAGACGGGAAGCCCATCTCCAGCACCCGGATCAGGAAGCAGGAGGTTGACAGGTTCGGCAGACTCATCGGCTAAACAAGGTTGTACTTTATGGATAAACTGAGAAAATATATAGGGGAACTTAGATCTGCACGACCCCAGATAGAGGCTTTCCTCAGAGACCTTGTGATGACCCCCAGTCTCTCAGGAGAAGAGGGGAGGATAGCGGAAATAGTGTCCGACAAGCTAAGTGAGCTTGGCTACACCGTAGAGATGGACGCTATGGGGAATGTCATCGCCTGGAGGGGAGGGGGGGAGGGGAGGACGGTCCTATTCGACGGGCATCTTGACCACATCCAACCTGGAGCCCCTGAAGGTTGGACCCATGGTCCATATGAAGCTGAGGTGGTGGACGGCTCACTCTATGGGAGGGCAACAGTAGATATGAAAGGAGCCCTCGCCGCCATGATCTACGGCTGCGCAACTCCTGACGTGAATGGGACGGTGATTCTCTCATTGGTGGTCCATGAGGAGACCAACGAAGGCGTTGCTACACGGAAGATAATTGAAGAGAGGGGGTTGAAGCCCGATGTTTGTGTCCTCGGGGAGCCTACGGACTTGCAGCTCAGTATAGGGCAGAGAGGGCGATCTGTCTTCAGGGTCATCACCCGGGGTGCCACGAGCCACGCCAGCATGCCTGAGCTGGGGACGAACGCCCTCTACAAGATGACCCCGATAGTGGAGAGGATCAAGGAGGCAAATGAGGTTCTCCCTACCCACCACTTCCTTGGGAAAGGGACCCTTGTGGTTACCGCTATCAGGTGCAAGCCGGGTGGAGGTCCCATCGTCCCAGATTACTGCGAGATCCAGGTCGACAGGAGGCTGGTGCCCCAAGAGACCCTTGAGGGGGTCCTCGATGAGATGAGAGGGTTGGCTCAGGGTGCTGAGGTGGAGCTCCTCAACGATCAGCTGATCTGCTACACCGGGTTGACTATGGAGGTCGACCAATATTTCCCAAGTTGGTTAATGGAGAGAGACCACTGGGCCGTCAGAGAGTCCCTGGAAGCCCTTGAGAGCGGGATGGGAAAGAGGCCTGAGATCACCGGATGGAGGTTCAGCACCGATGGCATAGCCACCGCCGGTCAACTGGGTATCCCCACCATAGGATACGGACCCGGCGACCCCTCCCTGTCCCACCAACCAGACGAGCATGTGGCTCTTGATGACATCTTCACAGCTGCCAAGGGATACTGCGCTCTCGCCCACATTCTAACCGCATGATCCTATTAAGCCGGTAATTGTTTCAGGCAGCTCCGTTCAACTTTCTAGATGAACGTATCAGGGATAGAATTCACACAGTAAAAGGGCTGTCTCTTTCCACTAACTTTTTCGTCGCTATATGCCTCGGGGAAAAAGTTGTCAGCCCTGAGGAGGGGGAGGTCTATTGACTCCTACCTCTGGCCGCGATAGTCCAGGTGGCTTCCAGTTCGTCGTCCCTGATGCAGTGATATCGGTCGTAAAGGTTGGTGTTGGTGCAGCAGTGGGAGACTATGAGTTCGATCTTGTCACCCACTTTTATCTCTGCGTCGGACTCGATTGCCAGCCGACCATGCTCTTCTGAGGGTCTCTCATAAACCACCCCCTCCACGTCCTTCACAGGGGGTAGAGGTCGGTTGGGCTCGATGGTGACGGTCTTCAACCCGGCGTCGCAGACGGCGACCCCCGGCCGGGGGATGCTGGTTATGGTGCTCAGGACTGTGAGGGCATAATCAAAATCCTCCAATCCCTCAACCTTTCTGTAAGTCGCGTCCATAAAGATGTAGGAACCGGCCTCGACCTCTGTCACCCCAGGGTACTTACCGGTGATCATGTGGGTGCCCGTGCCTCCAGCGCTCACGATCTCCATGTCGAGACCAGCGTCATCCAGGAGGTCCCTGGTGGAGACCAGTTTCCTCATCGCCTCGTGGACTTTGAGCCTCCTATCGTCGAACCTCTGGATGTTCTGGCAGAACCCTTCATACCCCAAAAGGCCCTTGAGATCCAGGCCATCGAGGCTTGAGACCTCTCGCGCGAATTCTAGGGTGGGCTTCCCTGGGGGGGTCCCGCAGCGGTTGTTCCCAACATCTACCTCTATGAGGACTTTG
>JASFTK010000052.1:0-10646 GCA_050053595.1 Candidatus Bathyarchaeota archaeon | reverse complement strand
GGATATGAGTTCCTGCACCGCAAGTAGAAACCAAAGTTTCATAATGATCGGTTGATGCTGGTATGTTATCACGGCGAGAGAATTGTTTGAGACAATACAGATCACTCTCGTAAACCTTGCTATCTTCTTCGGGCAGTATTTGATAGTAGCGACTGCTCTCAACTTCCAGTTCGGTAACGCTGGGATCCCTAACATGAGCAACAACATCTCTGTCGCATGTGGGGCTTATGTCGTAAGCAGTTTGGTTCTCAAGATATGTATGTGGGTCGCTGGCTTCGCTGGAGGGCTCACATTTAAACCGGACTGGGTCTATGACAACCCGTATAACATCGCCGCCCTGAACTCTTTCCTCCGGGTGAATCCCCTCCTGAGTCTGGGTTTCTTCATATTGTCCATCGCCCTAGCTCTGGTCCTAGGTTCCCTCCTAGGTTGGCTTCTCGCCGCTATCAGCGGGAGGCTCAGGTCATCTCTCCTTATGATGTTCTTATTGGTAATCTCGGATGCTGGGGGAGTCATAGTGGCAAACAATCGTTATATCGCTGGTGGGACCACAGGAAGCTTTGTGCCAAATTTCCTGACTTGGTATCCTGGAGGAAATACAATCATAGTAGCCCTGTCCACTCTCATAGTCGGGATTTTTTGTTACTTCACCATTAAAACAATGCAGAACTCTCCTTTTGGCAGGCTGATGAGAGCGGTACGGGAGAACGAGTGGACAGTAGAGAGCGTAGGGAAGAACATCATCAAGATCCGTCGGGAAGTTATGATGTTCTCCTCAGGTATGATGGCAGTCACTGGGGTGCTCTTAACTTTCTACTATAACTTTGTCCAGTATCAGTTCTATGACAGGAACAGCTACACTTTCTGGCCCTGGCTCATGATCACCATAGGTGGGACGGGTAACAACGCTGGGGCGTTTATCGGGGTTATCATTGGCGTCTCCATTCTCAGGATCTTGGGCACGGTCAATTCTCTCCTAAGTCATGCCATGGCGGGAACTGGGCAGACGGCCCTCATGGGATACTTGGGGCATATCGGGGACATGGTCCTAGGAGCACTACTACTCATATTTATGATATGCAAACCCAGAGGGATCATCCCTGAGAAGCAATTAGTCATACCAGGCATCAACTATAAGAAATTAGTTTTAGATGAGAAAGAGGAGTGATTTTAGGGGTTCGATCTCTCTTTAAGCCAGTTTGCTACCTGCTTGAGTATGGGGTTTGGATTAATCATAACAGGTATGTCCCGGGGGCCCACTTTAAGGCTCGTCCGGTACTCAGGCATCAAGGCATAGATGACGCTGGCCCAATAGACCCTCCCTTTCATCCTCTCCTTCAATAGTTCTTTGGTGTTGAAGGGGAGAGGTTGATGGTGGAAAGCAATGCCATCGACCCAATTTAGGACCATAGGTCTCCCAGAGTTGAGGAGAAGGGCGCAAACCTCCGCTAGTTTACTGAGGTCATACTCCACCATCTCCAAGATGACCAGTTCCTCTACGGGCTTATATGAGATCCTGACAGGATGCTCTCGGTCGGTGCTGAACAAGTTATAAGACCTCCGCCTCGACCTCACCGATGGCCTCATCAAGGATTAGAACGATGTCGTTGATCTGCTCTCTGCTCACCACAAGAGGTGGAGCGACCTGGATATGATCTCCAACGAAGCCATCCACCGTCGCCAACCCTGGATAGACTAGAAGTCCTTTCTCGAAACAGCTGTCCAGCACCCGCCTGTGGTATGTTATATCCGCCTGAAAGGGCTTCTTGGTGTCTTTATCCTTCACGAACTCAAGGCCCGCGAAAATACCCATACCCCGTATATCGCCTACTGTGGGATGATCGTACAGTTCCTGTAGCCTCTTATGGAGATATTCGCCTAACTCGGCAGACCTCTCAACCAGCTTATGTTTCTTAACATAGCTTAGAACTGCAGAGCCCACAGCGCATGAGACCGGGTGGCTACCATAAGTGTGACCGTGAGCGAAGGGGTTTTTGAATGTGTCAGATACAGAATCGCTCACTATGCAAGCCCCAAGGGGGAGGTATCCCCCTGAGAGTCCTTTCGCTGCGGCTATTATATCGGGCTCGACACCCCAGTGTTCAATACCCCAGTTCCTCCCGGTCCGGCCTATGCCCGTCATCACCTCGTCCGCGATGAAGAGAACCCCATATTGGTCACATATCTCCCTAATGAGTTGAAAATATCCATCTGGCGCTGGGAGGGTACCCAAAGTAGCCCCGACCACAGGTTCAGCGATGAAAGCCGAGATAAACTGAGGTCCATTAGCCTTGATCTCCCCCGCCAAGGCTCTTGCACATTCTAGTTCGCATGAGTCCCGGACCTTACCGAAGGGGCAGCGGTAGCAGTAGGCTGGGGGAATATGAGGGAAGTCCAGTAACATGGGGACGTACTTGCGGCGCCTTGCGATATTCCCAGACATCGATAGGGCTCCCAAGGTGTTACCATGGTAGCTCTGCCATCGAGCGATCACCTTATATCTAGAGGGCTCTCCTCGTTCCAGGTGGTATTGCCTCGCCAGTTTGGCTGCGGCCTCCGTAGCCTCGGAACCACCTGAACAGACGTAGACCTTGTTAATACTGGGTGGAGCGAATTGGGCTAACTTCTCTGTGAACTCCAATACGGAGTCTGTGGTAAAATGGGAGCTATGAGCGTAGCTTATCTGCTCCATCTGACGAGCGACAGCCTCGGCGACTTCTTTAACTCCGTGGCCTATGTTGACGCAAATGGGACCGGCACTCCCATCTATGTAACGGTTACCCTCGTCGTCCCATACGTAAACTCCTTCCCCACGGGTTATCTTGAGTAGAGTCCCAGTTGCCCGGGAGAAAAGATGATTTGCAGCGGTGGCGCTTCCTGAGGGGGACATATCACTCAGATTGTAGGCATACAACCCGAGGACTTAACATTACCCCCCAGAATGGTACCTGAGAGGACTTTTCTTACAGACTCCCCATCTTCTAAGAGGAGAGCCCCATCGCTGTCGATATCAACGGCAACTCCTCGGAGGATCGCCCCCGACTCTACGCGTAAGGTTATCTCTTGACCGATAGTCACTGAGAGCTCTCGCCATCTATTGATAACCTCTCCAGGGTCAGTGTCCAGGTGATTAACAAGGATGGTCATTCGCTCTAATAGGTGATGAAGAAAAGTATCGATATCGACCTCTTCCCCAGATAATTTGGATATAGAAGTCCCAGCGATTATGGAGTCGGGGAGGGGGTTATTCAGATTGACCCCAATCCCCACTAGGATATAGACTGGACTGCTCCCTTGCCAGACGGAATCTATAAGGATCCCTGCTACCTTTCTACCGTCTACCAAAACATCATTCGGCCATTTGAGGCTGGGCTTCAAACCGGTCCGATCCATAATCACCTCAGAGACAGCCACACTGGCTAACAGAGGCATAAGACCAACCTGAGGATGGGGCTCCATAACAGCTGTCAAATATAGACCGCCCTGGAGAGAGGACCAAGTCCTGTCTTGACGTCCCTTGCCCGCCGTCTGAGCCTCGGCAACTATCACGGTGCCCGCCCCCTTTCCGATCTCCGCGAGCCTCCTTGCCCAAGTCTGCGTTGAGTCGACAATGCTAAGGCGTATAATATCCCAAGACATTACATTGAGGAGAATACCGTCTACTCCGGGAAAAGTGTTGTCAAGCTCACTAGTGTTGAGAGCGAGTGCGCTCCAGTAATATGACGAATCCTTGGCTGAGCACGATGGGCTCAAACCCCTTGAAGGCAAATTATGAGGAGCTAGTACAATAGATCTATTGGTGAGAAATATCACTCGGATGATATAAAGGGATTATGCTGGATAGATCTGGATTGAGAAATAGTATCTTTACAGCACTAATAGGGTCCTTTTCCACTGGATAGAGTTGGAATTAACACAGATTGACTATATTACTGGGTTGATAGACCAACAACGGATATAGCACCTAAACAACCGAATAGCCTTATATCAAGACGGTCCGATTTAGGATCGGCTGCTCGAATTGTCCTGGGGGTTCGGTTCCTATGTCACGGTTGTGGGTGTAGGTCTGATCTTCGCTACACTCCTCACTATCGGCTTACTGAGCGAGGGTATGAAAAAGGCTTTCAGGGATGGAAATCGCCCATCTAAAGAGAACCTAGTACAGGTGGCTACAATGGGCGCTATAATGGCCTACATGGACGAGGGGGCGGGAGTCAAGACTGAGATAGCTCCATTGGTCGATAGTAGCCACTGGGAAATAACTGCCAAGATAGAGGCATTGAGGTGGGATGAGGGTAGGGAGAGATGAAAAGAAAATTCAAAGTCACTGTCGACGGCCATACCTACACAGTTGAAGTGGAAGAGCTGAGAGAGCGGGATCAACCGGTGTCTTCTAAGAGAGCTGAATTAGTAAAGCCCCAGTTTACTGAGAGGAAAAAAGTTGAGAAACATAAGCTTATGGAGGTAAGCGGCGTCATAGTTGCGCCACTGCCCGGCGTAGTTTCTGAGGTAAGAGTAAAAAAAGGAGACTCTGTGGAGACGGGGGATATCCTACTAATTCTGGAGGCGATGAAGATGGAGAACGAGATCCATGCCCATTCCAGTGGTTTGGTTGAGGAGATCTTTGTCGAGGCTGGGGATAAGGTGGAGCGGAGTGCTCCCTTGGTGAAACTTTCTTAGCGGGTCAGATCGAATATGTGGGGTTATATTGGGTCTGCATTGATGATGGGAGTTGGACTGGCTCTCATCTACCTTGCTATAGGTAAGAAGTATGAGCCCCTCTTGCTCCTTCCCATTGGTTTTACTACGATCTTAGTGAACATCCCTGGCACCAGTCTCGGGGAGCATGGGGGTATGCTTTACGCTTTAAGGGTCTATGGTATCGAGAGTGAACTGCTCCCAGCCCTCCTCTTCGTCGGCATTGGGGCGATGAGCGACTTTTCCAACCTCATCAGAAGGCCGATGTTCATGGTATTCGCAGCCGCAGGTCAGTTGGGGATTTTCGCTGCTCTTAACCTCGCCCTCATTCTCGGGTTCAGTCCATTAGAGGCGAGCAGTGTCGGTATCATTGGTGCGATGGATGGACCCACAGCGATCTTCGTGACTCAGAGGTTCGCTCCTCATCTCATAGGCCCCGTGACAGTCTGCGCTTACTCCTATATGTCCCTAATACCCCTGCTCCAGATCCCTCTCTCCAAGCTCCTCACAACAAAAGATGAACAAAAGATCAGGATGGAGCACGAGATAAAGGAACTCCCAAGAATCATCAGGGTGATGTTCCCCGTTGTAGTCTTCCTCATCGTGGCCCTCTTAGCTCCACAAGGATCGTTACTTATTGGAACACTGATGCTGGGAAACCTTATGCGGGAAAGCGGGGTCGTTAAACGCCTCTCTGATGCAGCTGAGAACGAGCTAGCGAATATAATCACCCTCCTCTTAGGGCTCTCTATCGGGGGAACTATGTCAGCAGAAGCATTCTTGAACCTCTCAACACTCTACATCTTTGCTCTGGGTTTGGTCGCTTTCATCTTAGCACTAACCTCAGGACTGATTTTTGCCAAGATCACTAACAAAATAACAGGTGGAAACATTAATCCCCTCATAGGAGCCTGTGGGGTTTCCGCCTTCCCGATGGCAGCAAGGACAGCTCACCTAATCGGGCGTCGTGTAGATCAAGATAACTGGCTACTGCCACATGCTCTCGCGACAAACGTCGGGGGGCAGATCGCCTCAGTAGCGGCGGGGGGCGCCATACTCACATACGTTCCTTATATACTGAAGTTCCTAGGCGTTTGAGAGTAGCTATTCCAATTAGGGCTCACACATAATTGCTCATTTCAAGGGTCGGCATCGTTATTGTAGAGGGCCATCTATCAGCAGCCCGGTCGTTTCCGAGGAGTGAGATAAAATGCACTGAACAATTCTCTGTTCTTCCACGGGTATGGACCGCTTCCTGTTCCTTTGGGGTTAGGGGGTCCCAACTTGATCTTCTCTTTACATTTGATTAGCGTCCCATAGGTTGAACGGAAATGTTAAGACGCTTAGGTCTACATTTACACTGGAATCCAAGATGAGTATGAAGGATAGATTTAGGGGGAAGGACTTCCTCACCCTTATGGACTTTACCCCTGTTGAGATAGGTTACATGCTCGACGTTGCTCAGGAGTTCAAACGGAAGAGAATGATGAAGGAGCCCCATAACTATCTCAGAGGTCGCACAGTTGCCATGGTGTTCGAGAAACACAGCACCCGCACACGGTTCAGTTTTCAGGCGGGCATCGCTCATCTGGGGGCTCAAAGCTTCTACTCGACGCCCCAGACGATGCAGCTCGCCCGGGGGGAGCCCATCAAGGACACTGCACGGATCCTAGATCGTTACTGCGACGCTCTAGTGGTCAGGACGTACGGCCAAGATATCGTGGAGGAGTATGCCGAGTATATGAGGAACCCGGTCATAAATGCCCTGACCAATCTCACCCACCCTTGCCAGGGATTGGCGGACCTCTTAACCATAAGGGAGCACAAGGGTAAGATCACAGGGAATAAACTCGTCTATGTGGGCGACCCCTATAATGTCTGCCAGACCTTGATGGTGGCTAGCAGCCTCATGGGTATGGACTGTTATGTTGCGGTACCAAATGGCTGGGCACCCCATAAGAAGATCATGAAGTTTGCGACGGAGCACGCCACGGAAGGCGGGACCCAGATGGTGGTCACCGACGACCTCAAAGAGGCGCTGACAGACGCTGATGTAGTTTACGCGAATACTTTCCATAGCATGGGGCACAAGGACATCGAGGAACGGAAGAAGGCATTCGCTGAGTACCAGATAAACGACGAGACCCTAGGCTGGGCTAAGCCAGACGCCATATTCATGCACTGCCTCCCAGGATACAGGGGCGAGGAGATGACCAACAGCGTTATCGAGGGACACCAGAGCGCAGTCTTCGACGAGGGAGAGAACAGGATGCACACCGAGAAAGCCGTCCTGGCCTTGGTGGTCGCCTAGCTACCTTTTTTCCTCATCGAAAGGCATTTATCGTTAATCTAGGTAAGTGGTGAAAAAGGTTTATCTGACAGGTAGATATTAGTGGCTTCTATCCTAAGGCAGGTCTTCTACAATCGTAACATCATCACCATTTCATCGACGAACATGCTCTACCATGTCTTCAATAGTCTATGGGAGCTCTGGTGGACCCTATACCTCATCGAAGAACTGAAGGCTCCCATCACCATAGTAGGCCTCCTTGCTACAATCCAGAACACGAGCCGCATCCTATTCCAGCTCCCAGGGGGCATCATTGCCGACAAGATAGGGAGGAAGCGGGTGATCGTCTTCGGGACAGGGATGCGGATCATAGCCCCGATGTTCCTCCTCACCGCAAACTCCTGGCACTGGGTCGTCCCAGGGATGATACTCAACTCCCTAGCGTCCATATACATCCCGGCTTTCAACGCGATAATCGCCGAATCCCTCCCTCAAGAAAAGAGGGGAGCAGGTTTCGGAGCCTATAGGATGCTCACCTCAATACCGCGGGTGTTCATGCCCGTCGTGAGCGGTTACTATCTCGATGTGATGGGGGTAGCCAAAGGGGTGAGGGTGGGGCTGATGCTCTTCATCCTCGCTGCCTCTACCGCCGCTATCTTGAGGGCTCTATTCCTGACTGAGACCCTGAAGCCGGAAAAGGAGGTGGATCTCAATGGTGAGAATAGTGGAGATGATGGGCTTCTGGAGGTCTTCAGACGCCAACCCCGTGTAATCTACGCTATGCTGGCGGTCTCCATTATCTCGGGATTCGCCATGAGGATGACCTGGACATTCCTAACACCCTACGCCACTTACGAGGTCGGCCTCACACCTACCCAGTACGGTCTCCTCCAAAGCCTCGCGACGGGGATCTCAGTCCCCCTCTACCTCATCAGCGGCATGATAGCAGACCGCTTCGGCAGAGTCCCATGCATCCTCATCGCTCGAGGGCTCGGTCCTTTCGACAGCTTAAGCCTCCTCATATTCAAAAACTATAACCAACTACTCGCAGCCTACGGCGTCATCGGTATCGCAGGGGGCCTCGGAGGGGGGAGGCTGAGGGGAGGTGGATTCATGGGCGGGCCAGCGTGGCAAGCCCTGGTTGCGGATATTGTTCCTCAGAAAGAGAGGGGAAAGGTGATGGGTTTGATGGGAACGATAACAGGGGTGTTAGGGCTCCCTGGATCATATTTAGGTGGTGTCTTATATGATCATGACCCCAATATTCTCCTCTTAATTGGGGCTGGGCTAGAAGCCCTTGCCATTCCGTTGATCCTCTTCTTCATTAAGGAACGCAAAGAAGAATGCGGACAAGTAATGTCTGAGTTCGACAGTAAAGCATTATTAACTTGAAGTGGATGTTTAGGCGATAAACATGGGAAAAGTCCCTAAGATTGTTACCCCTCCTCCAGGACCTAGATCGAAGGCGTTGATGGAGAAACGGAATGACCTCATCCCTCCAGGCGTCTATCTGGTCCAGCCTATCACAGTCGCCGAGTCGAAGGGCGCCGTCATGAAGGATGTAGATGGCAACACCTACATAGACTTCACCTCAGGGATCGGGGTCACCAGCCTTGGCCACTGTGCCGATGAGATCGTGGAGACCATCAGTGAGCAAGCTGCTAAACTAATCCACTCCTGCATCCATGTCGTGAACTATGAGCCGTATCTCGACCTAGCAAAGAGACTCACCGAGGTAACACCGGGCTCGTTCAAGAAACGGGCGATTATGCTCAACAGCGGCTCTGAGGCGGTGGAGAACGCGGTAAAGATTGTACGCCAGTCCACAGGTCGCCCAAACATCATCAGCTTCGAGAACAGCTTCCATGGCCGTACCTTCATGGCCCTCACCCTCACCGGAAAATGGGACCCATACAAGGTCGGTTTTGGCCCCTTCGTCCCCGGGGTCTACTTCACCCCCTTCGCTTATTGCTACCGCTGCCCCTTCCATCTGGAATACCCAGGTTGTGGTCTTCACTGCGTCCAACACATCAAGAAGAGCATACTCAAGACCCAAGTATCCCCTGACCAAGTTGGGGCCATAATAACCGAGCCCATCCAAGGTGAGGGGGGCTTCATCACACCTCCCCCTGAATACTTTAAAGAGGTAAAGTCGCTATGCGAGGAGCATGGAATCAAACTCATAATCGATGAGATACAAACAGGGTACGCTCGCACAGGGAAGATGTGGGCTATAGAGCACTGGGGCGTCGAACCTGACATAATTGTCATGGCGAAAGCCATCGCCTCGGGTCTCCCCCTGAGCGCCGTGGTTGCCAGAGACGAATTGATGAAGGACATCTACCCGGGTAGTCTCGGTGGAACATATGGGGGGAACCCCATCGCTTGTGCCACGGCCCTCAAAGTCTTAGATATGATTGAGAGGGAGAAGATTGTTGAAAAAGCGTCGAAACTAGGGAATAAACTCCAGAAACGTCTCGACGAATTCTATGACCGCTTCGAGGTCATAGGCGAGGTCCGGGGCAAGGGCCCCATGCTCGCCATGGAGCTCGTGAAGGATAGAGAAACAAAAGAGCCTAACCCAGAGGCCGCCGCGAAGGTCATGAAAACCTCACTGGCTTCGGGCCTCTTAACCCTGAAAGCAGGGCTCTATGGAAACGTTATACGGCTACACCCGCCCCTCACTATAGAAGACGAGCTACTAGAGAAAGGGATGGACATTCTGGAAGCGGCCTTTAAGGGCGCCTAATGCTCCTTTTTTTATTTATTTTATACCGTCTGAGCCGATGTTTGCTGAGCCACTAGTTGATCCTCAGGTGGACCCCTGGTGCCTGTTCTACTAGGCTCTGAGGGGGTATGGAGGAGGTCAGGTGGAGGGTAGGGGACCTCCAGCTGGGATGAAATCAGGTAGAGAGAGGTGAATATCTGCTGATATATGACATGGAGAATTTTAGGGGTCTTCGATTTCTCATCCATCTCCAATACAGCGTCAAATGCTGCACGCCCTCCTGAGACAATTGCTTTACCCCCAACCTCGAACTTTACTAGACTGGGCTTGGTACCTATGGTAATGACAAAGTCCACAGTAAGCTCTTCGTTGGTACGGCTCTCCTCATCCATACTTACCTCGACATCAAAGGTGACAGAATCGGGGTTGACCCCAGTGTCAATCTTAACCCCCTCAACTTTATTCAGCCTCACCTGGATGGGGGCCATTCCGATCGTAGACACCACTAAACCTCCTACTGACTACTATCCTCGAAGCTCATCATAGCCTGAAACCGCATAGTCAATAATTCTTGGGTGGGGGGATGTATTGTATATGTGTATGTAGTCTCCACAACATTCAACAAGGTCAAGCCCCCGGTGATTTCTCATGTCTCAGATATTGAGCTAGCGATGGCTTGGAGTTCACGGGTCACACTGGAGAGAAATCCGATCCTCTTCTCGATTTTATCCCTCCGTTTGGAGATCAAGCTGTTGAACCGAGGCATGGCGTCACTCATCACAGCCACCAAGAGATCCCTGTTCTCGGCATCAATAAGGTCTATAGACTCCATCCTACCATCGGAGTAGAGAACCACCAAGTCTCCTTTAGGGAGGACATTAGCCCTTTCCACAGCCCCAAGCTCCTTTGGGAGGACCGAGACCTCTACAG
>JASFTK010000051.1:0-10674 GCA_050053595.1 Candidatus Bathyarchaeota archaeon | reverse complement strand
TAACTCATGAGAAGTGGCTGGATCTAGACAGGGGGGTTGAGGATGACACCTACAGGTTCCTCGATCTGGTGAAGCCCCTCGCTGAGAAACTAGGGCCCATATTGATCCAGTTGAGGCCCAAGTTCAACTATGAGGAGCACGTTGAGGCCCTTGAGACCTATCTGGACACCCTCCCTGAGAATTACAAGTGGGCAGTGGAGTTCCGAAACCTCTCCTGGATGAAGTCCGACACCCTCAGGATACTGGAGCGGTACAACGCGGCTTACACCATCGTTGACGAGCCTCTGCTCCCCCCTGATACTCACATCACCGCGGATTTTGCCTATATCAGGTGGCATGGCCACGGAGCCAACCCCTGGTACAACTACGAGTATAGCCCCAGCGAACTTGAGTCCTGGGTGCCCAAGGTCAAGGATACAACCAAGAGGGCGGGGGAGGTGTACGGTTACTTCAACAACCACTTCAGTGCCAATGCCGTCAAGAACGCCTCTGAGATCCTCGCCATGCTGGAGCAAGAGACCGCAGAGCAGATGGGGGCTGTCACCAAGATCCTTGACCACAGGCAGAGGGAGGCTGAACAGCCTCAGGGGCTTACCCTCGACGCTTTCGCTGCCGCTGAGGAGGGGCTGAACATCGCTGACCAACTCATGCGGTTCACCAACGCCCCTAGGCTCTTGAGGGCTGAGGGGATCAAGGATGAAGAACTGGAGATAACCCTCAACTCAGGGGAGCGGGTTGAAGCGGACATCCGACGTTACACCATCGAGATCGACCGTAAAGCCAAAACGATCACCCACGACTGCGGGGACTGGAGGAAGGGAGCGGACCGGAAGAGGGTCTGCAAGCACGTCGCGAAGCTCTTCCTGAGCCTCCCTGAGGGCCAAGCGGAGGGACTCCTCAGCGAGATATGGCGGGACATAGAGGGCTGGCGTTTCCTCGTATCATGATACCGGACCCCCCATGCCAGCAGATTGTAGTCTTAAGGTTCCTTGAACCCTAGTCCTGTTCTCGGATCTCGACATCTAGGTTCCTGAGGGCGACCTCTACCTTCTTCCTCTGGTAGCCCTTGAGGCCCTTGTCGAGGACCGCTCCCTGGACGCCGTCGAGGGTCTTCTCCACCATCTGGGAGACGAGATCAGGGGTGAGGAGGTCCAAGGCGTACTTGGCCGCAATGTGGCCGAAGGCTGTCTCCTCCTCCAGAACGCTGAAGGTGGGGCAGTAGTGGCCTCCCCCGAAGCCGATGGCGACAGGAGCCTCCCCTGGTTCCTTTATGCCACCGAGGATTGCCTCAGCGAGGTAGGTGGCGGGACCCTCATCGGTCCACTGTTTCTCCCTGCTCCCCAGCTCAGCGAAGAACATCGGGACCCTGAACTGGGTGGGGCTGTGGTGGGTTGCCTCCATGGAGACCTCAAACCCCTCTGGAGGGTCCTCCAGGAGCCTGAGGAAGACGCCCCGCATCGGGTTCGCGACTGTGGCCTGGAGCTCCCTGACCCTGCCGCCGTACACAGCCTTACCGAAGTTACCGGTGGGGTGGACGGTGAGACTGGGCTGGCCACTCTTGGCCCAATGGCGGGAGGCGACGACGATATAGTCCAAATCAAGATTGTCAGCTATACGGTCATAGTCCGCGGGGTAGGGATCTGGTTCACTGGGGGTCTTGTATCTCTCCTCAGGCACGATAAGGGGGTCAACCACAATGAGATAGATGTCTCCCATCCGGAGGATATCACTTCCCCCAGTCTCCGAGAACCCCATCTCCCTTAATATGTTGAGTAGATTCGCCCCTGCGGGGTCCGAGGTCGATAGAGTGATCCCTATGTTTCCCATGTTACCACAGTCTGGATGTTGTACAAACCTCCCGGCTCCAGAATAATCTTATGGTGATTGAGGACTCACGACACACCATAGTCAGCGTGAGCCCTACCCAGTCCATGGAAAGATACTATGATCAGCTCAGCAGGAGGCCCTAGGGGCGTTCTCCCTCACAGGGACCACTGAGAGGGATGGGAGATTTTCATATGTTTTTTATGTGGGCAACCATCTCGATAGATAACGTACCCGGAAGTAGTGGTTATGGGAAGGATCGGCAAGGGCAAGAAATGTACGGTGACCAACTGCGGGGAGGAGGCTGTCAGATCTATATCTGGCCCCAAGGTAAAGAAAGCGGGGCTGGATGTGGAGGGGAGGAGGGCCTACCTCTGTAAGGCTCACTACAAGGAGTACAAAAAAAGGAGCAAGAAAGCCCGTAAGATCGAGAGATGGCGCTACGGAGTCCCTTAGCCGACGAACTTGGGCCGACCCTGAACCGCCATGGGCAAGGGGAGGGGCCTGTAAGGCTTGCCCTTCACCTGTTTCTTTATCAGCGAGGCAAGTTCATTCACACTCATCTTGTGTATCTCCCCATCCTCCCTGACCCTGATGGGCACCTTCTCCGCTCCGACCTCCCGCCCTCCCACGACGATGATATAGGGGATCCACTCCTTCTCAGCGTCCCTGATCTTCTTCTGGACCGTCTCACCCCTGTCGTCATAGTCGGCCCGGATCTTCTTCCGGGCGAGTTTCTTGGTGTGCTTCTGTGCGAACTCTACATAGTCCTCGTTCACAGGGATTATCCGGACCTGGGTCGGAGCCAGCCACAGGGGGAGCATGGGGCTCTTACCCTCCTCCATCTCCATGTGCGCCTTCTCAAGGAGGGCGTAGATGTCCCTCTCAATGGCCCCGCTGGGGCTGCAGTGGAGGACGAGGGGGTACTTCTCCTGACCGTCCTCGTCCATATACCCGATGTCGTAGCGCTCCCCGTTCTCGACGTCAATCTGGTCGGTGGCCAGAGCCGAGGCTTTCCCCAGGCAGTCGATGAAGTTGAGTTCGTACTTCAGTATGAAGTAGAAGAACCTCTCCTTCCACATCTCGACCAGTGCCGGCTTGCCATGCTCCCTCACCATAGCCCTGACGAAACTCTTGTTGTTCTCGTAGAAGTCCTCAGTCACCCTGATCCCGAGCTCATAGTCCTTAGAAGGGAGGCCGATCCCTGCAAGGGTCTCCTGGCTCAGCTTGTAACGGCGCCTGAACTCCTTCTTGGCCTGGTTCAGGTCTTTGCAGAGGGCATGGACATCTGGCATGGTGAAGGATCTCAGTCTCCTGAGACCCACGAGTTCTCCCCTCTGCTCTCTGCGGAAGCTGTAGCGGGTCATCTCGTAGATCCTGAGGGGGAGGTCACGGTAGCTTATGGTAGCATCATGGGCCATGAGGAACTGTCCGAAGCAAGCGGCGAACCTGAGGAAGTACTGGTCTTCGTCCGACTCGATAGTGTACTGGCGGGCGGGGAACCTGTTCAGGTATTTGGCTAGGGTCGGGTGGTTTATGTCGTACATTAGAGGGGTCTCGACTTCCATCCCCCCATATTCGTGGACCATGCTGGTCACATATTCCTCCAGTAGGGCCTTGATCATTCTCCCCTTAGGGTAATACCTCATGTTCCCGGGATCCGAGGCCGGCTCATAATCCACCAGCTCCAGGCTCCTCATCAGTGTGACGTGAGGGGGTTCCCGATCAACAGACCGGTCCTTCTCCACTTCGTACCCTGAGAAGATCCTGAGATTCTCGTGACCTGTAAAGTCGAACTCGTCCAGGGGAACCAAGTCCCCTTCTAGGTCTAGAATGTACCAAACGGATCTCATCTTTTCCTCAGCTTTGAGAGCCTCGGAGACGACCTCTTCCTTCTTATCACTCATTTTTTATCACCTTAGTTCCTCGCCGCTTTATACGACCGGAGTGCCAGACGGAGCACCTGGTTATGTGTACCATCGGGGTGGTCGCTTAGAACGGGGAGAGCGTACAAACTGGGGTTCATATGGGCCTTACGGCCTACACTGTTTGGCGGTAATACACCGCTAGTCTCTCCAACCCTCTCAGATGAAGTCTACCCTTTAAAACCTTTATGGGCGTCATACTCTGGGTTCCAACTCTGCCTCTTTAACAAGGTAGCTACCTCTCATCCCATCCCATGTACTCTCTGCCCTTACGATCCTCAGCCTATTCTCAAACCAGGGGGCGTCTAGTACCAGAGTCTCCATCTCCCCCCCCTCTCCGCTTACGTTGAACCCATAACGTTTACTCAGTACCTTGAGTTGCTTGATGGCACCACCATCGAGGACCCTGCCAAGCCAAGACTCTCCAAGCCCCATCGCTGCCACCGCCGAGACGACCACCACCATCCCAGCCTCGACAACCTCGTCGAGGAGGTCCCCCTCATGCCTCCCCCAGAGCGGGGCTAGGTGAACCAGATCCGTGTCCTGGCAGAGGGCGTCCACCCTGTCTTTCTGGTATCGGGAGGCGATGGCCCCGCTGACGACACCGTCCACATCTAAACCCTCTATGACCCTTCTCAGGTCTTCTAGCTCCCGCTCCTTCTCCCCGCATGTCTCAACAGCGATGTGCTTGATACCCTGTGTCTTAGCCAACAGTGGTGTGAGGTTTAGGTTCATGCTGTGGAACATCCAGCTATCCCCCTCCCTCGGAAACATGGTGACTAGAAAAGCTATCTCACCGGATCTAGAGGCCAGATGGGCGGCATATGTGCTATCCTTCCCTCCGGAAAAGAGAGCTGCGAGCCTCATTCCAGTTGTGATCGGCCTCAGATAGCCTATAAGCGTTAGTCCTAAAACAGGTTATGAAAACAAGGGATCAAAGGCTGTCAGTTCTCAATTGTCTTTTTCATAATTAACAGCCTGTAACGATGTTCCAGATCTTGTCTGAGATCCCTGAGTCTATCCTCATCCTCTTTCAGCTTATCTATCTCCTCTCTTAAGCTGTTGAGATCCGCATCTGACTCCATTAGGAGCTTATCCTGTTCCATACATAAAATTCACGAATCGATATATTTAGATTTTATTTATACTAAGCTGTTCGCATTGAACTTTTCGAGACTAGGATGAGCGTCTGAGAAAACGCCATGCATCAGAAGGAAATTTAACTCAGAATATAGAAGTTGAGTGTGATCGGTCTTGAGCGATGAATGGTTTTTTAATACCCGTGAGAAGCGGTCGCCTAAGATTAGATGGACACCCCTCCTGATAGTCGCGATGGTGCTCGTCAACGCTGTCGTGATGCTGTATTTTGTTGGCCGAGCGAATAGCAAGGTTGACAGTCTGGAGGGTGAGCTGGAAGCCCTCAGTTTTCAACTCAACG
Organism: Candidatus Bathyarchaeota archaeon; assembly: GCA_050053595.1. Classification (GTDB taxonomy): domain Archaea; phylum Thermoproteota; class Bathyarchaeia; order TCS64; family TCS64. The sequence continues at coordinate 5,487 of JASFTK010000051.1, read as the reverse complement.
CGGCGAACCTTGAGATCGCAAATCTGAGGGATACCATAAGGATCGGAGCCCAAGGCAATACTTCAGGGAGCCTAGGGTTGACCAAGATATACAATGATACGAAAATGTCTGTGGTGCTCATCGAGGTAGACACAAGGTTCGGGGGTGGACAGGGCTCAGGCTTTGTCTACAATTCAGACGGGATAATCATAACCAACAACCACGTCGTTGAGGGTGTTGACGAGATCACGGTCACCTTCGTAGATGGGACCATAGTCGACGCCACCCTCGTAGGAGCTGATCCCTACACAGATCTCGCAGTGATCGATGTCGATGTCCCAGCGTCCTTTCTCAGGCCGGTGGAGTTCGCCTCCTCATGGGATCTACTGGTCGGGGAGCAGGTAGTCGCCCTCGGGAACCCCTTCGGCCTCGCTAACACAATGACTGTGGGGGTGGTCAGCGCTACGGGTCGGCAGATGGACGCTCCCGGGGGTTACACGATCGTCGATGTCATCCAGACCGATGCTGCGATAAACCCAGGGAACAGCGGTGGACCCCTCCTCGATATGGAGGGGAAGGTTATCGGGATGAATACGGCCATAATCAGCCAGACCAATCAGTTCTCAGGGGTCGGATTCGCCATCCCCTCCGACACCATCATACGGGAGATCCCCTACCTGATAGAGGACGGGAGTTTCGACCACGCCTACCTCGGGATAAGGGGGATGGCCCTCATCCCGGAGATCAGGGAGCTGATGGGCCTCGATGCGAGTAAAAAAGGAGCCTACGTCTCTGAAGTCGTGGAAGGTGGACCCGCGGATCTGGCGGGTCTCGAGGGGGGGAGCCGGGAGGTGAACTTGAACGGGTTCAATGTCCAGTTGGGTGGAGACATCATCATCGGGGTTGACGGGAAGATCGTAAAAGATTTCATCGATCTCGTTGTCATCCTGGAACGGGGGTACCGCCCGGATGACACCATCACCCTCACCGTCTTAAGGGATAAACGAGTGATTGAACTCGATCTAGTGCTGGGTGTCAGGCCGGAGCAGGACGGTTGATGCGAAACATCAGGCAGCCAGTCGAGGAGTCTAACTTTGGTTTACCTCAAAATATCCGCGCACGGCTTCCAGATGCCATCCCTCATATCTGTCCCATGATCTCCGTCAATCTGGTTCTGCTGTTCTTCCGACCCTTGAAGGTGTAGATATAGTCGAATCCCGCATCAAGGAGCCGACGCGCCCCTCTCAGGGTGTTCAGCCCGAGGCCCCCAACCCTGTGGCTGTCTGAACCGAGGGTGACCTTGTCCACCCCAGCCTCCCGAGCCGCTCTGAGGAACCCCTTCACGGGGTAGACATCCTGGATATTGTGGCGGTACCCTGAAGCGTTCACCTCGAATCCGACACCGTAGCTCTTGAGGCTGTCGAGGGCGTCATAGACCCTGGTACCGTAATCCTCCCATGAGATAGGCATCCTGTGGGTGAGGCCTAGATATTTCCGGAAATAGTCGGGGTGGGCCATGACATCGAATAGACCGCTTTCAATGGCTTTTTTCCATTCATAGAAGTACGTGTCCAGGGCTTCCTCGAGGTTCTTGCCAAGGAAGAAGGTTGGAGCGTGCCTCTTGGAACCTATATCGATGCCCCTGACGTAATGCATGCTCCCCAAGACATAGTCAAGGGGGTACTCCTGGAGGATCGCCTCTATCCTCCTCTCCTCCTTGGGGAACCAGTCGACCTCAAGACCAGTCCTCAACTGGACCTCCGTGTCCCCTTGAGCCTCCAGGATCTCGTCGAGATACTCGGGTATCCTCTCAGGGGCGATGCCATGCTCGATATCAGGTCCTGCGACTATGAGGTGGGTGGTGAAACAGATCTCGTCAATGCCCCGCCTCTCAGCGACCCTGCAATACCGCTCGACGGTAGCGAGGGGGGCATCTGATGAGTGGCTCTCGTGGACGTGGTAATCCTTGGTGACCCAGGTGCGGGGTTCAGCTGCCATAGCGGATACTGTAGCTATAGCAGTGACGGATTATTTGAGGCGTTCGACCGGTTGGCGGATGATGGTCTTGAGGTTCTCCGGTCTGGACCTCCGGGGGTCGCTGAGGTAGATCTCATGGTGTCTTCCCCTCATCTTGTACCCGTTCTCCTCGATGAACGAGTGGAGCCTCCGGATGGTGGGGCCCTCCTCGCTGTATGGACCACGGTGCATTATATGAGCGCTGAGCCCCTCGTGGAAGGTCTCAAGGACAACCCTGTCTACCTCTCCACCCTTCTTCTCCCGGACCTCGGGGACGACCTCCTCTAACATACCTTGATTGACAAAGTCGGGCTGCCTGATCATGGATTTCCAGTTCCACTCACCCCGTGGAGGAGCGTTCTCAAGATCGAAGATAGTCGGGTCGTCCCACCACCAGAGCCCCTCAAGGGCCATGACGGTGAAGTCACGACCCTCATCCTTGCACCTGAACTTGAGGGTATAGCTGAGACTGTATAGGGCTTGGAGAGCTGAGGTGTAAGATTCACCTCCAGGCTCACCCCTACCCACGATCACGAGGAATTTACCTGGGGGCACATCAACCAACTCTGGTCTCTTTCTCGCCGTGTAGAATTCTTTTAGCTCCTTCCGGAGATTGAGCTTACTCATGATCTTGGATAGCATAATTAGAGGTTAAAAATATAGTGAAAGAGGGTAATGAGGGAACCGTTATATCCCTCCTCTGATCTCTTGGTTGGTGGCGGGTGAGTGGGGCCTCCCACCCGTTCCGCCGTATAAACCCCGGAGCAGGGAGGCAAGAAATGGAGACAAGAGAGATAACATTGGCGGCTGTGATAGCCGCTCTGTACGCAGCCATCGTCATAATTCTCGCGCCTATATCCTTCGGACCCATCCAGCTCAGGGTCGCTGACTGTCTGATACCCTTAGCGGCCCTCCTGGGCTGGCCAGCGATAATCGGGGTCTCATTAGGAGCCCTCATCGGCAACGCCTACTTCTTCTTGGGAGCCATAGACGTCGTCTTAGGTGCCCTAGCGAACCTCTTAGCGGCTGCCATCATCTACCGGTTCAAGGAGAGGCTGCTGCCCGCATGTCTGGCGGGCTCGCTCATCATCGGCTTGATAGTCGGGGGCTATCTCTGGATATACTTTCCCCCCCCAAGCATCGGGGGGCTGGTACTACCGGTCTGGCTGGCGATGATGGTGAGCATCGCCCTGAGCAGCGCCATCGCGGTCTCGATCCTCGGGTATCTGCTGGTGAAGGCCTTGGAAACCTCGGAATTCGTCGAGATCCTCCGTTCGAGGGGGCTCTGAGGCGCCCTTTTTTTTAAATCGATAGATTTGAATCCTCGACAACCCCCTTTCTAGATGTGAACATCAAACTCATCAGGATCTTCGGCTGGTTCGGTATCATCGCCCCGGTAATAGGGTTCACCATGATCTTCCTCGCTATAAACACCGCCCCTTGGTTCAGCTGGGGACAGAACGCCCTCAGTGACCTAGGCGTCCAAGGGCTCACGGCAGCCATCTTCAATGGGGGTCTCGCCATGACCGCTTCAGTGATGGCTGTCTTCGGACTAGGCCTTTACGAACTCACCAAGGGCGACAGGATTGGGCAGGCCGGTTTCGCCCTCTTCATAGCGGCCTGCGTCTTCCTCATCGGCATCGGGGTCTTCCCTGAGACAGCGGGCAGTATACATTACTACTTCTCAGTCGCCTTCTTCGCCGCCCTTCCCCTCTCAAATCTCACCATCTCGGCCTTCCTGCTCAGGAAAGGGGAGCGTAGCCTTGGGCTGTTGGGTGTCGCTGCAGGGTTGGTCGCCATATTCATCTGGACCCTGAGTTGGGAAGGGGTTGCGATTCCCGAGGCTGTCTCCGCTGCCTCAACGGGGGCCTGGTCATCTGTTATGGGGCTCTGGATGGTCCGTTGTAAGGATGATGCCTAGGAGACCCCCTCGCCACGTTTAATCCTATCCAGCGTTGGACGGTGGAGGGGTTAGGGGAAGACCCGTCTCATGTCCCTGGGGAAGGGTATTGTGTCCCGGATGTGCTCCAGCCCCAGCATCCACATGATCACCCTCTCAATGCCTAGGCCGAATCCGCTGTGGGGCACTGTCCCCCACCTCCGGAGGTCGAGGTACCAGCTATAATTCTCAGGGTCCAACCCGTCTTTAAGGATCCTCTTGTAGAGCTGGTCGTAGTCGTGGACCCGTTGACCTCCACCGATGATCTCCCCGTACCCTTCAGGGGCCATCAGATCAGCGGACCGCGTCACATCAGGCCGGTCGGGGTCGGGCATGTGGTAGAAGGGTTTGATACCGCTGGGGAAGCCCACCACCCAGAAGGGGGACTCGAATTGCTCGGTCAATGGTCCCTCCTGCTGCCAGCCGAAGTCGTCCCCCCAGTACATCTCCACCCCCTGCTCCTGGACGATCTCCACGGCCTCGTCGTAACTTATACGAGGGAACGGGACCTTTAGTTTAAGCAGCTCGTCGGGGTCCTTCTCTGCCATCCTTACCTTCCCAGGTATCTCCTTGGCCAGTGTGTGGGCGATGTGAGTCACAAGGGCATCGCCGGTGTCCATTATACCTTCCAGCTCCGTCCACGGCTCCTCGACCTCCATGTGCCAGAACTCACTGAGGTGGCGCCGGGTCCTGCTGGGCTCCGCCCTGAAGCTGGGGGCGATGGTGTATATCTTCCCGATACTGCTGATCATCGCCTCGGCGTAGAGTTGCCAACTCTGGCTGAGGTAGACCCCTTCCAACCCAAAGTAGTCGACGCTGAAGAGGGTGCTCCCCCCCTCAACGCTGGCGGTCATGAAGCTGGGGCTCTGGGTCTCGGTGTAACCGTTCTCCCTGAACCAGTCCCTGGCGGCCTCGAAAAATTTCGCCCTTATATGGAAGATGTTCTGGAGATTGGGATCCCTGACGTATAAGTGGCGGTTGTCCATCAGGAACTCGGTGCCATGCTCTTTCCTGACAATGGGGAAATCCAGTTTTGCAGGGTAAACCTTCCCGATATCCGAGACATTCAACTCCCACCCTCCGGGGGCCCTGTCATCCTCCTTCACCAAACCCTGCAGCTCAAGAGCCGACTCAAGAGGAAGACCCTCGACCCGTTCAAAGAGTTCGTCGCCGACCTTACGTCTGTTGAAGGTGCATTGGAGGAGACCCGTGCCGTCCCTCAGTATGATAAACATGATGCCCCCGCTGCTCCGGCTGTTGTTGATCCAGCCCCTCACGGAGACCTCCTTGCCATCACACCCTCCAGCCAAGATATCGGCTATATCGAGGAAGCCCATCTTAAACCAGACATCCTTCTATGGAGGCGGTTAAAGACTCTTTCCCAGTGGGTTTCCACTATTCAAAAATGGGGGAGGGATAGGCAGGGTCGGGGACCCCTTCCTTCAATCGTTAAAAGGTAACATAAATAACGAGAGCCCCTATCATTCATTCGCAATCTGGAGAGGTCGGATGTGAGGGTCGGGGTCACGGGGGGCGCGGGGTATATCGGGTCT
>JASFTK010000050.1:0-10760 GCA_050053595.1 Candidatus Bathyarchaeota archaeon | reverse complement strand
GCCCCAGAATCTTGCTGAGAGCCCCCCTGACCTTGAAGGAACCGTTGATCTGCAGGTTCTCAAGCTTTAGCCATACCTCCCCCCCACAGAGCCCACTGAGGAAAGGAGAGCGGACCAAGGGGGTCTCCCTGACGAGGTGCCCCATACGCCGGCGGGCAGCATAAATATCCGAAAGCCGCATGGATATACCCTCCTCCACCAACCCTTTAACACCTGTCCCGTGGAGAAAGGGAACATACCAGGCTCTACAAATTTATTTATCCAAGGGTCACAACATCAAAGATATCTGGAGGTTCACCGGATAAGACAGATCATAATCGACACGGACCCCGGGATCGACGACGCCCTCGCCCTCCTCCTGGCCTTCTCCTCCCCCGAGGTCAAAGTCCACGGGCTCACCACCGTAACGGGGAACGTCAGCCTGCAACAAGGGAGCGAGAACGCACTGAAGATCCTGGAGTTCATAGGGGTCAACGGGATCCCAGTGGCCCCCGGGGCCTCGAAGCCCCTGTGCAGGAGCAACCGCGATGCCTCCAGCATCCACGGAAAGACAGGTCTGGGCGCCACCAGACTACCCGACCCCAAAGGCTCCCTGGACCATAGGACCGCCGTCGAACTGATCACGGAGAAAGCGGACGAACTGGGTCAGGATCTGACGCTGGTCGCCATAGGCCCCCTCACCAACGTCGCCGAGGCGATCCAGGAGAGCCCGGGTATCGTCGAGGGGGTCGCGGGTCTGGTCATGATGGGCGGGGCCTACAACCTAACAAGATATGGACACGGGAACGTGACCCCCGTAGCGGAGTTCAATGTCTGGCATGACCCAGAAGCCGCCAAGATCGTCTTCAACTCAGGGATACCGATGACCGCCGTCGGCCTGGATGTGACCACCGACCCCTCAAACCGGCTGTCGAGGGAGCGGTATGAGGAGATCGAAGGCCTCGGGACAAGGAGGGCAACTCTCGTCGCGGACCTCTGCAGGGGCATCGTCGAGAGGTACGGGGGGATCAGCCTCCATGACCCCCTGGCGATAGCAACCCTCATCAACCCCACCCTCGTCAAGACTGAGCGGGTCAGGGTCGAGGTGGAGACCCGGGGAGAGCTGACCCGGGGGATGACGGTGGTGGACCGCCGGAGATACCATCAGACAGGGAGGGGGGATACGGGTGTCGAGGTCTGCGTCTCAGTGGACGGGGAGAGGTTCCACCGGCTCTTCTTCGACAGGGTGGCCAGGGGGAGTGGGCGTTGATCGACCTCATCTGCTGCGGTGCCATCAACTGGGACATCAACCTCTTCCTGGAAAGGCTACCCAGGACCGGGGAGGAGGTCCCCGTCAACGAGATCCAGAGGGTCTCCGGGGGGACCGCCGCCAACGTCGCAGTAGCCGCGGCGAGGCTCCTGGGGGAGGACAGGGTTGCCTTCATCGGGGCTCTCGGCGACGATGGGATCGGGGAGAGACAGCTCGATATCCTCAGTGAGGAGGGGGTGGACCACACCGGGGTCCTGCGGGTCGAGGGGGAGGAGTCGGGTCAGGCCTATATCACCATCGCAGCCGACGGTGGGAACGAGATCCACACCTACTTCGGGGCGAACCTCGTCCTCACCAGGCAGAGACTGAGAGACCCGCCAAGACTGAGGCTGATCCGTGGGGCTAAGGTGGCTGTCATCATGGATCCCCCCCTTGAGACAGCGGAAGCCCTCGCCTCACTCTGCGCCGAATCAGGGGCTAAAGTCATCTGGGACCCCGGGGTCTACGCTGAACTGGGGGTCGAGGCCCTCTCTCATATACTGGATAATGTTGACTACTTTGTCCTCAACCATCTGGAGTATGAGAACCTAGTCGGGACCTGTGAGCCTTCTGAGGTAATGGAGATACTCGGAGCCTGGAACCCGGGGCTCAGAGCGATCATCAAGAGGGGCGAAGAGGGCTGCATCCTCTGCAGTGGAGGGGGGGAGCAGGCTGTTGTTGAGGGCGTCCCCCTTGAGCGCCTCGGGAGAACGGTCGTCAACACAGTTGGCTGCGGGGATGCCTTCATCGGGGCTTTCGCAGCGAGCAAAGTGGAGGGCAGCGGTGATCTTGAGGCCCTCAGGAGGGGGTGTGCCGCGGGGGCATTCAAGGCGACCAGGAAGGAGACTCGGGGAGGCCCGGTGACCGGTGAGCTCGACGAACTGCTGGCTGAGTGGGAGTCTCTGAGCTGAGACCGTATCCGTTATATAAACCCCCAGTCCTATTTGCGGGTCGTGGTGGGTATGCCCGGGGGATCTGAGAGGCTCAGCAATTTCGTTGAGGAGAACGCACTTGATGTTGAGGTGGTGACATTGGACTCCTCGACCCGGACATCTAAGATGGCAGCCGAAGCGTTGGGGTGTGAGGTGGCCCAGATCGCAAAGTCCATCGTCTTCACAGGGGAGGACCCCGTCGTCGTGGTGATCTCAGGGGACAGGAGGGTTGACTCCGGTAAGCTCTCAGGGGTTCTGGGTAACAAGGCTGAGATCGCTGACGCCGACGCTGTCAGGAGGGACACGGGGTATGTCATAGGCGGCGTGCCCCCTTTCCCCCATGATGAGGGGGTGAGAGTGCTTCTCGACTCATCTCTTACCAGGTTCGGTGAGGTCTGGGCTGCCGCGGGGACCCCTCACTCTGTGATGCGGGTGAAGGTGAGGGATCTGGAGCGGATCGTGGGTGTTGGGTATGTTGATGTGGGGGGTTGATGGTCATTAAGCTTAAATCTGGAGGGTTGGGGAGGACTAGGCATGAAGGCGTTTCATCATACATCGGTTGAGGAGGAGGATGTCCCAGCTCCGGCGGAGGGGGTGAAGATCCGGTGGCTTATCACCGAGGAGACCGGTGCTCCTAATTTCTCTATGAGGCAGTTCACCGTCGAGGCGGGGGGCTCGACCCCCAGGCACACCCACCCTTGGGAGCATGAGGCGTACATACTTGAGGGCTCAGGGGCCGTTCAAGGGGGCGAGGATATGGAGGATTTCCAGGGTGGGGATGTCATTTTCGTACCGTCTGGAGAGCTCCATCAGTTCAGGAACACCGGTAGTGGCGAGTTGAAGTTCCTCTGTCTCATCCCCCACCAGAACGGATAGCCTCTTGAGGGCAGTAAATTCTGGGATATTATTTATATTCCAGATGCGGGATGGGTTGAGTTAATATGAGCGTTGAGTGTCCGACTGTCGCATTGAATCTGGAGACCTGTCTCTGCACATCCACAGACTGCTCCAGAAAGGGCAAGTGTTGCGAATGTGTGCGAAACCACAAGTCCCATGGTAATCTGCCAGCCTGTCTGAGGGACTGAAGAATCAGGGAGTTTTCTATTTTTTCATTATCCTATGTGATATGCCGGTTGAAGGCTTCCCTTGGGTCACGTCCGTCTTTTAGGTCTAAGGCGTGTTCGCGCGTTTTGCTCAGTACACCTAGATGATGGATGTTTGGTATGTGATGAGGATGAGACTTTTTTAATAGGTTTTTTCTGTTCCTGATCCTGTAGATCCATGATGATCCTGGGAATATGCGGTAGTCCTAGAGCGATGACGACCGAGTACGTTCTAAAGTGGGCTCTGAAGCTGCTTGAGGAGAAAGGCTTTGATACGGTGTTCTACACCGTGAGGGGTAAGACCATCGGTTTCTGCATGCACTGCGACTACTGCTTAAAGAAAGAGGGATGCATCATCGAAGACGACGTGCAGGGGCTCTATCCTCTGCTCAAGGACGCTGAGGGCATTATTGTGGCCTCTCCCGTCTACAACGGTGGCATCTCAGCTCAGACGAAGGCCTTGATGGACAGGACCCGGGCACTCTTGGCCTCCGACCCGGATGCCCTGAGGGGTAAGGCGGGGGTCGCCATCGCTGTTGGTGGAGATAGGGTTGGGGGACAGGAGTTGGCAATCCAGCAGGTCATGACGTTCTACACGCTTAACGGTGTCCTGACTTTGAGTGGGGGGTTCTTTGGAGCGAATTTAGGGGCCACCTTCTGGTCAAAGGACACTATGGATGGCATCAGAGCGGACGAGGAGGGCTTCAGGAGCCTGAGGAAGACCATAAAGCGGTTTTCAGAATATCTTGGGAAAGAATCTCCGGATTTTTGAACCGGTTTACGCGCGTGAAGTGGTAGGTTTAGCTTCTATCATTCTTGGGTCAAGGCTTCAACCTTTGTGCGCGATCAGATGAGGGATCCGATCTCTTTGGGGGGATGGGGGTAGCTACGTTTACTGTGGGAGAGGTCCATCCCTACCAGTAGTTCTGCGAGTCTGACGGCCGCCAATCCGGGGTGGATGACTAGGGCTTCAGGGTGGCTCTGGGCGAGGGTTGTGGATAATTTGGGGGCGTGATCGTTGAGGGCCATGCAACCGAAGCAGATGGCATCGGCGCTGCCTCCCTCTATCGAGGTTATCGCTGTCTCTCTGACCTTATCGAAGTTCTCGGGTTTACCCAGTTCGAGGACGGGGAGTCCCACCGGGTATATGCCTGCACACCTCTCCTGGAGCCCCAGTTCCCTGACCTGTCGGTGGGCGATGCCGATCACCCCGGGGAGTTGCACTAGGAGGCTGAAGCTCTCCGCTAGGGTCGAAGCTATGTACATCGAGGCCATCCCCGGGCCGATCACCGGTATGGAGACCAGCTCCCGGGCTGCTCTGAGGGAGGGGTCGTGGCCTCCCCAGATGATCAGGGCGTCTGCCCCCTCCTCCTCACTCTTCACCGCCCTTCTCAGGATTCCCGGAGCGGCTAGCTCCATCTCAGCTTGTGACTCCACCGAGGGGGGTGCATCCTCCGTGAGCACCAGCCTCAGCTCTGTTCCAGGGGAGGTAAGGGCTGCGAGCGATTCCCTCCTCCTTGTGAGGGCATCCTCGCTGAGCCCTGAGATCAGCATGACCGCATCGATGCGCAACTCATCACCACAGGGAAAACGGTCCTTTGATCATGAAATGGGTTTCGATCCCCTTGATAGTCCGAGGGTTCCTCCGTTTCCAGACACTGATGCCAGGGGGTCAGCTTATCTCAATTGAGAGGCTGATCTTACCGTAGGGCTCGACGGTCTTGGCTTCTCCCAGCACCGCTCCATCGATAGTCTTGATCTTCACCTTGAGCTGGTTTGTGCTATCGTCTTTCTTCTCAGCCGTGAAGGACAGCTTCCATGTGTCCCCTGGGGGTCTGAAAACGATTATGGTTTTTTTGGTGAACCCTGAGACCTGCTGAGCCTCTTCGTTGCTGTAGATGACCCCCTCCCAGGAGCCTGAGTATGAGACCTCCACCCTGAGGTTCTCTATCTCGGTATTTTTGTCCAGTAGCCCCATGTTCAGGGCTGACACTACAGCTACCAAGATGACTATGGGAGCCACTATGATGGCTACATAGTTCTTTTTAGTCAACTTATCTATGGTTGTCTTTTACGTATAATGGCGTTATGGAGGTAAAGTATCATAATAGCGTATGTATCTCAGTCTCTTATGGTCTTCAGCATATATTCATTATTAATATAAATTAGTTATATAATGCATTTAATAACATCAGGATAATGGGATTATGATAAATATCAAATAAATCTACATTCATCACGGAGATCTAAACTGGAAACACGTCTTTCCCATTGAATCAAGGTGTGTCATAACATGGATCTTAACATCTGGCTCAATCCTTACCAAGTTAACAATCAACCCCCATATTCGGTTCCAAGCGGAAATCCAAACCAACAACCTTCAACAAAACCATAAAAACAGACACGACCAGACCCCAGAATTAACACAGAACACTGAACCCCCTGAAAACCTTATCACACCCTACCATCGCGCCAAAAAAGACAATGCGGGGGGAGGGATTCGAACCCACGGAGGACTAATCCATCAGGTCCTAAGCCTGACCCCTTTGGCCACTCGGGAACCCCCGCACAGCAGATATACTAACCCGACCATCGGCATTAAAACATTATCCAGACCGACCTAAACCTCAACACTCGCCTCTTCAGCACTGACCTCTGAGACACCCAGAATCCACATCCCCCATCTTCTCGACAACAGCATCACCCACCTCAAACGTCTTAGAACTACCACCCAGATCCAGCGTCCTCACCTCCCCCTCCGAGATCACCGAAGCCACAGCCGCCTCGATCTTCTCCGCCTCCTCCTTCTCCCCCAGCCAATCCAGCATCAGCTTGGCCGAGAGGATCTCAGCTATGGGATTCGCGATCCCCCTACCGGCGATATCCAGGGCTATACCGTGGACGGGCTCAAAGAATGCAAAGTCATCCCCGATGCACGCAGACGGGGCCATCCCAACCCCCCCGATCTGACCGATGACCACCCCCGAGAGGATATCCCCATGTATATCGCAGGAGACCACCACATCAAACCGCTCAGGGTCCTCAACCAACATCATCGCGGCCACATCCACCCCGAAATACTCTTTCCGGATATTCGGGTAGTTCAAGGCGACACTCTTGAACCCCTTACTGAACAACCGATCACTGAAGAGCCAATGCCCCTGGTTGACGCAGGAGACCTTCCTCCTATCCTCCTTGACAGCATAGCTGAAAGCAAACTGCGAGATCCTCTGAGCCCCAAACCGGGTTATGACCCTCTCATCCATCCCCCGATCCTCCCATTGATAGCCATAATGGCGCAGAGCAAACCCCTCCGCGTTATCCCTCACGATCACCATATCAACCCCCTTGGAAAACCGGTGGGACGGACCCATATTCGCCCCAGGAAAGCTCTTCAAAGGCCGTACATTTGCATAAGCATTCTTATCAACCCTCAAGTAAGTCAAGACCTTCCTAGGAACGCCATAAGGGGCATAGTTCTGACCGACAGCCCCCAACAGGAGGGCATCGACCTCATCGCACACCTCCTTCTCCTCCTGGGGGAGAGGATCACCGTACTCGATGTAGGCCTTAGCCCCCACAGTACCCTCGATAAACTCAAAACAGACATCCGTAGCCTCGAGGACCTTCACAGCCTCCCTGGTCACCTCTGGACCTATCCCATCTCCTGGCCATACGGCTACCTTATACCGTGGGCGCAAAGCTCGTAACCGGGACCAACATTAGAGAAAACCGGTTAAGAGAATTTGTGAGTTGTCTCAGGGACACTCAACCTGACGCTCAAACGAGGGAGGTTCAGAGCAGATACCTCGGCTCACCCTTGATCGACTCAATAAGCTCCAGAGCAGCCGAGACCTCCGCTTCCGACCCCTCAACGAGAAGCCTGACAGCACCCTCAGCCCCAGCGACGCCCCCAGCCGCGTAGAGGTACACCTCAACACCTGTGAGGATCCCCAGAGCCTCGATCTCTGTGATTATGGTCCCGGTTAGGGGCCAGAGGCTGGGGCCCTGAGAGTCCTCTTGAGAGGCTATCCAGTGGAGCTCATTGATGTCAGAGTAGACCAATTTCTCAAGACCGACGGGTATGATCAGGTGGATCTTCTTACCTATGATACTCCCGAGGACCGCGCCAACGGTACCCCCAGTGGAGCTCCCTATGAGGACACCCGCAACCCCTCCAGCATAGTCCAGCGCGTTCGCCCCCTTGATGTAGACATCCCCCTTCCCCATCCCCATAACAGCGTTGTACCTGTCCAGTTCAGAGGCCACCTCCCCCTCCCTGAACACGACATCAGGGATCCGCTCCCCCACCGGGACCTCCATCCTCTCAGGGGTCTCAGGGGTCGTAATACCGCTCCTGTACCTCCTCTTGTCGATCCTCTCATCCCAGAGCTCCTCAAGGACATAGGCATTCGTGGTCCCAGTAGCGACCACAACCACCCCACCCTCCATAGCCTTCCCCACCTCCGGGAGAGCCGCAACCCCTTTAGCTATAAGCCTCTTGGACTCCGACACAGTCAATACCACTTGCCGTTTCAACCCGAATCCCGATCCAATAATGCAACGCCTAGATATTAACTGCCCCTATATCAGCCATCCATATATCGGTGGATCAAGGGGATTCAAACCCCATATCAGATCGAGGGGCAGAACTTGGCAACCCCTCAACACACGCGTGTACTTAGGTCAATCACGAATGTGAGGGAGTTTGTCGTTCTTAGAAACCGGCTGTTCAAGCGTAATCCCGTATCCCCAAGAGATCCTCAACCACATCCGCTCATGGAGATAATACAACACTAGCTTAGATAGACATTCTATCACTCCAATTTTTCCAGCCACCGTGAGACTTCCAGTCAGAAGGTAAACAAGTAGGAACGTGGTCAGAGTGGCTATCAACCTAAAACTAACCGACTTCAATATAGTTCTGTTACGTGAGTCCATCTTAATCATATCGGATGGTTTCTAGCGAGAACTTGGACCAGATAAATAAACTAAGTTTATGGAGGAGCAATACAAACTTTAAAAATATCCCATTGATGCATCAAATCGATAGATATTAACATCTCGAAACTCGCACACATAGAACCCTCAACCCAAGGAACACCTCGAAAGTCAAATACACCAGAACCGCATTCAATATCGATGTTGCCTGCCTCAACGGTCTCAGCTGTCATAACGCTCTACCTGGCAGCGTTCTTCAGTGTTAACGCTTACAACATACTAGTCGGTGGTAGGGAGAGGAGGGATGAGACATTGTACGCAGAAGTGGAGCGCCCCGCTGGCTTGATGATTGGGCTGGCGGCAATGAGCACCGTCCTGTTCTTCATTGAGAGCCTCCTCACAGTCTTTCTAGGATTCTCAGGGGGCAGATACGATTTCCTCGGACCTTTTCCTATACCCCAGAGCTCAACGCTACAGTCTGTAGGACTGGGGATAATGGCCCTAGGATTCCTCTTATTCATCTGGAGCGTTGTAGCTAGGGGGCGTTACTCCCTGTCCTGGGCCATGCCCAGAGATCATGCACTGGTCACCTGGGGACCTTACCGCTATATCCGTCACCCCTCTTACATGGGATACTTCCTCATGTTCCTGAGCCTACCACTGATAATGCTGAACCCGGTCGCCCTACTCCCCTTAACGGGAATACCCGGCTATCTCTCAGTAGCGAGGAGAGAGGAAGAGCTGCTGATCCAGAGATTCGGGGAGGAATACAGAGATTATATGGACAGAACAGGGGGGTTCCTTCCCAGGATAGTGGGCAGGGAGGCTATTTAGCCTTGGCCCGGGACTGTGTCATGATCTTGATTATATCCCTGTGTCTCAGCGTGTAGTCTCTGGGGAGTCGCACACCGGTCTTGGCGTCAATAGCCAGGATATAGTTCTCTGCGAGACGGGTGTGGATCTCACCTGCGAGATCGATGGGGGTCGTCCCATCTGGCACCATGAAGACATCCGGTAGTACATTGCCGTGGGTATCGGAGAACCGGCTCTCATCAGCGACGGGGTAGATCATATTCATCTTGAGTATCTTGAAGACCAGGGTGTTGAGAGCCTGCTGGATACCTGTCCTCAGCCATTTTGACATAACCCTCTGCTCGACGTAAGACAGAGCCCGGCTCTGAGCTGCTGTGAGCTCTGCGTTTTCAGCGAGCCTAAACTTCTCCTGCCCCGGGGTATAATGGAGGAGCCCCGCCTTCTCAGCCCTCCGCAGAGCCAGTTCCGCCTCCGCAGAGCAGGCAGCTACTAAGCCATGGCTGTAATAATCCATCAACAGCTCGATGTTCTCCTCAGCTGTGTGGAGATCCATCTTGTTCGCGATGATGAGAGAGGGCTTGAGCGAGGGGAGGAGGATCCGCGCGAAATGGATCGTCTGATCCTGCGTCCATTTGGTGAAGGGCCTCTCCTCCAGTCCCGAGTCCTGAAGAGCCTTCGTTATGATGGGAAGTTTAGCCTTGATGCCTGAGAGGGTCTGTGTCATCGCCTCCTGCAGTGAGGTCGTTTCCGCCTCCCTAGAGATCTGCTGTCTGTTATGGAGAATTATCTGGGCGATCCACCTCTCTATCTCTATCTCGATGTCCATTATGTCCTGGATAGGGTTACCGCTCCCTGGATCGGTGATATTGCCCTCAGCGTCCACAGACCCAGAGGCGTCCACGACATGGATGAGACCGTCGGCTTGACCGATGACAGAGAGGAACTTGTTCCCAAGCCCCCTACCAACCCAAGCGTCTTTGATGAGACCGGGTATGTCCAGGATCCTGACAGGGGCATATCTCCAACCGTCGATGCATGCGGAGTTCTGGGGGTCGTCCTCCACTCCCAGTTCCTTGTGGACGCAGACATCGCAAACATATGCAGTTCCCTCGTTGGGTTCCTTTGTTGTGAATGGATAGGTCGAGATCTCAGCGTTGAGCAGAGTGGCTGCATTAAAAAGAGTGGTCTTACCGACGTTAGTCTTACCGATGATCGCTAACGTCAACAACTAGTTTCCCAATACAAACAAACACAGTATAGAATAATTAAGTTTCTACTATCAGTCATTTCCATATCCCCGTAAATCTCTTCTTCTTAGTCCCCATATAGTAGTAACCCAACCACATCTCTTCGAGGAAGACCACCGTGTAAGTGAACCTCATAGTTTGATTGCAGATCATTTACTCCCATCTCAACGCTGAAAAACGGTCACAAACTATAATGAACACGAAGATTACATTGGTGCGACCGCCGGGATTTGAACCCGGGACGTTGGCTTGGAAGGCCAAAATCATGCCAGGCTTGACCACGGTCGCTGACCATCTAATTCTTGGTGTTTGAGTTAAAATCTTTCTCACGAAGCTAGGGGGATCATGATCTCAAGAGTGTAATCCTGCTCGTCCAGATCCTCAGGGATATACATCACCTCGATGCTGTATATCTCCGTCGAGACCTTGAGATCTG
>JASFTK010000049.1:0-11151 GCA_050053595.1 Candidatus Bathyarchaeota archaeon | reverse complement strand
CAGCCTGATCAATGGGGAGAGGAAGACCCAGGGCTCCATCGCCAGGGCCGCCCATGTCACCGAGGTCACCATCCGCAACCGATATAGGGAGATCACCGACGAGCTGGAGCTTGCCCTCAGCCTCTGAAAACCCCAAAGAGCGACGGCGCAGACCCCCCCATCAGAGACCTTTATTCCGCTAAAATACTGGTGAACAGCCCCCAGAACAGAGACCCCCCTTTACGATAAGATCGGTCTTTCGATTATCTAGGGGTCCCGATCTGTTTTATCCTTCCCGCATTCGGGGCTTGGGTTAGCGAACGCCGAAGACTGATGGGCTATAACCCTGTCAGTTCCCTGTATTCTCCGATGAAGGACTCCCTGAGGCGTCTTTTCCTCTCCTCTGGGATGAAGCCTGATTCGATGGCGTTGAGGCTCAGCTGGAAGAGCTCTGGGACGGTGAAACCTAGATGGTTGTGGAGTTGGATGTACTCATTGTTCATGTCTGTGCCGAACATCGAGGGGTCGTCGCTGTTCACCGTCACCCTGATCCCGCTCCCGATGAACTCCCTGAGGGGGTGCTCAGCCACCGAGGGCACCGCCTGGGTCCGGACATTGCTCACAGGGCAGGCCTCCACAGTCACCCCCCTCTCAGCGAGGAAGCCCATCAGCATTGGATCCCCCAGGGCGGACAGTCCGTGGCCGATCCTCTCTACACCCAGGTCCCTCACCGCCCCCCAGACGCTTTCGGGTCCCGCGGCTTCACCCGCATGGGCGACCAAGCGTAAACCCATATCCCGGGCCCTCCTGTAGACCTCTTTGAATAGTTCCGGTGGATAACCCGCCTCCGAGCCCCCTATGTCGATGGCGACAATGTTGACACCCTTCCCCTCGATCCAGTCCAGAACCTGCATGCCGTAGTCGGGGCCGTAGTTCCTGACGAGGTCGATCCTGAGACGGCAGTCGAGGTCGAAGTCCTCCCTCGCCCTCCGGATCCCCCTGTTGATGGCGTCTAGCATCTCCCCATAATCCAGACCGAGGCGGACGTGGTCGGGGGCCGAGAAGCTGGCCTCGACATCCTGGACATTACACCGGGCCCCGTCCTCAAGCATCTCATAGGCTATCCTCTCGAATTGAGCCTCGTCGGTGATGCAGTCGACGACGGAGCTGTAGACCCGGATGAAATGGTCAAAGTCCGTGTACCGGAAGAACGCCTCGACCTCTTCCAAGGTCCTGTACGGGGCGTCTAGGTCGCCCTCCTCGATGAGCCAGAGGAGTGTATCGGGGCGGGTTGAGCCGACGATGTGGATGTGCTGCTCAGCTTTGGGGAGGGCCTTGATTATCTTGAGGGTCTCCATGGGTGATGATTGGCGTTTCATAACGTTAAGTGTGTTGCGGAGATTTAGAATTTTATAATAGGCTGAAACTACAGAGCGGAGTAAGAGCAGTTTACCATGAAAGGGCGGTTTTTACCTATTTTCTCTAGATCCCTTGGAGATCTGATCAAAAAATATATTCGGTGTAAATACTACGTTGAAGCATGAAAGCCCCTGTCATCCTCCTCCTTATTTTATCTTTAAGCTTCTGCGTCCATCCCGTCAAAGGCCAGCCTGAGGAAGGGGATCTGAATGTCGTCATCGATTTCACACCTGAGACCAACTATTCCCAGATGGTCTTCGGGGAGAACTACACGTTCGATGTGAGGATCGAGAACCAGGCGTTGGACCTGAGTGTGGGGGACATTGTACACCCCGTTCTGAAGGCGAAATTCTCGGGCGACATAGTCATCCATACTTCCTTCACCGTGAACCAGGAGGGGGGTCTCCCGGTGGGGACTGAGACGGTAGATTACATCATCCCCCTCCTAGCATGGGAGGAGAGTAACGACATAGCCCTCCCGGATGTCGGAGAGTCGGCTTCGATACAGTATAAACATAAATGTACAACGGGCTACGGCAGTGGGGTTAACATCGACGAGTGGGTCACGTTCAACATCGATGTCCAGGTATACCTCTGGGAGTACATAGAGATACGAGATGAGCCGGATAGGTATCTCCTCAGCGAGTCCACCATCGGGGAGGCTCACCTTAAGTTCTACGTCGTCAACGGCGATAAGATGAACTATGTCGCCTCCGTCCTGACTGCGATGGGGGAGGACCTTCTTGAAGCTAGGGAGGCCATCCGGGTGGCGGAGCGGGACCTTGATATGGACGTGGGGGTGAGCCTCACTGAGTATGAGGCCGCTTTCGAAGCGATGAGCGACCACATATCGGCTGGGGACTACGTCTCCGCTATGACCGTGTACGATGAACATCAGCCGACTTGGAAAGACAGGCTCATCTCAAGCCTCAAGGTCAAGGTGAAGGAACTGCAACCCCTTGAGGGCATCTTGGCCAACTACTCAGCCCAATTCGAGGAACTCACCTTGGACCTCCAGACCCTCCAGACCGAATACGAGAACCTGACCACAACCCAACAGCAAGAGGTCGACGACCTCAACACCCAGCTCTCAGATATGAAGTCTAGGAGCCGGCTCTACCTCTTCGGGATGGTCATATTAGGAGCGGTCCTAGTGGCGGCCTTTATACGCATGACCCGCGACAAGAAGACCTGATCTCACTGTCTCTAAGCGTCATGGTTCTCTCCGTAGGTCTCCTGGGTGAGCACAGCGTAGATGATGGTTGTCAGGACCCCCGTCACCAGGACGAATAAGTTCGAGAAGTCATAACCCCCTGTCATGTCCACCAGGGCCCCGTAGACGGGGGACATGAGGGAGAAGCCCAAGGTCCCGATTCCGTTCACGAGGCCTAGGGCGATCCCGGAGGTCTCCGGGGGCAGGGTCTCAGCTATCATGGGGAAGAACAGGACCCATATTGATAGCGAGAACCCGATCCCTCCTATCAGGACTGCATAATTGAGGGCGGGGGAGCCATACGGGGACACGAGGAGGAGGAACAGGAGGAGGTTCGCTAGGGCTGAGAAGGCGACAAGCGGGAGCTTCCTCTTCTTAAGGCGGTCTGAGATGACACCGATGAGGATGCAGCCCGGGATCCCCATTATGGTACCCACGCTTGAGACGAAGCCGGCGTCCACATAGGTAAGGCCCCGGGCGTCAATGAGGAACTGAGGGAGCCAAGTGAAGAAGACCCAGTTCAAACTCATCAGGATGTAAGCCGCCATGAAAGGATAGATCCTCCTGTCCCCCATGACAGCTTTTATGCTCGACCCCAGCGGGGGCCTCTCAGAGTCATGGGGGCCCCTCTTGGCGTTGGGATTCTCCCTGAGGAACAGGATGTTTGCTATGAAGGTGGCGACCATCAGGAAGGTGCAGTAAAGGTAGAGAGGCCTCCAACCCCCTATAAGCGTGATCGCGAGGGGGAAGCCCATGTAAGCGGCAAAATTCCCTAGGCCACTTGAGGCGCTGATGATGCCGATGGCGCTCGCCCGTCGCTCCGCGGGGAACCAGCCCGAAATGAGCCTCACCGCGTTGATGTAGAAGACGCTGGAACCGAGGCCGATGAGTAGCTGGGCGATGATGAGCAGCCAGAACCCCTGGGCGGCGTAGAAGAGGAGGGCGCCGGCGACGGTGAAGACGGTGAACCAGATGATGGTCCGCCTGGGGCCCAGGGCCTCGGAGAGGATCCCGCTGGGGACCTGCATAAGGGCGTAGAGGAGGAAATAACTTGAGAACAGGACACCAGCCATCCCGTAGCTGAGGCCTAGCTCGTCGATAAGGACGGGGCTGAGAGCGGAGGGGGCTGAACGGAGGAAGTTCTCGGAGAAATAGGTGAGGGTGACCACTACCAGGATGATGATACTGTATCTTCCCCTCTCACCCAAACCTCTCACCAGAAACTCCTGTAGAAGATATAGCGACGTTGAAAAGGGTTTCCACTCGACACCGAAAAAACTTAACCCAACTCCCCGATTGATAGTTCTGATCGTCTATGACTGGAGATTCCGCTGAGATCGCTGTCATCGGAGGCACCGGGGTCTATGACCCCGAGATCGTCGAGGACGCCCGGGAGGTCAAGGTCTACACACCTTATGGGGCACCCAGCGACCTGGTCACCATCGGCTCCTGCGAGGGGCGGAGGGTTGCCTTCATCCCACGCCACGGCAGGGGGCACCAGATTCCCCCTCACATGATCAATGGCAGAGCCAATATCTGGGCGCTCAAAGAGCTGGGGGTGACCCGTATAGTCGCCTCCTCCGCTGTGGGTAGTCTGAAGGGGGACTATGAACCTGGGGATTTTGTCATCACCGACCAGTTCATCGACCGCACCAAGGGGCGCCCAGACACCTTCTATGAGGGCGGCAGGCTCTGCCACATAAGCTCAGCGGACCCCATCTGCCCCCAGCTCCACAATTTCTTCCTCGTCCAAGCCGATGACCAAGGCCTCAAGGTCCACCCCACCGGTACCTACGTCTGCGTCAACGGCCCCCGGTTCTCAACCCGGGCTGAGTCCCGCCTCTTCAGGCAGTGGGGCGCGGATATCATCGGGATGACCCTCTACCCCGAGTGCGTCCTGGCACGGGAGGCTGAGATCTGCTATGTCTCGGTGGCTATGGTAACCGACTACGATGTCTGGGCGGAGAAGCCGGTCTCGACCCACGAGATCCTTGAGACGTTGGGAGAGAATTCCGCCAACTTCAAGAGGCTCATCATGGGAGCACTCCCCGATATACCCGAGGAGAGGACCTGCGGCTGCGGCGACGCCCTCAAAGACGCCCTCCTCTAGACCTCCGACTGTCCACATGAAGACACTTTCAGTGAGAATTGGATAACAGTCTATGGTGTCAGTAGCCTCTATTCTGGGCGTCGCTCCTCCTCTCCGCCGATGTCCCGTGTGAACTCCCTTATCTCGTAGGATCTTGGTTTGAGGTCTTCCCTTATCGAGTCCCATGCCCCTCCAGGGTCTTTCCCCTCGCCGCAGACGAAAATGTCGAGGGCGGCGTATCGGTGCTCGGGCCAGGTGTGGATGGAGAGGTGGGTCTCTGCGAGGACTAGGAAGACGCTTACCCCGACTGGGGCGAATCTCTGGATGAATGTGTTGACCACGGTGGAGCCCGCGCGCTCCGCAGCCCTCTCCAGGGCCCCTGTTAGGAGCCCCTCGTCGTCAAGGTCCGCCTCGCAGTTGTAGAGGTCCACCAGTAGCTGTCTGATCTCAGGCATCGCCGATTCCCTGATCGGGTGGTCCGATATGGGGTTTACGGTGGCGCAGGGGGTTTAGGCTGCTCTCTTCCGTGAGAGCCTGAAACCCTCCTTGGAGCCGCAGCCTGGGCACCCCTCCCCCTTGAGCTCCTCGATGGTATTGTACCCCAGATTTTCACCGACCTCTATCTCCCTACCGCATCCCCGGCACCCGTAGGTCCTGACGGTGGGCCTGAGCTCCCCGGTGTACAATTCCCCCCTGAAGACCCCTACCACGGCTGGTTGGGCTTTCTCGGTGACGGTCAGTCTCAAAAGGTTGGTGGTGTTCGCGAGGATCTCGGCCCCCTCGTACCGGTTGAACCGTGGGATGAGTTCGTCGATGTAGAGCCCCATCCCGACGATGGCGGCGTGGGCTTCCAGCATCTCCAGTGGGGGCTTGTCGGGGTAGGCGAGGTAGGCCCGGGAGACCTTCCGCCCTCTGAGCGCCTGGACCCCCCTGGAGAGGAAGAGCCTGAGCCCGGGGAGGGTGTAAGGCGGGTCAGTGAGGAAGGTGTCGAAGCACCCCACGAGCTCCTCGGGGAGGGATCCCCTTAGGTCATGGTGGACGCACTCTATCCCTAAGCCCTCCACCTCAGACACCTCACGGATGGCTCCCAACAGCCTCTCATCGATATCGACAACCGTACGCCTACCCACCACCCCAAGCAGGCCAGCGGCCACGGAGGTGAGATCGTCGTCCCCCAAGAAAAGGACGTCCCTACCCGCGAGGCTCCCGTTCTCAAGCATGTACAGAGCCCTTCTGAGAGCGGTCTCAGGGGTGGCGTAAGCCTGGTCCAGCTGGGGCCGTGGGACGGGCCTCAAAGCTGAGAGTTCTCTGAGCCTTTCAAGGATCGGCCTATGTTTTTCAGAGATGGATAAAATCCTGGCTGGCCCTGTTTCCCCGGTCATGCCTAGGGCTTCGGCGAGGGCCTCTCCCCCCGTGGTCAGTACGGCGCCGCCCTTCCTAGCCACGAGGCCCGTCTTCTCTAGTTCTCTCCTGATAGCTGCTGCGACGGGGATTGGTAGCCTCGTCGCCCTTGCGAGGTCCTTGGTCCCGACTTTGCCCTTGCGGTGGATCTCCCTGAGGACCCGTCTAACTGCTTCCTCACCCTCCTTCAACCTCAGCTCGGAGGCTATCTCAGACAAGATCTTGGAACGGCTATGTTCCCTTTCTTCCTCTGGGGTACCCATTCAAGAACAGGACTCGGCAGTAGGGATATAAGGCTGTAGCCCGGTCAGGGGGTCTGGTTCTTGGATCGGCGTCTTATCTCCATCTTTATCCGCTTTATCTCGGCCTCGTCCACCTCGATGTTGTGGTCCTCTTGGAGCATCTTCTTGATCTCGGCGGTGGATGTCCCCTCCTCGTAGGCCTCCCTGAGGATGTTGCACATATCCTCGATGTAGTTCCAGGGGAAGATGACCCACCGCCATGTGATCTCGTCCCCGTAATAGTCGGGGGTGAACTCGGAGCCCGCGATGTGGCGGAGGGTCGCGGTCTTCACCTCCTCGGGGTTGAGGGACTCGACATACTCCACGGCTAGCATCAGGCTCTCCCCCGTGTCGGTGATGTCGTCCACCACCAGCACCCTCCTACCTGAGAGGTCGACCCTGAAGGGGTACTTTAGCCGGGCCTTCCCATCCGGGGTTGCGGTGACCCCCCAGTGCTCCACCTTGAGGCTGACCAGATCCTTGACCCCCAGATAGTCGCAGAGGACCCGGCTGAGGACCCAGCCCCCACGGGCGATACCCACGATAAAGCCGGGCTTGTACCCCGAAGCAATGATCTTATCCGCGGTCTCCCCTGCGAGTCGCTGGAACAGCCCCCAATCCATCACCTCGCACTCGAACTTATCAGATGGCACAGGGAATTCAAAGGGGAAAGAATGTTAAAACGTTTAAGACAGACTTCCCCCCCCATTCAACAGGTGAAATAGATGCCGTACTGTTCGAACTGTGGGGAGGAGCACGATGAGGGCGATGTTTACTGCCCCCGTTGTGGCGCCCCGCTAGGACCAGATGCCGATAAGAGGTACATCAAGTCCAGAGGACCCACCTGGGATATCAGTAGGATCCTGGCAGTCCTCTTCGGTTTACTGATGTTGGTTACGGCCTTAGGTCTCACCGTGGGCGGGGGCGGGATGCTCTGGGCCTACTCGAATCTTAAGGAGCCCGACGAGTTCCTTATGAGCAACAATGCGGTCCTGAGCGTCGACTCCTACGCTATCGTTGAGGACGGCATAGACATCGACTTGGGGAACGACATCCCCCGATTCCTCTGGAGCGCCGACCCCGGGGAATGGTTGAGCCTGAGGATCGAGGCCCGCAGCCTCGACCCCTCCAAGGAGGTCTTCATCGGCATCGCCAATGAACAAGACGCCGAGGCATACCTCAGGGGAGTCGAGTACGATGAACTAACCAGTTTCTCATGGTCCTACGACATCTGGGATGAGAACTCGCCGGACATCCAGTTCCAGACCCACACCGGAGACGCCCCCGCCGGCCCCCCAGTGATCCACTCCTTCTGGTCCTCCCATGCCACCGGCGCCGGCACCCAGACCCTTGAGTGGGATCCCGTCCCGGGGAGTTTCTGGGTGGTCGCGATGAACGCCGACGGCTCTCTAGGGGTGGAGATAGAGACCAGGCTGGGTGCTAGGATCCCATTCCTCAGGACCGTGGGGACCGGCCTCCTGGTCGCCGGCCTCATCCTACTGTTCTTGGGATGGTTGTTTTTCCGTCGGGGTCTCGTTAGCCGGAAACCTTTTTGAGGGTGGTCCCACGTAGCTTGCTGGGCCCCTGCGATGGGCCTATAACTAGGGAAGCACAGAGGATTGGTGAGAGCGATGGAGAAGGACTACAAAGAGATGCTGGACAGGGCTTACGGGGATATCCCCGACAAGGTCGACTCTTATGAGAGGTGGAACGTCCCCCGTCCCTATGTGAGGCAGGCGGGGAGGCGTACAGTGATAATGAACTTCAAGGAAATAGCTGACGAGCTCCGCAGAGACCCCGAGCACCTCCTCAAATTCTTCTCTGGGGAGATGGCTACCCTCGCTAATTACGATGGCACAAGGGCGGTCTTCCAGGGCCAGTTCAGGGCCGACTCGATCCGGAACCTCCTGGAGGTCTACGCCAACAAGTACGTCGTCTGCCCCGTCTGTAAGCGTCCCGACACCCACATCACCCGAGAGCGTCGCCTCTACTTCCTCCAGTGCGACGCCTGCGGCGCCCGGTCCTCCATCGGCGAGAAGTGACCCCCGTGACGGAGATCTACGTAAAATCGGTCCGCCACGGCCGGGACACCCTTGTGGCTGCCTGCGACGCCGAGCTTTTGGGCAAGACCCTTGAGGGGGGCAAAACACCGTTCGTGGTGAGTGAGCGTTTCTACAAGGGGACCCTGTGCGACCTGACGGAGGCCATTGAGGCCATGGGTAAAGCGACCATAGTGAATCTCATCGGGAGGAAGATCGTCGAGGCCGCCATCGAGAACAGCATGGTCCAAGAGTCGGCTGTCATCTACTTCGGCGAGATCCCCCACGCCCAGATCATCCACCTCTGATATCACAAGCCCCATATATCCGGATAGGATAGTCTCTTCGGTGAGATTTTGGCAGACTTTAAGATCAAGGACGAGGGGCTGGCCGAGGAGGGGGCGTTACTCATCGAGTGGGCTCAGGCCCACATGCCTGTTTTAGCACTTATCAAGGAACGGTTCGAGGAAGAGAAGCCCTTGGAAGGGGTCCGCCTCGGGGCTTGCCTCCACGCCACCAAGGAGACGGCGGTTCTGGTGAAAGTCTTGGAGGCGGGGGGTGCTGAGATCTACCTATGCGGTTCCAACCCTCTCTCGACCAATGATGCGGTGGTCGCCGCTCTGGTCAGGGATGGTACCTCCGTCTACGCTTGGAGGGGGCAGACCACCAAGGAGTATTATTGGTGTGTGGACAGGGTATTGGACCACCAACCGAATATCACGACGGACGACGGTGCCGACCTGGTGAACACCATCCACTCAAGTCGCCCCGAGCTGATAGACGGCGTCAAGGGGGGGTCCGAGGAGACCACCACCGGGGTCATCCGACTGAGGGCGATGGAGGCTGACGGGGCGTTGATGTATCCGATCATCGCGGTGAACGACACCGATACCAAGCATATGTTTGACAACCGCTATGGCACGGGGCAGAGCACTATTGACGGAATCATGAGGGCGACAGCGGTGATGCTAGCGGGGAAGAACTTTGTCGTCGGCGGTTACGGCTGGTGCGCCCGGGGCATAGCGGACAGGGCGAGGGGGATGGGGGCCAACGTCATCGTGACCGAGGTTAACCCGTTGAGGGCCCTAGAGGCAGTTATGGACGGCTTCAGGGTGACCACCATGGCGGAGGCCGCTCAGATCGGGGACATATTCGTCACCAGCACCGGGGATGTCAACGTCGTCGATGGCCCCCACATGGAGCTGATGAAGGATGGGGCTATAATGGCCAACGCAGGCCACTTCAATGTAGAGATAAACATCCCAGCCCTCGAAGAGATGTCCACAGGCAAACGCCGCCTCAGGGACTGCCTCGACGAGTACAAGCTCAAAGACGGCAGAAAGCTCTACCTGCTAGCTGAGGGCCGCCTAGTCAACCTCGCGGCAGCAGAAGGCCACCCCAGCGAGGTTATGGATATGAGCTTCGCCAACCAGAGCCTCGTCGCCGAATGGGTCTGGAACAGCGACAAGATGGAGCCTAAGGTCTACGACGTCCCCCGCTGGATCGACGAGACCGTGGCCATGTTGAAGCTACAGGGGATGGGCATCAAGATCGACACCCTCACCGAGCGTCAGGAGAAGTACCTCACCTCATGGAAAGAGGGCACTGTCTAGCGCTCCCCTCCGATAAACACATCACTCCAGCCGGACCCCCTTCATCATCACCCCCACATTACCTCCGGTGATCCAACAATTGTAGCGCAGGCGGCATCCACGGAGTCCGGGATCCACCTAGGAATATGAGTTGCCCCTAGAACTTGCTGTTCTTTCCGGGCGTTTGGCTAACAAAGCTGCGGCGACCCCTATCAAGGGGAAGATCAGGGAGAGGACAAAGGCTTCATGATATCCCCCGTAGAGGTCGTAGGCGAATCCGTAGGGGAGAGGACCGAGGGCGGAGCCTATCACCCCCGCCATCATGGTCAGCCCCCGGATGCTCCCTAGATGGCGCCTGCCATAATATATGGGCCAGATCACACCGCTGACGATGGATTGGAATGCCATCATGATGCCTGTGAGTACTCCGTATAAGACGGCTGTCTGGACCGAGTTGATGAAGAGGAGGACGGCCATCGATAATAGGAGTAGACCCAGGGAGGTGGCCTGGAGGAGCCTCGGTGATGCCCGGTCTGCTATCTGCCCTGTCACCAACACAACAGGGAGGCGGACGATGGCCATGGTGCTCAGTACTGCCGCCGCGGCCTGGGCGTCTATACCCGTCTGGCCCATGATGGAGATATGATGGAATATCAAGCCCGTGACTATGGCGGAGGGCACCATGACGCAGAAGAGGAGCAGCCAGAAACTCCTAGTCTTCACCGCCTCCCTCACAGTCCAGCTCTCTTCAGGAACCGGGTTGACCTCAACGAGGTCCCGACGATTCCCCTCACCGTCCGGACTGAGGCCTACGTTCTCAGGCTTATCCCGGATAACAAGGTAGGCCATGGGGACCATCACAGCCCAGAGGAGGACCGCCCAGACAGTCCACCCCATCTTCCAGCCGTAGGCCCCTATCATCCAGGTGTTCAGAGGCGGGAGGAGGGCTGAACTCGCTGCACCCCCCAGGGAGACCAGACTCAACGCCCGCCCCCGCTTCCTTATGAACCACTGGGGCACCAGGGTGCCACTGCTAAGGGACATAGAACCCTGACCCAGCAGCCTGATTGAGAAAAACCCAGCCAGCAAGGCTATAGGGGCATTGACGAGGGTCATACCCAGACAAGCGACACCGAGG
>JASFTK010000048.1:0-11377 GCA_050053595.1 Candidatus Bathyarchaeota archaeon | reverse complement strand
ACCCCCTCAGTATTTCGTCTTGAGTACCCTCATCTCAGGGGGGAGCTTCTCCGATGCGTACCTGAAGATGATGGCTGGGGCTTCCTCCCTCCACTTGAGCAGATAGCTCCGGACTTCGTTGGGATGCAGTTTAGAGGTCTCTTTGAGGAGCCAACCTACCCCCTTCTGGACCATGTCGTCCCCGTCGGTCATCAATCTGTCGGCAACCCTGAAAACCTCCTCCAGCATCTCACCCCTCCGAGCGATGGGGACCAGAGAAACCGCAGCTGCCCTCCTCCTCCACCTGCTCTCCGAGCCAGTCCACTCCAGTAGACGTTCCACCAGACCGGGGTCCTTCATCACAACCACAGAGACTAGCCAAGTCCCGAGCCCATCGGTGTTAGCCCAGTTGGTGAGATGACTCACCCAACCGTCGAGGACTTCGAAGTTGTCAGGGGTAAGGTGATGGGCCATCCTCCTGAGGAGCCTGATCCCCACCTGGGCTTCATCGAGAAAACCTGATTCGATGAGCTCCCCGGCTACCTCGATGGCCTTCGGGAGGTTGCCCTTAACCCTCTGGTAGTATCTCTTGGTCAGCTCCTTCTCCTGGGCTGAGGTGAGGCCGTGGGTCTCGATGGGCTCCCTGAAGTATCTCTTAACGCGCTCCCTTCGATCGGGGCACCCCATATTAGTAATTTCAGCCCTGATCTTGGTCACGATATCTTGACTCAACTTTAAGTCTGGTAGGAATCGGTTGCTCGGGGTTATAACTCCTTTCGGACGGATGAACAACCTAATTCGCATACATTTTTAGATTAGAGCCTCTTATTGTCTGGAATTACCTGTATATCTGACAGGAACGTGCCCTGTATTCAAGTTCCTTTCTAAGTTCAGCCGGATATTCAAAGGCTGTAATGACCATTACGTAGACTAGAAAAATTGGAAGATTAGTACCATAATCTAAAACAGATTGAGGGATATGGATTGAACAAGTATGGAGCCAGTACAGGGATTAATCCAATTTACTAGGGCGAATAATGTATCTCATAAACCCTAGAATGAGTGAACGTATACACACTCATTTTGAGTTTTACATTAAGATATCTCGTAAGAGGCTGCATAAAATTCTCTAGGCAGTCATCTCTTTAAATCGTTTGAGTGATTCTATTATGTGGTTTCGTTGCGTCTTGATATTGAACTTTTGGAGGGAGCGATCGATAACCATGTTCATGCTGGGCCAAGCCTCTTCCCCCGCCTGATGGATGCTGTAGAGACGGCCAAGGCGATCAGGGCAGCGGGGATGAGGGGGGTCGTCATCAAGCACCACCATATGCCTACAGTGGAGAGGGCTTACTTCGTAAACAAAGCGGTGCCTGAGGTAGAGGTCATCGGGGGGGTGACCCTGAACTACGCTGTAGGGGGCCTCAACCCCTTCGCCGTAGACGCCGCTCTGAGGTTGGGCGGTAGGATCGTCTGGATGCCCTCAGCAGACGCTAAGAATCACCTCCACCACTTCGGGGAGCTTGGTAAGTACGGTGCAAGGCTCGACTACGAGAAGCCTGGATTCTACGAGGGAAAAGAGGGGATCACCATCTTGGACGACAAGGGGGAGCTGGTCCATCCAGTCCACGAGATACTGGACACCATCTCCGACGCAGATGCGGCCGTCGCCACTTCCCATCTCAACCTCAAAGAGTCGAAGGCCCTGGTCGCTGAGGCTAGGAGGAGGAAGATCAAGACAGTGGTGACCCATGTAGCATTCGTCACCGCTTCACTGTCTATAGAGGACCAGAGGTGGATGGCTGAGAAGGGTGCGCTCTTGGAAATCTGCTACTCATCCCTCTCCCCCGCCTGGAGGTGCACGTCCATCGACGAGGTGACCGAGGCAATCCGGGATGTGGGGTCTGAGAACTACATCTTGGCCAGCGACCTTGGCCAGGTCCACAATCCCCCACCCCCTGAGGGGCTACGGATATATATCATGATGTTACTTGAGCGGGGCTTCACCCCGGAAGAAATACAGGTTATGGTGAAGGAGAATCCTGAGACCCTCCTCGGCCTAGACTAGACAGACTTGGTGGATACCTTTGGTTTCCCATCGGGCCCCTTCTTAAGAACCACGGTTTTTTTCCAATCCTCGTCCAATTTGGGGTAATCTATCCTGAAGTGGGCTCCACGGCTCTCTCTCCTCTTGAGGGCGGCCCTGATTATGAATTCGGCGGCGTCCAGCTCCATTGGGACTTCTAGGGCTACAAGCATCTCTGTGCTATCTGTGGGGTGCATATGAGAGGCCTCTTCCTTGAACCCTCTAACTTGTTCTAGTGCCTCCTCCAAGCTTTGTCCCATTCTCACAGGACCGACTCTCGTCCACATGAGGCTCCGGAGTTCCGATATGATCTGTTTCGGGGAGACGCCTCCCCCTTTCCTGAAGGTTCGGTAGCGTTTGAGCTCGGGTTCAGCCAATCTTTCGACCGGCTCCAAGTCTAGATCGTTTACATTCTTAGCTGCGGCTGCACCAGCCCTGGCTCCGAAGACGGTTATATCGGTGAGGGCGTTCCCTCCATGCCTGTTAGCCCCGTGAACCCCTCCGACCACCTCGCCTGCTGCGAAGAGGGCCGGTACACTGGTCCTTCCGTTCTCGTCTGCTATGACGCCTCCCATGTTGAAGTGAGCGATAGGAGCGATCTTGATGAGCTTCTCATCAGCCTTTAAGTGCTCCCTAATGTACGATATTCGCCCGAGGTAGAACAACTCCTCGTCGCTTCGATTTCTAAAGACTTCCGTGGCGTCCAACAGGACCGCGCCTTCAACTCCGTTTCCTGAATGGATCTCCCTCATAATAGCGACGGAGAGGGGTCCTCGGGACTTGAGGACGAAGGGTCTATCCTTCACCCCGTGCTTAGCTGGTATCTCCTCGCCGTGTCTGTTAACAATCCTCCCCTCTTCGGTTAATAGTCCCCCCAAGAGGAATGGGGGGTGACCTGGCTCAGCAAGGGCTACCGGGAAGAACTGGACGAATTCCATGTCCCTCAGCTCTGCTCCGGCGTGATAAGCGAGGCTGTACCCGTCCCCAGTGACCCGGAGGGGGCAGTCTGTCCTCTCATATAGGGCTCCAGCACCCCCAGTAGCCAAGATTACAACTTTCGAAGAGAACAATACAGGCTCGTCTCCCTTCACGTCGTACCCCACAGCGCCAACCACTGAACCCCCGGATTTAAGGAGCCTTGTGACGATGACATTCTCAATTATGTTGACACCTCTCCCTCTGAGATACTCCACCATAGGTTTCGTCATCCCGAGTCCCATAATTCCCGGAGTGTCTCCCACGGAGATCCCACCCCGCCGGACCCTGTAATCCACCCCAAAGCGAGCCAACTCCAAGACCCGCATACCCCCCTCTCGAGTGAAGACCTCAACGAGGTGGGGGT
Source organism: Candidatus Bathyarchaeota archaeon (assembly GCA_050053595.1). Classification (GTDB taxonomy): domain Archaea; phylum Thermoproteota; class Bathyarchaeia; order TCS64; family TCS64. The sequence goes on along the minus strand of JASFTK010000048.1, from coordinate 7,970 downwards.
CGTTTAGGTAGTTACCGACCCTTAAGGTGTCCTCAAAATGCTCTTTGGCGGTGAATCCTTTGACCGCAGCCCTGAAGCCCCCGCCAGCCACAACCGTAGCGTTGTTGTATCCTGCAGGAGCCTTGCATACCACAAGCACTTCAGCACCTCTCTCGTGTGCCTCGATAGCGGCCCTGAGCCCCGCTCCCCCAGTGCCTATCACCAAGATTTCTGATTTATGATAGGTGCTCATGATTACCGAGAATCTTATGGTCTAAAGACGTAGAAAAGGGGTTAGATGGCCCCTGCCTTCCTCAGTTCCTCGATCTCATCCGTCGAGTAGCCCGCATACTCTTTGAGGACCGCCTCAGTATGAGCGCCAAGTATAGGCGGGGGGAGGACGAGTTCGCACGGAGTCTCAGAGAACTTTATCACAGGTCCGACCTGCTTGATCTTACCGGCTTTTGGGTGCTTCATCTCAACCAGCATCCTTCTGTGGAGAACCTGTTTATCCGAGAATATCTCGTCCAAGGTATAGACTGGGGCGCATGGGAAACCGAGAGCCCTCAGCTCCTCAAGCCACTTGTCCCGGCCCTTCTTGCGGAACTCCTCTTGGAGGTGGGGTATGAGGGTATCCCTGTTCTCGACCCGTTTGTCGTTAGTGGAGTACCGTGGATCATCATTTAACTCCTCTAACCCCATCGCATTGGTGAGTATTGAGAAGAGTCTGTCGTTCCCCGCTGCTATCAGTAATCCCCTCCCGTCCCCAGCCTCAAAGGCCTGGTAGGGGACGATGCTAGGGTGAGCGGAGCCCATCTTCTGAGGCACTTTTCCAGTAGCGAAATAGTTACCCGCCAGATAGGTCATCCAAGAGACGGAACCATCGATCATGGATATGTCCAGATACTGGCCAGCCCCTGTTTTCTCCCGGGCTCTGAGGGCAGCGAGAATCGCTATAATCGCATACATTCCGGCTCCGATGTCGGTAATGGCCATCCCGATCCTCACAGGGGGGCTATCGGGTTCCCCTGTGATACCCATGAGGCCTCCCATCCCCTGGATTATGAGGTCGTACCCCGGCCACTGAGCGTATGGCCCAGTCTGGCCAAAACTGGAGATGCTGCAATAGACGAGACGAGGGTTCACCTTTTTGAGAGTTTCATAATCTACACCAAGACGGGCTGTCACTCCAGGTCTGTAGTTCTCAAGCACCACATCGCATTTCTCTGCTATTCTGTGGAAAGCCTCCCTAGCCTCATCGGTTTTGAGGTTAAGGGTGATACTCTTCTTCCCCCGGTTTATGGACATGAAGTAGCTGCTGACACCGTTCACGAATGGGGGATAACCTCGGGTGTCGTCTCCCCGCCCGGGGATCTCGACCTTGATGATCTCCGCCCCGAGATCCGAGAGCGTCATGGAGCAGAAGGGGCCCGCGAGGACCCGGGTCAGGTCCAAGACACGGATTCCCTTCAGGGGAGGCTCCCTATCAACATTGGACATAGGGGATCATAGAGTCTGTGAATAATTTAGGCTTTGGCACCCTCAAAGAAGACTCGTTCAAGACAGAACTCCTCAGCGGTCTCTCTGACCAACCTCGCTTCCACCTCTAGGCGGGCGTCGAATTTACTCAAGATCGCTTGGACCGCCGGGAGGGTGAGCTGAGTGCAGAGCCCTTGAAGGAAGTATCCACAGTCGATGCCGATGTCGAGAAAGGCCTCGTTGAATGGGCACCGCTCCACCATATAGGTGATAGAGTCCTCTTCTCGTTCGTGTACAGAGACTTCGGCGCCCGCACCTTCCATGAAGGTTCTGTAGACGGTGTCCCCTATCTTCAGGGGGGTGGTGCCTTCGGGGATCTGCCTGACGAGTTCTCTGTGGACGATGTCAGCTTGTACCTCTATGGCAGATTGGAGCATCTCGATACCCTTGTCGGTCCCTGCATCCTCGATGATCTCCATCAGCAGCAGGGCTAGGAGAGTGTATGAACTCTTGACGCCATGGTACACACCCATCAATCCTCCCTTAGTGGAACCTTAAGGATCCTCTCCCTCATCTCTTCAAACGACCTCTCCAGCCATTAATCTCCTCAAGCCACCAGCCCAGCCCGCGCCGAAGAATGGCAGGCTGTTGGACAGTGCTTCGATGGCTATTTCGGGGACGGTATTGGGGATGAAGGGTTCACCGAAGTTGATGACGTTCAGCCCATATTTCATACAGCCTGTTGTTTGAGCGTAATGCATTATATGGTTTTTCAGTAAGAAAATGGTGCGCGATACCGGAGTAAGGTTCAGGGTGTGCACTGAGAGTTACATGAATGTGATAGGGGTTAACGGGTTCTCATCGAAAATCTCACAATCGCAGGCGCGACCACTTGACAACAAGACGATCGAGTCTGACGGAGGAATTTTCCTTCTAACAACCTCAAACCTAGCTCAAGTTGTGTAATAAACGAGTCTTATACGGAAAGGGTTTCGCAGACGCATAGAACATACATAGGTGTCATAATTTGACCCACGATAGCATTAATTAACTTGGTCTTCGTCTAGTTCGCGGGCGTTCAAGATGTCTCTGAGACAGCCGATAGTATGCATGCTGGGCCATGTGGATACAGGGAAGACTAGTCTCCTGGACAAGATCAGGGGGACGGCGGTCCAGATAAGGGAGGCAGGAGGCCTGACCCAGCAGATTGGCGCCAGCTTCTTCCCATTAGACACCCTCATTGCGATCACCCGGCAACTCATCAGGGACTTCGAGGCCAACGTAAAGATCCCAGGGCTCCTCGTCGTTGACACACCAGGTCATGAGGCCTTCGCTAACCTCAGGAGGCGTGGAGGGTCAGTAGCCGATGTGGCGATCCTCGTAGTCGATGTGATGCACGGCTTCGAGAACCAGACCTACGAGTCATTGGAGATCCTCAAATCGAGGAAAACCCCGTTTATCGTAGCAGCGAATAAGATTGACCGTATCGATGGTTGGAGGACTAAAGAAGACACACCCCTGTTGACTTCCTATAGCGAGCAAGCCCCCCTGGTAAAAGAAGACTTGGATAACCGTCTTTACACCATGATGGGAACCCTTTCCCGCCAAGGATTTTTTTCGGAGCGCTTTGACAGGGTAAGGGACTTCACTAAGAATGTCGCCATAGTCCCGGTGAGCGCGAAGACAGGGGAGGGGCTGGGGGAGCTCCTAGCCGTCCTGATAGGCCTCACCCAGCAATACATGACAGACAAGCTAGAGACCTCTCCGGGACCAGCCCTCGGTACCGTCTTGGAGGTTAAGGAGGAGGTGGGCCTGGGGACCACTATAAATGCGATCATCTATGATGGAGTGCTCAGGAGCGAGGATACTATTGTCATTGGAGGAAAGGAGGGCCCCATCAGCACCAGCATCAGGGCCATCCTCCTCCCCCAGCCCCTTGACGAGATCAGAGATCCCAGAAAAAAATTCACTACGATCCAAGAAGCCGCTGCAGCCTCAGGGATTAAGATCGCTGCTCCCAACCTAGACGACGCGGTCCCAGGTGCGCCCCTTGTAGCTGTGGGGGGGGAGAAAACCCTCGAAAAGGCTGTGGAAGAGGTCTCCTTGGAACTAGAGAGGCTCAGGATATCCACCGACAATGTTGGGATAGTTCTCAAGACTGACACCCTCGGCAGCTTAGAAGCATTAACTGAGAGCCTCAAGACCAAGAAAGTCCCGATAAGGCTAGCTGATATAGGTGATATCAGCCGCCGTGATGTTATGGAGGCCCTTGCGGTGAAGCATGATGAGCCGCTCTATGGCGTCGTCTTAGCGTTCAATGTCAAACCCCTCCCCGACGCCACGAAGGAAGCCCACGATCAGGCAGTCAAGATCTTCAGGAATGATATCATCTACAACCTAATGGATGAATACATCACTTGGATGGAGGAGGAGCGAGAAGCTAAGGCCAGAAAAGAATTCGATAACTTGGTGAAACCAGGGAAGATCGAGGTGATGGATGGATTCGTCTTCCGCAGGGCAAAACCAGCCATCTTCGGCGTCCGGGTGCTCAGCGGAGAAATAACCTCCGAATCCCCTCTAGTTAATTTAACGGGGGACAGGGTCGGGTCCATCACCCAGATCCAAGACAGTGGAGAGGCTATCCCTAAGGCTACAGAGGAGCAGGAGGTCGCTATCTCTATGCCCCGGCCTATTGTAGGTAGACATATAAAAGAGAGGGATGTCCTCTTTGTAGACGTTCCCGAGAAACATGCTAAGCTGCTACGGGAGAGATTCACTGAGCGGCTTACAGCAGGAGCCATTGAGGTGCTCCGGGAACTCACTGAGATGAAACGTAAGAAGGACCCTGTGTGGGCCTTCTAGGTGAAATAAGATGCCTGTGCTCATAATATCGGATCCCGAGAACGGTACCAGTCAAAGAGTGGAGTTAGAAGACGCTAGAATGTCTCCCCTCATAGGTAGACGGATTGGAGAAGTCATGGAAGGTACTATTGCAGACCTAGCTGGATACAAGATAGAGCTGACCGGAGGTACAGATGCAAGCGGAATCCCCATGCGATCTGATGTCCATGGCGGTGCCAAAGCCCGCATCGTCCTCAGCGGGGGGATAGGCTATAAATCCAAGAAAAAAGGCGAGAGAAAGAGAGTCGTCGTCAGGGGCAACACCGTCACCGCCGATACCACCTACCTAAATTTCAAGATCGTCGAGAAGCCCAAAGGGAGTAAAAAGAAGGAAGAGGAGCCTAAAAAGGAGGAACCAGCCGAGGAGGGCTCCGAGAAAGAGGAAGAATCTTAACAACCCCTTCCCGAACTTGAGCTTCTCTATTTATCATCAGATATTTTCTAGACTGTTTTCTAAAGCGACATTGAACGAACATTCTGTACTCTGTTCATTTCTCGGATTCCCCGTTTCCAGAGATCAACCTCTGGAAATCCTCCCCACCCTCGGCATAACCTGAAGCAATAACGGTATCCCCCTCTTCTAAGATGGTCCCTGGTCGAGGGCGCTTCCACCTGTTCCCCCTCTTGATGACCAACACCCACATCCCAGTCTCCTCAGGGATCCTTGCTTGCTTCAAGGTCTTCCCCACCAAAGATGAGGACTCCCCAACTGTCGCCCTCTCAACAGTCTCCTCAGCGTCCTGGATAACCATCCCCAGAATGGGGTGGGGCTCTCTACCCCATAGAACCACCTCAGCGATCTCAGCAGCTGCGTCGGCGATCCTCTCCGTCACTACCCCCATCCTGATGAGCCCCAGAAGACCCCTCGCCTCCTCCGCTTCATCCCGGCTTGATAAGACTAGGAGCTCAAACTCGGTATGGAGTTTATCGACTTTGTCCTCAAGGAGCAGCACCTCCTCAGCCAGATATCTACTATTCAATAGGAGGGCAGAATAGGCGAGATCCATCATCATCTCAGAGGTGTCCTTTAGCTCTACTAGGTCGTTGCAGATCCTCTCGAATAAAGGCCTGTCCTCACCCAAGCTCCTCCACCTCCCCCCTAGCAACCCTGATAAAGCTCTCAAGACCTGATGCTGTACCCCTTGCCAACAGGACATCCTCCGGGAGCAGGATCTCTTTCTCAGGGTTGATCATCCAGTGACTCCCCCGCCTTACGGCGATAATATCAACCCCCACCTCTGCTGCCAAGTCTAGATCGTTCACTGTCCTGCCTACAAATATCGATGCCTCAGAGACCCGGACCCTGTCGAGGTGCTCCTCGGCTCTCTGGAAGACCTCCCTAACGATAGGATGTACCCCTATCTCGTTGAGGACGATGCCTGCAATATCCGCTGCGGCATCCGATATACCATTGGTGAGGGAACCGATCTTAGCGACACCGGAGAGGGTCTCAGCATCTTTTTTGTCCCTCGCAGCTAACATCAGGTTCATATTTAGGATATAAACAAGGGAGTCCATCTTCCGCTCAAGTTCCATCACCTCCTCAGCGAGCTCCCGATTGTTGAAGAGAGCAGCAGAGTAAGCTAAGTCAATCATAAGCTCTGAGATGTCCTTCATCAGGATCAGTGTCTCACGGACGGAGACGGGGGTGTACTCCACTCTCTCGATCTCACTCATCAAGTAAAAACTCCGGTTAAGGCAGGCATGACCAGCATTGCACCCTTAGGACCATCTACCTCTAACTTGGAAAAGTTCTTAACTTTTTTTATATTTGTAACTATGCCTCGAATAGTATCGGGTTTATATTTCTATCCCAATAGCCTAGGATTTTAGAAAAAGGGACGGAGTGAAAATCGTTACTTTACTCCCTTAGCGGGAGACATTTGAGATTATCTAATATACACCCCAGTTTATTCAATCTTGGTGTGGATCTGTTGACGTGTTATTTCAGATATAAACAGATGAAGGATGTATTTGCTAGATTGGGCGTGGAAGTTAATCAGGAGAATAAGAAAGAGATTGACAAGACGATTCACTCCATCGTCGGAGTTGAATACAAAGACTGCTCGCTCACCTGGAAGATTATAAAAGGGCACTTAGCTGAGGATGAAGAAGGTTTCATGGAGAAGCTGAAGAACGCAAGTTTGTTTAATCTACCCACGTGAATAGTCTTATGATGGATTCTGAGGTTTGCATAAATCAGTATAATATATAGTCAACTCGGAGTCTATTCATGTAACGGGGAAATCGTTCATCAAGTTCTTACATATAGTTTTCCATATTTAACTGAGGGGCATAGCCACCCTTTATTAGGGGCTCAGATATTGAAGAGTCTCTCCCTCCATTTCATTAGGCACAGGGAGCCCCATGGCGCTCATCAGAGTCGGTGTTACATCGAGGATATCGAGATCCATGACTCTCCCCCCATGATCTTTCTTTGGGTCGTAGTAAATGTAGAGGCCCCACTTGTCGTGTACGGCGTCGTCGGGCCCTGTATCGTTCTCAGGGAGGTATAGATCTCCGTGTCCCATGGTACCAGCTGATCTCCAGTAAAGATCGTCGAAGTAGACCATGAGGTCTGGAGGGTCTCCCCGGCACTCCGGGTAGATATCCTCAGGTTTGAAGACCTGGGTGTCCCATTCCTCGCCGTTGGGCCCCGTGATACCCCGGATCTTCTCAGCAATCTCTTCCCTGACTCTCTCGTAGTCCCCAGGATCAATGACGCCGTTCTCCTCACGGCCCTTTAGATTCAGGAACACCCTTGCATAATACCCCCCCCAACCCCAGGCAACCGTATTTCCCCAATCAACCTCGACTTCGTTCAGTCTCTTGATCCCGTCCACGGGCTCCTTCAGTTTGAGGATGCCTTCTTTCTCCAGCCAACTGTTGAAGCAGAAAGCCCCTTTCATAGGCTTCCCCCCGTGATCTGAGGCAACGAAGACAATTGTGTCGTCATCTAGTAACTCTAATAGCTCCCCAATTTTTTTGTCTAGAAGAATGTAATAGTCTTCCACGATGTCTTGAAATTCACTCCCTGTCTCATGGAGGTGATGGGTCTCATCGAAATATTTCCAGAAAGCGTGATGGATCCGGTCGAGGCCTATCTCTACGAACATGAAGAACCGCCAGTCCTTTGACTTCACGAGATGATTGATGACCTCAAAGTGTTTCTCGGTCATGTCGAAAACTCCCTCAGTCAGGCCTCGCTTGTCCTCAATGCGGAACTCGACGTCCACAGGGTAATCCCCGACAATCTCCTTTATCTCACGTCCAAGCTCCTTTGGATGGGTGTAGTCCCTATTGGTGTCGGGGGTAATGAATCCCCCAATCATCCATCCATCTATGGGAAAAGGGGGATAACTGGGGGGGACCCCAACCAGACAGGTCTTGCCTCCCCCCTCTGAGACATAATCCCAGATCCGTTTCTCTCTCACCTTGTTCGACGAAGCGATCCAGATATCCTTGTACGAGTTATCCCGTCTGTGGCGGAACCCGTAAAGCCCTAAAACGCCAGGGGACTTGCTCGACACCATCACCGTCCACGCGGGTATAGTGATCGGCGGGTCGCTGCTCTTGAGTCTCCCGTAGATACCCTGGTCCATGAGCTTCCT
>JASFTK010000047.1:0-11441 GCA_050053595.1 Candidatus Bathyarchaeota archaeon | reverse complement strand
TTTTGGATGGATATGTTGATTGGAAGCGGAACAAGGCTCTCTGAGCCCCGTGTTGAGTGGTTTATTCGCGTCGGTAGGGTGTGATAAGCCCCCAGGATGTTGTGTTATCTATGTAATAAATAGGGGCTTTATTAAGGTATTTTAACATTTTTAATTTTTTAGGTATTGTGATTGTGTGGAGTTTTCCTTGTCCAGTGAGTAATTTGTCTGGTATTGATGGCGTTTTTCTCAGTTGGTGTCAGTCTGTTCGCGAGTAGAGGATGGGTATTTTTCTGTCGCTCACATTCATAGGGTTACTTTTTTGGGGGGGCTTGTGGTCGGTTTCTGTGGGGCTGGTTTGTTAGAACAGAGGTTCATCCTGGGTGTATGATCTCCCTATGAGGAGGGCTGTCTCGGCTTTGTACAGTTCTTTCCCGAGGTATGCAGCATGGTCCAGTCTTCCTAGCAGTCCTTCTCGGATGGCTGTCTGGTAGACTTCTCTGGCTGATTTCCCCCGTATCACCATATTGGGGGTTCCGGAGTCTTTGTAGTGGGTGGCGACTATATCCCGTGCATCCCTGTCTACCTGGACTGTGAACCAACCCCGTCTGTCCATCTCAATGTTCTCTTCAAGTTCGGCTGGTAGGACCTTGACGGTTTCCTCGACGCTCTTGTCGTATGGGGGTTCTTCCCACCGTTTTTCCTTGAGGATGAGGAGGTCGATCCCCAGATCCTTGGGGGGTATCCCTCTCTCCTGGGCGAGGTACATCATCTTCGCTGCTCTAGCTGTCTCTCTGACACTCCTCTTGGCCTTGGCGCTGTGCTCTGGGATGAACAACAGGTCTGCGCCGACCTCGCTGGCCAGAGCTGTGAGGAGGCCGTTGACCCCTGGGGAGTCGATGTCGATGAGCTCAGTTACGTTACCGAGGCCGTATAGTACCGGGGTGGTCTCATCTTCAAGCCTGAAGAGCCTGTAAGCCTCCAGGGACTTGAGGAGGCCAGGCTTTACGGCGGGCTCCAGCACTGGGTCGGCGATGATCTCATTGATCCCGAGCTCTCTCGCTCTCTCGATATTCTCCATCAGGAAATCGACCCTCTCTTTGGCCCCCTTTGGCATGAACCCCTCACTCATGTTTGTTGGGAGGACCACGACCGGGATGTTAGAGAGGTAGGGTGCAAGCTCCTCCATGTTCCCCCTGTCTATGCTGAGGACCAGGTCGACATCCGCTTCAACCGCGGCCTTGATCTCTGCGGGGTTGAGGGTGTCTATGCTCACCGGGAGGTCTACGGCCCCTTTCACTGTCTCCACCATCTCTCCAGCCACCTCGGGCTTCGGATCGCCTGCGAGCATCCCGATATCGACGATGTTGGCCCCTTCTCTCTCGTAGTATTGTGCCCGTTTTTCGACGGACTCTGGTTCGAGGGTGGGGGCATTGACGATCTCGGCGATCACCCTCATGGGGAACGCTCTGCCAACGGCGAGCTCCCGGCTCCCACTCCCGATCACCATCCCCCCGTGCTCCTCCAATATCGTCTGCCAGTTCTCCTCGATCAGGGAGATCTCCCTCAGCGCCCTCTCCTGTCGGGCTTCCGAGAGCAGCTCAGAGGCCGACTGGGTCTTCGAGAGCTCAAGCTCTCCGAGGAGCTCCAGTAGGAGTGGGAGGTCATTGACGCTTGAGGGGCCTTTGAATGTCGGGATGCCCGTGGCCTCCTCCACTTGTGTTACATCCCCCCTCACAGTCCCAGGGAGCAGGATGAGATCGTATGCATCCCCCCTGATCTGCCTGAGCTGGTCAGCGGCGTAACTTGGGGTGATGAACGCGGCGACTGAAACGCTAAGGGGGTAGACTTTAACCTCGTGTTCTGAGCCCCCGACCTTCCACCTAATGCTCTCAGAGGCGAGCTTCCCGGTGACCATGAGGACCTTCAGGGCTGCGCCACGCTCCCCCTAGAACTCAGTTATCGCTCCTCACGACGACAGCGCCGTGGTTGTGGGGTTTAGCGACAAAAACCTCCCCCCGTTTCCCTACCTCTTTGAGGAACCTCTCAAGGCTCTCCATTATCGTTCGGGCCTGGACCTCGCCATCGACCAATCCGTAGAACGCTGGGCCCCACGAACTCTGGCCCACACCTAGGGCCCCTGTCTCCAGGAGATGGTGGACCCCGGCTTCGATGATGGGGTGTGTGAACCTCCCGCCTTGGATGTCCTTGAAAAAGTCCCCGAACCTGAAGTCGATGCTGGTCATCGCCTTGCCGAAGGTGGTTATGTCCCTTTCGATGATGGCGGGGATCATCTGGAGGAGTACAATCCGAGATATCTCGCTAGTCAACTCGGCGGGCGGTGGCTCCAGCCTCTTGAAAGCGTTGGTCTCAACAGAACCGCTGTGCCTGCCATCTATCTCAGGGACGCCGATGACGAAGAGCCAATCTTCTGGTATGTCGGACCTGAATATCAGGGGGGGTATCCCCCGCCTACTATCGGTCCTATGTCCGCCGTCGACTATGAAACCCCCATACTTGAAGGCGTAGGTGCCTATACCCGAGCGCCTCGAGCGGTCCAATGTGATGGCGATCTCCTCGGTCATCAACTCCAAGCCATAAAGTTCAGAGATGGCTGTACCCACGGCAAGGCCGAGTTGGGTGCCAGATCCGAAGCCAGAGTGCTCAGGGATGTCGGAGACCAGTTCGAACTCGACGCCTCCACTCACTCCTGTTTCCTTTAGGATCAACCTGGCAAACTCTTTAACCCTCTCAGCCCTGGGGCCACTTGTGGTGATCTCAGGGGCTTTCTTGGCATTGAGGACGATCCTCGGCCTGTCTATGGCGACCCCTACGCTACCGTGGATCCTGCCGAGGTCCCCCCTCAGGTCGATCATGCTGAAGTGTAGTCTGGAGGGTGTAGTGACCGTGATCTCTATCCCGCATCCCTCCAACTGGCTATCATCCTCTCCAGCTCCCTGATTACCCTCACCTCGACGGATCCAGGCTTTGAAACTCTTTCGATCACATCTTTACACTCTGCGGAAAGTCTAATCAACCTTTCCACCTCTCCTAGTTTCCCCTCCTTGGAAAAAACTTCGATCCGAGTAGCGTGGATTACAGCCTCAATAGCCTCTGCCTTCCCCCTGCTGAAGATCTTGGGCCTCATATATTCTGCCTCGATCCCTTCGACAAGGCATATGAAGCTGGCCCGATCCTCTGAGATGTCCTGGCTCTTCGACGTCCTGATAAAAATATGGGCTTCTGCGTCTTTGAGTCTCATCTCATCGTCGATGGTTGGCGGTCTGAAGCTGTGTAAGTCTGCTTCTTTGAAGGCGGTGGTGAGGAACAGTCCTGGATCATCAGTCACATTTACGCACGCCCTCTGGTTCCGCTTCAGGTTCCCGTAGGTCGCACTTGACTTGAATGGCCTAAGCTCTAGGGTCTCGGGTCCAGCTCTAGTGACCCCCATCGGGGCTGGGTTGTATGACCCGTCCCGGTTCACCGTGGTCAGTATGGCCTCGTGGATCCTCCCCTTGATGAGTCCCATATCATCAAGGAGAAGCACGAAACCGGCTTTCTTAGACAGCCATATCAACTCCGGAGATGTATTGAAACGGAGAAATCCACCACAAAAACTTATCCCTCAAACGAGTCTACGGGGACAAGATAGTCGCCCTTTGCCCCCAACACTATCCTGTGGACGGTCTGACCTTCTCGGATAGCCTTCTCAAGGGTCCCCCTCAATTCCACTATATCACCTTCCTCTGCCTGCTCTGTGAACTTCCCCCTGTAGCTCAGTAGTTCTGAGGGCTCCGGGCCTCTAAACCCTCCTAAGAAGTGGATGCCTTTGATCCGGTATATGCATGGGGTGTATATCGAGTCCGAGATGTTCCCCACCACCCCCTTCAGGCTGACAACCCCCACAGGCTGTGAATATTCCTCCTCAAACTCTTGGGGAAGCTTCACCAGCCTCACAAAGTAGTCCCTCCCATCCACCAGCCCGTGGAGGACCTTCCGCTGCTCGATAAGGGTGAGGAGGTCGAGGTCAAGCCCCGTGTCGCCCCAACGAGCAACGACGACCCCCCGAACAGACTTGGCGTTGTAGGGCCTAATCAAGTCCCCCTCCTCTCGGAGTTCTTTGAGGATCTCATAGAACCTCCGCCCTTCCTCCTTCCCATAAGATATCAGGTCAATGTCGGAACCCTGCCCGGCTAAGCCTACTAGGACCGATCCCGAGATCCCCATTACTTTGGGGGATGCACCTTGTTCCTCTAGCGACCTCACCAGCTTTAAGATGGTCTCCTCCAGAGCACCCTCTGGCGCCTCTAGTATCTCGTCAAGCATCTCCCTGGGGTTGTATCTCCTACGTACAAAGTCGTCAGGGACTGATTGGAGGGTGATGGATTTCCTCTCGATCTTGTTCAGGTACTGTGGGTATTTCCTCCTGAGAATATCGTCTGTCTCTCCTATGTCGTAGAGCCTCCTATACCTCCGACCTCCCTTCTCCCGTCTGCCTTGGGGGTCTGGGATGTATCTGAGGTAGGCTATGGTATAGCCCGGAGGGTGATGTATCCCCTTGACCGCGAAGAGCAACCCCTCCATGGTCTCGATATAGTCCCCCTCGAGGGGGCTGATCTCAGAGTCCTTCATCCCCTGATCATAACTGGAGGGGAGCTTATAAGCGGAATCGGAGAACTGTGGCTTGGAATCCAATGAGGAGGGAGGAAGTAGGAGACTATGTGGGACGATGCGCCAGCCTCGCAGCCCTGCTAGAGGTCTCAGCCTACCCCAAGCCAGGGAACGTCCACAGGACCAGAGACCTCCCAGACACGATATACGAACACTTCTTGGCAGGGGGTGTCGCAATAAGCCCCGCTATGAGGGGTCTCGCGCTAAATGGATACGATGCATCCTCAGGCTCCATATTGTGGGGCGAGATCGGCATCGGGAGTGCTGTGCTGGAAGCCGCCACTGAGTCTATGACGTGGCAGACAGGGGGGAATGTCAACCTCGGGGTGATATTGTTGTTCGCCCCCTTGGCTGCCGCAACTGGAGCTACCCTACATCAAAACGGCGAGGTCGAGGCCAACGCCCTCAGGGAATACCTGACAGAGGTCGTTCAAAGCACAACCCCTGAGGACTCAGTTGACCTGTACAAGGCGATAAGTCTCGCTATGACCCCCAGAAATTTGGGAAGGGTTAAGGAACTCGACGTCAAGGATGAGGGGTCAAAGGAGAGGATACTGAGCGAAGGGATAACCCCCCCTTCGATCTTCAATAAATGCGCGGACCGGGACACAATCTGCCGGGAGTGGGTGACCTACTTCGAATTGACTTTCGAGACAGGGTACCCCTACCTGAAGGGGGCTCTAGAGGACACGGGGGAAGTCAACACCTCTGTGGTCGATACCTTTCTCCACCTATTATCGGAGACCCCCGACTCCCTTATCGCCAGGAAATCGGGGGTCGAGAAGGCCAGGGAGGTGAGCCTGAGAGCCGGGGAGATCCTGGAGGTGGGGGGTGCGCGTTCAGTGAGGGGGGCTGAGATGATGTTGGCACTGGACGATGAGCTCCACGCGACAGGTGGCGCCCTCAACCCCGGGACCACGGCGGATCTCACGGCCGCCTCGATCTTCGTCGCTCTCCTCGAGGGATGGAGGCCCTAAGCCTTCACCGACTTGATGGTCTCCTCGAGATCCCTCTCGACTCCGAACTTGCGTTTGAAGTAATGGAGTACGTTCCAGATGTCTCGCCTCAAAAGCCCCTCGGCGTTGGGGTGGTCCGTGGGGACGGCTTGCGGCCAGTCGATGAGGAGGACCATCCCGTTCTTCTGGACAACTATATTGTACTCACTGAGATCGGCGTGGATCAGACCCACCTTATAGGTCATCTCAACGTTGTATAGGATATCGTCAAGGAAGCCCGAAGGGTCATCCAGTACGTCGACATCGTTGAGGTTGTAGCCGTCGATGAAACCCATCACTACAACGTGTCTATTCTGGTGTATGGGTCTGGGGGTCGAGACCCCTCCATCGTGTGCGATACTCTGGACGCTGAACTCCTTCTCAGCTGCGAGTCTCGACTGGTAACTCCAGGGGGTGTGGCCCCTCCTTTGGATGTAGTCCCTCTTCTTCCTCGTCTCCCTGAAACTTGTCCTCCCAAGACGGTGGAACTTGACAGCCACCCTCTCCCCCTCGTCGGTGATGCCGTCAAATATGTCCGCCTCCTTCCCGACCCCCAGGGATTGCCCGAGAGAGTTGAGGATATCAGCCTTGGCCAAGGCGTTGAGGGCGAGCGAATCATAACCAGTATAGTTCAATACATAGCCCGGGAATGGTTCAGGCTTCCTGTAGATGAGGTCTTTCTTGTCGAGTTCCCTCAGCCTGTATTCCACCTCACTCTGGGGCATGCCGGTATACTTGAGGATCTCATCCATCGGGACCTGGCTGTAGCTGGACATACCGAGCTCGATAGATTGGAGTACCCTGAACTCCTCAGGCTCCAAGTCCAGTAGTAGGTCAGCAGCCCTCTCAGCGGACGACATCCAAGAATTATTTACACATGGACCCTTTAAAGTAGGTCAGTCACTGGGCTCCTGATCCATGAAGCCGTGCTGATCTAGGACCCTGTAAACCTCATCTTGGTCCACAGCCCCGATCACCACTCTACTCCCATCCTTCCGCACCAGCACCCTTCCCTCCCCCATGGGTTTGACCAGACCTATCTGTGACGCGTCCACCCCTATATCATCGAGGCCCGAGAGCAGGTCCTTGACCCTCCCTGACTCAACAACAATCAACAACGCCCCAGACCCCATCAGCTTCAGCGGGTCCACCCCCAGCGCGTCGCACACAGCCTTTGTCTCTTCCGCTACTGGTATCTCGGACTCCCATACCTCGACACCTACACCACCTGCCTCAGCCATCTCCCAGACCCCGTTCAGAACCCCGCCTTCCGTCGGATCATGGAGGCTGTGTACACCCCCTACCTTCATCGCCTCCATCGCCTCGGGGACCACGCTGATCCGCTTGGTGAACTCTTCAGCCGACTCCAGTAGGGGGCTGTCGATCCGCCCCTCCAGTAGACCCCTGAGATCCCCGGCCAGGACCGCGGTCCCCTCGATCCCAGCCCCTTTTGTCATCACTATTGCGTCCCCTGCCAGGGCACCCCCTGTAGTGATATAACTGCCTGGGGCAGCCTCACCCATCATGAACCCGATGAGGATCGGCCTCTCCAACCCGGGAGTGGTCTCCGTGTGCCCCCCTATCAAGGAGACGCCTATCTCAAGGCAGGCCGAGTGGATCTGTTCCATAATCCCCTCCAAGAGCCTTTCCCCTGCACCCTCCGGTAACAGGGTTACGCAGAGGAACCAACGCGGCCTAGCCCCGGTGGAGGCGACATCATTGGCGTTGATATGGACAGCCAACCACCCCACATTCCCGACAGCCCCTGTTATGGGGTCCGTTGCCACCACAAGGACCTGTTCACCCATCTCGATGACAGCGGCATCCTCACCTACTTGGGGCCCCTGGAGCACACGGTCACTCGGGACACCCAACCTACCGAACACTACACGCTTCAGGATGTCTTGGGGTAGCTTCCCCGTCGGGAATCTGTGCGGGCCAACCATACTATCGCCTCACAGATAGATCCAGTGAGGGTGATTTAGATTTTCCCGCCCTGATAAAGCCCAACCTTGGGATCTTTTAGGGTTGTCTGGGTCAATTTATAACAATCGTATCTAAGCCGAAATAACGTTTAGCCAGGAACCTGATCTTCTTGATGTTCTGCCCGTTACGACCTATCGCAATCCCCTTGTCTTTGGAGACCACGTTCACCATCGCGATGCGGCTGCCCCCGACCCTGTCCACCAGCCTTATGTCCTTCACCTTGGCTGGTTTCAAGGCGCTCCTGATGAATTCCTCCGGCTTATCAATATACTCATAGACCTCCACATGTTTGTTGGTCATCCGGCGGAACCTCTTGATCTTCTCACCGCCCTTACCAACAGCAAGTCCGACCTCCCCCTTCTTCACCGCGAAGATGATGGTATCGTCCTCATCCTTTAGTATACAATCGACGATGGTGGCACCGGTCATGTTACCGAGGAGGGCCATGTATCTCATCTCGTTCTCGGTTATCTTTATGTTGCTGAGCATCCTATCCCTCCATCAGCTCGAGGATCTTGGAATCCCCAGGATCGCTGATAATGATAGTCGAGACGGGGAAAGGTTTCCCACAGAGGATCCCCATGTCCACGCTGTCCTTCTGATGATATAGTACGGGGGTACCGGAGAGTTTCCCGAGATTCTCGATCTCTTCCACAGTCTCGAACGGGCAGTTAGAGGAGAGTATCGCCATCCGGGCTCTACCCCGCCTCATCTCCCTGACGGCGACCTTGGAGCCTAAGTGGACCCGACCGGTGTTGATGGCCCTCCGTAGCTCGTGGTCGACGCTACTCATCATGCTTCCCTCCCATGGTCATGAACAGCTCGACGCTCCCCGTACCTAGGGGCATCGACTGGCCGACAATGATGTTCTCGATCACACCCTTAAGGGGATCGCTCTCCCCCCTTATAGCTGCGTTCATCAGGTGCTGGATGGTCAACTCGAAAGCAGCCCTTGCGAGGACGCTGTTCTTCTTTCCGCTGATACCGTGGCGACCTATCTGCTGTATCTCGCCGGTGTTGGTCATGATATCTGAGACCAGCATGACGTGCCTCATATCGACGTCTAATCCCTGTTCCTCCAGTACAGAGTGGGCTTCTTTCATCAGCGAGTTCCTAGCAGCCTCGATGCCCAGGATCGCCTCTGTTTCGTGGATGTCATTGGTCGTCGTCCGGGTGGGGTCGACCCCTTCGATACTGAGGGCGCCTTCCAGGTTGGAGCCGTCAGTCCTGATGACCCATTCCCTGTTCTCGTAATTAGTTAATACCCTCTTTATCTCAGGTATTCCCCTTATGGCGGTCTCACTGATCTGTTCGATGAGTTTGTCGGGGTCCTTTGATCTCTCCTCTTCGAGGGAGATCAGGAAGGTATAGTCGTCCTTCTTCGCGTAATCCATGGGGAGGGCGTCCTCGACTTCCTCGATGGTGATATTGAAGTCTTCCATCAACTCGGGGGAGAGGGTGACCACAACTGCGTCTCTCCTGAGGTCAACGTTTATCTTGTCAATGACGTCATCCACCACCGTATAGGTGAGTTTCTCAGCAACCTGGCGGGCTTTCTTCTGGCTCCTCCTATGTTTCGAGTCGAGGTAAATATTCATCACGGGGGTGGATGGTTGCCTCCGGGCGTCTACCAGCTCGATGAGCCTAGGCAGGCCTAAGGTGACGTTGAGCTCTGCTACTCCTGCGTAGTGGAATGTCCTTAGGGTCATCTGGGTGCCTGGTTCACCGATGGACTGAGCTGCGATGGTGCCTACAGCTTCCCCGGGTTCCACGAGGCTGAAGTCGTAATTCCGGACCACTGTCTCAATGACTGTGTTGACCCCCTCTTCGGTCATCCCAGAATCTTTGAGGCGTCTCTTAAGCTCCTCTACGAGACTCGGGGTGAGGACCTCAATATTCTCCTCCAACATCTTGTCGATGTACTTATCAGAAGCTGCTGAGCCTTCATCCATGGCGATCTTGACCCTCTCAATTAAGTTGCTGACATTGACGGCTTTTCCATGGTCACTCTTCGCTGGGTCGACGCCATCCTCACCATAGGCGAACTGGATGATGTCGCCAGCGGAGTTTCTGACGGTGCCGTCGTATTCCACCCTGAGATGCTCTAAAGCGTTGATGAGCCTACGCTGCATGTAGCCGCTCTGCTGGGTCCGTACCGCGGTGTCGACTAGACCCTCCCGACCTCCCATGGAGTGGAAGAAGAACTCGATGGGTTCCAAACCATCCCGATAGCAGTTGTAGACGAACCCTCGTGCTTCGGGGGCGGGGTCTAGTTTCCTGAAGTGGGGGAGTGTCCGGTTTGAGTAACCCCTCATGATCCGCTTACCACGGATAGCCTGCTGTCCAACGCTCCCCATCATCTGGCCTATGTTGAGGCTGGAACCTCTGGCACCACTCCGGGTCATGACCATACCCGCGTTGGACATCTCCAGACCCGCTTCAGCAGCCTCTCCAGCCTTATCCCTGGCCTTTGCCAGCTCGTTCATCACTTGAATCTCGAAGGTCTCCTGTAGATTTTGGCCTGGGAGCCTCTCCAATTGTTCGGTGTTGTAATCATCAATGAGTTTATCGACATTCCTCTCCATACGCCTCATAACCCTGCTGATGCTGGATTTGTCCTTGGAGTCGATGGTGAGCTCGTCGACGGAGAAAGTGAACCCCTTGATACTAAGGAACTCGTTTATGAGCTTAGTGACATTGTTGAGGAAATCGTGTCCCGCATCGGTGCCATAGTCCTTGATGATCCTATGGAAGATCGTCTCAGCCCTCTCAGCTCCGATGGTGTTCTTGTCTATGACGCCAGTTTCCAACCTGCCCTTCCTAATGGTGACATAAGCGTCATACTGACACTGCTCTCGAACACATTCCGAGCAGTGCCTACAGATATTCGCTCGAGTCACAAAGTTAAAGTCCTCTGGCATGAAGAGGCTGAAGATATCCTTTCCTGACCACAGGGGCTCTGGATCTGTTTCGACGGGCTCTGGATCCTTCCCTGAATAGTCGGTCGCGGCGATGAGTTTACCGACCTCGTCGTCGGTGAGACTTGTTTCCTGTCTCGTCAGGAGGTAGGCGCCCGTGATAAAGTCCTTGGTGGCCCCTATGATGGGGGCTCCATACCTTGGTGAGAGGATCTGGTCCTGCACCTGCATCAATAGCCTCGCCTCTGTCTGGGCTTCCTTACTCTGGGGGATATGGAGGTTCATCTCATCCCCGTCGAAGTCAGCGTTATATGGGGGACAGACTGTCAGGTGCATTCTGAAGGTCTTATAGGGGAGAACTTTGACCCTGTGAGCCATGATGCTCATTCTATGGAGGCTGGGCTGTCTGTTGAAGAGGGCGACATCCCCGTCTTTGAGGTGGCGCTCAATGATGTACCCCGGCTCTATGGCTTGGGCGACAGTATCCTTCTCGGTCACGAACTCCAACCGGATCCGCTTATTGTCTGGTCTGATGATGTATAGAGCGCCTGGATGCTTGTAAGGGCCGTTCCGGATGAATTTCTGCATCTCCTTGAGGTTCCTCTCGGTGACTACATCCGGCACTGTCAACCTGGTCGCTATATGCACTGGGACCCCAACCTCATTGATATCCAGATTAGGGTCGGGAGAGATGACCGTCCGGCCAGAATAGTCAACCCGCTTCCCCGAAAGATTACCTCTGAACCTGCCCTCCTTCCCCTTGATCCGTTGGGCGAGGCTCTTGAGGGTCCTTCCACTCCTGTGGCGAGCAGGGGGGATTCCCGAGACCTCATTGTTGAAGTAGGTGGTGACGTGATACTGGAGCAGCTCACTGAGGTCCTCGATTATCAGT